>NZ_JBFTJH010000002.1:0-512701 GCF_056395325.1 Arthrobacter sp. 10L424 | reverse complement strand
GAGTATTGGACAGGAAAACTACTCGACTTCATCCGATGCCCTACTCGACTATTTCGGCGCCCTAGGCCCCCGGCATGCCCCCGGCTATATTTGCAAAAAGCACAGCCATTTTGGTCAGGGCCTTCGCTCCAACCCCGAGCGTGACCCGGGCCTTCGTTTTGCAACAAGCGTTGGCGTGCGGAGGTATATATGTCAGTTCGGGACCTGATTCTTCTCTTCGGAAACCCTGGCTGAATGGTCTCTCGGGGTGGAATGGGGGCAGTCATGGTTTTGTTCGGCCGCAACAAGGAACTTGCGCGGATTCGTGCGCTAATCCGCAGTCCAAGGGAATCCGCCCTGATTGTCACGGGAGGACACGGCAGCGGCAAGTCGTCATTGCTGGCCGAGGTTCCGAAATTGCACGAGCACCGAACCATTCTCCTCCGGGCCAATCCTTCGGAATCCACCTGGCGTTTTTCCGGCCTGACTGCGTTGCTCCACGGAATCGATGACCCCGCACTCGAGCCCCTGGTCGACTATGTGGCATCCTCACCGCGCGGAAACCTCGACGCCTCAGACCTGTCGACGATGCTCCTCTCAGCCCTGCGGCAATGGTCTGGGCACCGGACGGTTGTAGGTATTGACGACGCTGAGGAACTGGACTCTGCCAGCCAGACAGTTCTCGGCTTCCTGGCCCGCCGTCTCGCGGGCACGGGGCTTGTGCTCATGCTCAGCATGCGCGGCGAGTCGCCGAACAGTCCGTTTGCCCGGATGGCCACTATTCACTTGGAGAATCTGAGCCATAGCGACACTGTGAGAATGCTCGAATCCACGACATCTGGACAGGTCGGCCAGACGGCTGTCCATGCCATTGCCGCGGCCACTCACGGCAATCCTTTGGCATCGATTGAGCTCTACGATGAGCTGATAAGGCGCCAAGTCCAGGAGAATTGCGCCCTCCCCGTCCCTTTGCACTGGAATGGAAGCTTCGAGCCTGATCTGGCGGCATCGATTTCGGGGCTTTCGCCGCTTGCGCGGCGGGCAGTTGATCTCCTTTCCCTTTCTTCCCGGAGCAGCGCCAGCCTTCTAGAAGAAATGCCGGGGGACCTATGGGCGGGCGTGGATGAAATTGTTTCCGCCGGAATCGCTGTCCGAACCGGATCGCATGTCAGAATTCAGAACCAAATGCTGCGGGCCCATATTTTCTCGGCTATGCAGCCGGCGGAAAGAACCGCACATCACCGCGAGTTGGCTGCGGCCGCCGAAACCGCGGATCACCAGGCGTGGCCGTGGCATCTGAGCTACACCCCGGCGATGCGCCGGGACACGTCTTTCAGCCTGCTCCGGCATGCCGTTGAGCTTGTGCGGGCGGAGGAGACGCCATCCGCGGTCGAGTACATCGAGCGAGCCCTCGCCATCAACCCCTCGGAGGCGGAGACCGCTGCCAGGCTGGGCACGGTCGCGGAGCTGTTCTTCAGCAGGGGTGAATTCGTCCACGCGAAACGCTATCTGGACTGGGCCCAACGGATCACGAAAAACCGGGCCCTGACACTTCGGCTCACCGGGCTCGATTTCCAGATCGAACTGATGAAGGGCAATTCCATGGGGCCGAGCATGATGATTCGGCTGATCAAGGAATTCGGGCATCACGATCCGGGACTCTCTGCCTGCCTGCTGTCCATCGGTGCCCTGCACATGGCTGAACGTTGGCAGGTCGAGGACGCCGGGCAACTGTTGGAGCATGCGGAGCAATTCCTGGGTGAAGCATCCGGCGAATCCGTGGCCGTGAACCAGCGCGCAAGGCTTCTGGCTGACGCCGTCAAGGGGAGCGTCGACCGGATCTCGCGAACTGCCGACGGCGGCGCCACCAGTTCCCCCGCGTCGCTGCTGCTCACGGGCCGCGTCCTGACGTATTCGGAGAACTACGAAGGAGCCCGCGACCTCTTTTCCCTTGTCCGGAACTTGAGCGCGGCCAGGGATGGGAACTGGAGTGAGACTGCAAGGTACTTCGCCGCCGACAACGAAATCCGCGCCGGAAACTTCCGTTCCGCCGTTGCACTCATCGACGAGATTGCCCGTTCTGCTTCCAGCCAGCAGTATCACCGCGGGATGCGCAACAATTTCCTACTTTGGCGGGCCCATTCAGTCGGTGACACGGTGGAGGCTCAGGCTTGTCTCGCAGAGGCCCAGAAGTTTGTCAGCGCCGACGCGCCTCCGCGGACGGTAGCGCAATTGTTCGCGTGGCAGGGGCATTTTGCGCTGATGCGCGGCGATCTTGAAGAGGCGGGTGCCCTACTGTCCAGGGCTGCCGAAATTGGCATGGACTTCAGCAACCCCGCCCTTTTGCGCTGCGAGTCGGACCTGGTTGAAGTGCTCGTCAGGTCAGGTCAACGGCGCGAGGCCACCCGTGCCCTCACCAGGATGGAATACAGGTCAGCCGGCCTGAAATCCAGATGGCTGCTGATGGCCGTGTCCCGCTCCCGCGCCTTGGTCGCGGAGGGGGAACGCTCCCTGGAGCTCTTCGTTCAGGCCCTGGATTCGTGGCAGAAGGACGATTCCCTCTTCGAGCGGGCCAGAACGCTTCTTTGCTACGCCGAGCGGCTGGAGTCTTCCGGCAGGCACAAGGACGCCAAGAACGCCCTTCTGAGGTCAAAGGCGCTTTTCGAAGAGTCGGGCGCCGCGTCCTGGACACAACATCTCGACGCCAGGTTGCTTGGCGACGGCGTGGGGAATACTCCGGAGATCCAGAGCCCGGCCCTGCTGCTGCTCTCGGACCAGGAGCGCGAACTTGTTCAGCTGGTGGCCCGGGGCCGGCGCAACAAGGAGATCGCCGCGACGCTGTTCGTGTCCGTTAGAACGGTTGAGGTGCGCCTCACCGCGATTTATCGGAAGCTGGCGGTCCAGTCCCGTTCCCAATTGACGTGCCTCGTGTCGGCCGTGGGAACCTCGCCATCACCGGAGTTGGCCCGCGAGGCGTCCCCGTTGGCTGTTTAGCGACCCCTCTGTTGTCCACGATCTAAGTGTTCTGCCGGAGCGGGCTGAGCCGCGTCCTCGGAATGGGGGCGCAGCCCCGCCATGTTCGTGGAGGCCACCTGCACAATCCCGCAGACTTCCCCTTCTCGGACCAAACGGACCGGTAAGTGGACCCGTCCTCATCGAGCAGCGTCGGGACAACCACCCCCAGCATTCTCGTGGGCCTGCCCGCCGCCCTCGAGTCCAGCGACCCGCCATTATGTTGGGGTGCCTGCGCTAGGGTTCTCCTTGGCTGCCTCGGCCACGGGACCAGAAACTCCTCAGCTGGTCCGCCCCCACCCGAACCGACACGGGCGGAAGCGCCGTTGCGGCCCCCTTCCCGACCGATTTGTGCGGCTCCAACTGGGCCACTTCGTCAAGCACTCCGTTTCCGCTGCCCGACAACTCAAGGGCCCTGCCGAGGCCCCTGCTAAGAATTTCCCGGGCAAAGTGCTCCTGGTGGTCATCCACATGCTCACCGTAGTGCGCCGACCGAACGGCTAGAACCGGAACGGCGCCGTTGTCCAACGCCTGCAGGACAGAACCCACACCGGCATGGCAAACAAACACGTCTGCCTCCCTAATGAGTTGCCCCATCTCCACCCAGGGCAATTCACGGTGTGCCGCTCCGCGCAGGTCATGACGTGACGTTGCCCCGAGCTGCCAGGTCACTGAACAGTCGTCGGGAAGCATCGCCTTCATCGCATCGACGGCCCGGTCGAATCGATACGGCTGGATGGTGCCCAGGCTAATCAGCACATTCTTGACCGGGGTCCCGCCGCCCCGAGACCGGACTTCCCAGTTGTCCAGCACGGATCCTGCGAATTTCCACCGGTCATTCGCCCAGCGTTCATATTGAGTGTAGGTCCGCACGGCAGGAAACAAGCCAAGGATCCGCCCCGTGGTGGACGCCGCGTGTGTTCTCGCCAAACTCTCCACATAAAGCGCTCGGACCCCCATCGCGGAAGCAACCGGCAAGAAGGAGACGGCTACTGCGGCTCCGGTGCTCACTACGTAGTCGAAAGACCCACTTCGAAGAATTCTGTATGCGGTCAGTAGCGTGCGCAGGGTGCCCAGCACATCCCGGGTTCCAACGGGGGAAATGAAGTGCACATTGTGGCCGGCGAGCATGGACTGGGCCTGAGGGGTGTCAAAGGTGACCCACATGGATTCTGGGTCCGGATCCGGATACAAGTCGGCAATCTTCTTCAGTTCGGCCAAGTGTCCACCGCTTGAAGATACCCACAAGACACGCTTGCCTGGCGCGATCAGTCCGCCCAATGTGGCCGTCACGATCTTTCAGTCCCAGAACAGGCGGACGAAAACCGGATGCGGGAGAAAAATCCTAACGCAGACTTCATTTTCGGCTCCATCAGTCGCGGCACAACCACGCAGCGGCATGATCCCGGGGTCTACACACCCCTGTTCCTGCCAGCGGCACCGGCTTCCCGGTACCTGCTGTCGCGTTCAGCTAGTTGTTACGGGTGTCCTGCGGGTGGTGAGACGGTAAGTCTCTCCGCCATGCGGCCCGGAACCATTGGGCCGCATGCCCACGGGCATCCGTATTTTTCCACCGTAGGCTTGGCCGGCCTCATCCACTAGGCAAGTCGGGCGACAATGTGGCTATCCGCACCAACTTTGTGGTCCGGATAAACAGCCAGGAGCCCTACGCCCGCGTGCGGAAGAAGACTTCCGTCACCTTCGCGAGCCGGTAGGGGTCCTCCACGCCGCAAAGTTCACGGGCGGAGTGCATCGAGAGCAGGGGCACGCCGACGTCGACCGTCCTGATGCCGAGCCGGGTCGCGGTGAGCGGCCCGATCGTCGAACCGCAGGGCATCACGTTGTTGGAGACGAACTCCTGGTACGGGATGCCGGCGTCCGCACACAGCCGCGCCCAGAGGGCGGCGCCGGTGGCGTCCGTGGCGTAGCGCTGGTTGGCGTTGATCTTCAGCAGCGGGCCGCCGTTCAACACCGGCCGGTTGGCCGGATCGTGCCGCTCGGCGTAGTTGGGATGGACGGCGTGCCCGGCGTCGGCGGAGACACAGAACGACGCCGCGAACGCCTGCCGCCGCTGGCTCGCCGAGGCGCCCAGGCCGTCGGAAATTCGCACCAGCATGTCCTCGAGGATGGGTCCGCTCGCGCCGGAACGGGAGGCCGAGCCGATCTCCTCGTGGTCGAACGCGGCCAGCACGGCGATCGGAGCCCCGGCCGGCAGGGGCCCGGCGGCATGGTTGATCAGAGCGGCAAGCCCGGCGTGGGTTGCCGAGAGGTTGTCCAGCCGGCCGGAGGCGAAGAACTCGCCCTTCGCGCCGAACACGGCGGGGGCCTGGGTGTCCGCGATGACGACGTCGTAGCCGCCGATCTGCGCTGCGTCCACGTCCGCGCCCGCAACCCGGTCCGCCAGCAGCCCCAGCAGGTCCTCGCCCGCCGGATCCCCGAGCCCGTAAACCGGGTTCATGTGCTGCTGCTTGTCCAGGGCCAGCCCCTCGTTCACGGCGCGGTCCAGGTGGATGGCCAACTGCGGGAACCGCAGCAGCGGCCCCGTGGCGGTCAGGTGCTGGGTGCCGTCCCGCATCACCAGACGCCCGGCGAGCTGCAGTTCGCGGTCCAGCCAGGAGTTGAGCAGCGGACCGCCGTACACCTCGACGCCGGCCTGCAGCCAGCCGAACTTGCCGGTGGTGGGTTTGGGTTTGAGCTTGAACGACGGCGAATCCGTGTGGGCGCCCAGGATGTGGAAACCGGTGGTGGGACCGGCCG
Organism: Arthrobacter sp. 10L424; assembly: GCF_056395325.1. Taxonomy (NCBI): domain Bacteria; kingdom Bacillati; phylum Actinomycetota; class Actinomycetes; order Micrococcales; family Micrococcaceae; genus Arthrobacter; species Arthrobacter sp. 10L424. The sequence continues at coordinate 506,953 of NZ_JBFTJH010000002.1, read as the reverse complement.
ACGGCGGCGTCACCCAGGCGATGATCGCGCCGTCGCGGATCACGTAGAACTTCCCGCCGCCGTCGGCCGTGCCCCAGGGCTGCAGTTCATCGAGGGCGGTAAATCCTGCCCCGTCGAGCCGGCGGGCGGCCTCGTGGACGGCATGGAAGCTCGACGGCGACGCGGTGACGTACGCGCCGAGGTCCTGGATGTGGGCTGCGGCGCTGGGCTGTGAAGGCATGGCTCCGAGTCTAGCGCCGTGCCGCTGGCCGGTAGATCCCTACACGGTGACGTTGAGTCCGGCCGTGTACCCGCCGGACGCTGATCCGGTCATCGCGGCGAGCTGGTGGATGCCGCCGTCGTCGCGGAACACATTGTCCGACTTCAGCGTGGTCCGGGGGAAGTTCCGGGCGCTGGCTTCGTATCCGGCCGAGGCGTAGACGTCTTTGCAGGCGACGTCCGTCAGCGCGATCTGGGACACCGCGAGGACCTGGCCGGCCGCCGTCGCGTTGTCCATCGACTCGAAGACCTCGAAGTGGATGTGCGGCCAGCGCCCACTGTACGCGCCTGGAAAAACCGTCCGGAAGGTGACCTGGCCGTTGGCGTCGGCCTCCTGCACGCCGCGGAGGTAGTTCTCGTTCTTCAGCCCGGCGTCGTACATGGAGTATTTGCCGTCCTTGTCGCAGTGCCAGGCGTACACGGCGGCCCCGGCCAGGGGTGCGCAGCCACTGGCGTTGTCGAGCAGGGTCAGGGTGACGGTGAGCGGCACGCCGTCGGCCGTGGTGCTGGAGGTCCCGAAGCTGGAGGTGATGTCCTGCCGGACCACGCCCGAGGCGGCCAGCACATTGGGGCCGTTGGAGCCGTCGCCGGGATACGGTCCGGCGGTCTCTTGGGGGATTTCCACGCCGCACTCGGCGATCGCGCGGGTCAGCGTGGGCGAGGCGGAGGGTGTGCCCGTAGCCACCGCGCTGCCGGAGGCTGCCGGCGTCGATCCCTCCGTCGCCGCGGCCGTCGCAGACGCGGCGCCCGTGGACGAGCCGCCCGGGGTGCAGGCCGCGAGGGCGGCGGCCGTGCCGGCACCGAGGAACATGCCCAGCGAGCGGCGGCTCATGAGGGTGGAGAGGTCGAATTCGAGGCCGCGGTCGTGGTTGGGGTGTGGTTCGTGCGGCGGCTGCGGAGTAGAGGTCATGCGTCCATGGAACCGCGGCGCACTATGCCCTGGCTAGGGCCTTCCTGTGAGGGCGCTGTGGTTGGAGCGGGAGCAGTCCCAGCCGCCGGCCGGTCGCGGGACATGCCCTCCCCTGGCAGCGGCGAACGGACATAGTGGCATTCTGTCCAACGCTCCGCGGCAGGAATGGGCATGTCCCGCGGTGCGCCGGACGGTGCCTCCGGAAGCTACGACGCCGGTCCGGCACCCACGGTGGCGTCCTCGGCCGGTGCTTCCGCGGGAGACCCGGCGGGCGCCCCGGTTTCGCCGGTCTTGGTCCCGTTCTTGCGGTACCGCCAGAGGCCGACACCCACCACGACGGCGGCGAGGGCCAGGGAGAGCAGCAGCGATTCGCGGGTGGAATCCAGGACCAGCATGCCGACCAGCAGCGCGACGATGCTGACGATCGCCACCCAGGTCAGGTACGGGAAGAGCCACATCTTGAGCTGGAGGTCCTTGGCCGCGGCGCCCATGCGGCGGCGCAGAATCAGTTGCGAGCTGGCGATCACGAGCCATACGAACAGGGCGATGGCCCCTGAGGTGTTTACCAGGAACAGGAACACAGTGTCCGGGGCGATGTAGTTCAGGCCGACCGTAATGAAGCCCACCACGGTGGAGGCCAGGACGGCGGCAGCCGGAACGCCCCGTTTGGAGATCCGCATCCAGGACTTCGGCGCGTCACCGCGGAGGGAGAGCGAGAACAGCATCCGGCTGGCGGTGTACAGGCCCGAGTTGAGGCAGGACAGCACGGAGGTCAGCACCACGATGTCCATGATGGTGCCGGCGCCGGGGATGCCGTAGAGCTCGATCACGGCAACGTACGGGCTCTTGGCCACGGAAGCGGAGTTCCAGGGCAGGAGGGTGACCACGATCGCGATGGAGCCGATGTAGAAGACGAGGATGCGCCAGACGGTCGATTTCACGGCCTTCTTGACAGCGTCGACGGGGTTCTCGGATTCACCGGCGGCGATGGTGGCGATCTCGGCGCCGAAGAAGGAGAAGACAACTACGAGGATGCCCGCCAGTACCGCACCCGGACCGTTGGGCATAAAGCCGCCGTTTTCCAGCAGGTTGCTCACTCCAGGGGCAGGAACGCCGGGGATGAAGCCCAGGATTGCGGCGACGCCGAAGAGCAGGAACAGCACGATCGCCGCGACCTTGATGGAGGCGAACCAGAACTCGAACTCGCCGAAGGACTTCACCGAGCCCAGGTTGGTCAGGGTCAGCAGCACCATCAGGAGCAACGCCCAGACCCATTGGTCGATCCCCGGAACCCAGCGGTGCATGATCGCCGCCCCCGCGGTGGCCTCGATGCCCAGCACGATGATCCAGAACCAGGCGTACAGCCAGCCGATGCTGAACCCCGCCCAGCGGCCCAGGGCCTTGTCCGCGTAGGTCGAGAACGATCCTGTTTCCGGGTTGGCCGCGGCCATCTCACCCAGCATCCGCATGACCAGGATGACGACGAGTCCCGCCGCCGTGTACGCGACCAGAATGCCCGGGCCCGCCTGCTGGATCGCCGCGCCGGAGCCGACGAACAGTCCGGCGCCAATCACGCCGGCGATGGCGATCATGGACAGATGCCGGGGTTTCAGGGATTTGGAGAGCTGTGGGTCAGCCTGCATGAAGCGCCGTCCTTCGTGGATTGTTCGGCCCGCGGTGGCTCGTGGAAAAGTTGTGCGGCGGACCACATTGACGTTTCACACTAGACCGGGCCGGGAAGCGCCCGTTCTGTGCAATCCCACAAATGACGGACGGGCTATCCGGGCACAGCTCCAGGAACAGGGCCTAGGAGACAAGAAAAGTTGCCTCATAGGCAATTCGGCAATGTGCCTGAAACCACTCTTTCAGGCTCTCCGCCCTGGCAAGCCGTCCTCGCCGGCCCTCGAATCAGTAGTCCGGATTGCTGGGCACCACCAGGCCGGTCTCGTATGCGTACACCACGGCCTGGACCCGGTCGCGCAGGTGCAGTTTGTTGAGGATCCGACGCACGTGTGTCTTCACGGTGGCTTCGGAGAGGAAGTAGCGGTGCGCGATCTCGGCGTTGGAGAGCCCCTCCGCCATCGCTCCGAGCATCTCGGTTTCGCGCGGGGTCAGGTCCTCCAGCAGCGGATCCCCTGCCGGCCGGGCCCTGCCGGACGATGCGGGCGATCCCTGGCCCGTGGCGCCACCGGGTGCTGCCCCTGCACGGCCGCTCCGGACGTACGTTTCCAGCAGCCGGCGGGTGATCCGGGGCGCCACCACCGCGTCGCCACTCGCCACCACCCTGACGGCGCTGATCAGTTCGGCAGGCGCCACATCTTTGAGCAGGAAGGCCGAGGCGCCGGCCTGGAGCCCGGCGAACGCGTATTCGTCGAGGTCAAAGGTGGTCAGGATAATGACCTTTGCCCGGGCACCGGAGGCGGTGAGGGCGCGCGTGGCCTCGATCCCGTCCAGCACCGGCATCCGCACATCCATCAGGACGACGTCGGGCGCGAGCAGCCGGACCTGGCGCACCGCCTCGGCGCCGTCGGACGCCTCGCCCACAATCTCCAGATCATCCTCGCCCTCCAGGATCAGGCGGAAGCCCATCCTCAGCAGCGGCTGGTCATCCACCAGCAGGATACGGACCGGTCCGGTCCCGCTCAGCGGTTCCGAATGACTCATGTGCCCTCGCTTTCGTTGTCGCCGTTCCAGTGCAGGACGGCGTGGACGCGCCAGCCGCGGTCGGAGCTGCGTCCGGCCTCGACGGTTCCCGCGTAGATCCGGGCCCGCTCCAGCATGCCGGCCAGGCCCCGGCCGGAGCCCACGGACCTGGAGGAATCCCGCACCGGCGCCGCTGATCCGCCCGTGTCTACGGAGCCCCTGCCGTCGTCGACGACGTCGATGGTGACTGTGGACCCTTCCCGGGCAACGGCCACATCCACCCGGCCCAGGGAACGTCCGTAGCGCAGCACGTTGGTCAGCGACTCCTGCAGTATCCGGTACACCGTCAGCTGGAACGCGGCGTCGTCCGGCAGCGACGGTCCGGTGTGGGTGTAATGGAGCGGCAGCCCCGCGGCGCGGAAGCCTTCCAGCAGTTTGCCCAGATTGTCCCCGGCCACGAGCGGTTCGCGCGGGGCCCGGCCGGGGGCCGCGTCGTCGCGCAGCACGCCGAGGACGCGCCGCATGTCCGCCAGCGCGGTGCGGCCGGTGCGGGAGAGTTCCCCGAGGACTTCCGCAGCCCGCACCGGGTCCTTCTTGACCACGACGGCGGCCCCGTCCGAAAGGCTGACCATCACCGTCAGTGAATGCGACACGATGTCGTGCATTTCCCGGGCGATTCGGTTGCGTTCCGTGACCGACCCGAGTTGGGCGGCCCTCGCGGCCCAGGCGGCAATCTCATGCTCATGTTCGCGCCGCTGCCGGACCGAGATACCAATCCCCGTGGCGATGATGTTGGAGAGGGTGATGCTCACGGCGGCCGCAATGCTGCTGATGAGCTGGAAGTTCTCCGGCGTGCTCACTCCCATGTCCGGCAGCCGGCCATCCAGCGGACCAACAGCCAGCTGGAGGTACAGAAAAAGCAGCGGGGCCGTGGCCGCGGCCATGGTCACCAGCGCGAAACGCCGGCTCCGCACCACCGCTACGGCGTAGAGCGCAAACCACAACCCGGCGGAGACGTTGGAGCCCCACGGGTGAAGCAGCGTCACGCCCACCTCGAGTAGCGTCACCACGGCCACCACGGGCACGGGATGGCTCCGCCGGAACGACAGCGCCGCCGCGGCCGCCGCGAGCAGCACGGCGACCAGCCAGACGCCGTCGCGCATTGATTCCGCCGCGGTGGGGGTGACCAGCAGCAAGTAGATGGCCACGACGACGGCATCCATGGCACGCGGGTGCTGGAACAGGTAGCGCCGGATCCGGCCCCGGTGCCGGGCGGTGATTTCAGCGAAGGACGCGTCAGCCTGGCCGGCTGGCGCGTCCTTCACTTCAACTGCATCGGTCATGCTCTGAGCCTAGACGGTGGTCCCGATGGGCTTAGACGTCCCGCTTCTTCAGCAGCACGGCGGCCAGGACCACCGGAATAACGACCCAGGCGCCCAGCACGAGGGCGGCCTGCCAGGCCTCCAGCGTGTCCGGAACGTGCTGCACGGCCGTCATCGGTTCGACAGTGTTCCCGGGCAGGTACTTGCGGGCCTCGACGAAGAAGTCGCCGGGGATCAGCTGGAAGGCGATCGGTGCCACGAAGAACAGCCCGACCAGGCTCATGATGCCGCCAGCGGAGTTGCGGATCAGCGAGCCCAGGGCCATGCCGATGGCGGCAACGGCGGCGACGTAGAGGCTGTTGACCAGCAGCATTTTCACCGACTGCGAGCTGGCCAGGTCCAGGTTCAGGTTGTAGTTGTCCAGAATCGGCAGCGACACAAGGCCGGCCAGGTACACGGAGGCCGCGGTGAGGACAAACGCCGTCACCATGACCACGAGCAGCTTGGCGGCGAACGCCGGAATCCGCTTGGGGACGGCCGCGAAGGTGGAGCGGGCCATGCCCGTGGTGAACTCGGAACTCATCAGCAGCACGCCCAGGGATCCCAGGATCAGCTGGGCGAACGCGATGCCGGACGTGGGGACGCCGACGGCGAGGTCCCCGCCCTGCGCGGCGAACGCGGCGGCGGCCTGCGGGTCGGATGCCGCGGCTTCGGCGAACTGTCCCGTGCCCCAGGCCGAGAGGGCTCCGAAGCCCACAACGACCAGGACGGTGCAGCCGAGCAGAATCAGCGTGGACAGAAGGGTGCGGAACTTGATGAATTCCGAGTTCAGCACCCGCAGGAAGCTGGGTCCCGGGCCGGTGCTGAGGCTGTCGCCGGCAGGGGTACCGGCGTGGGCGCCGCGGCGGGAGGGTTCGAGGGTGGTGGAGCTCATGGCTAGTTGCCTCCGGTCTGGGCGGGGGCGGCAGCGCCCGTGGTGATCAGCGAGTGGTATTCGACCTCATCCTTGGTCAGTTCCATGTAGGCCTCCTCGAGGCTGGCCTGGAGCGGGGTGAGTTCGTAGAGCATGACGTGGCTGTCCAGGGCAGCGCGGGCGATCTGGCGCGGATCCAGGCCGGTGACCTCGAGCAGTTCGTGCTCCTGGAGCTCCACGGACACGCCGTCGCCGGCGAGCAGGTGCATCAGCTGGTCCGGCTGGTCGGTGCGGACGCGGGTGCGGATCCGGCCCTTGCCGTTGATGATGTCCTGGATCGGCGCATCGGCGATGATCCTGCCGCGGCCGATCACAATCAGGTGGTCCGCGGTCACGGCCATCTCGCTCATCAGGTGGCTGGAGAGGAACACCGTGCGCCCCTCGGAGGCCAGATACTTGACGAGGTTGCGGACCCAGACGACGCCTTCCGGGTCCAGGCCGTTAACGGGCTCGTCCAGGATGACGGTCTGCGGGTCGCCGAGCAGCGCCGCGGCGATCCCGAGCCGCTGGCCCATGCCGAGCGAGAAGCCGCCGACCTTTTTCCTGGCCACATCGGCCAGGCCCGTCATCTCGATGACTTCTTGCACGCGCTTCTTGGGAATGCTGTGCGTGGCGGCCATGGCCAGGAGGTGGTTGTACGCCGAGCGGCTGGTGTGGACGGCCTTGGCGTCGAGCAGCGCGCCGACGTCGCGCAGCGGCGCCGCGTGCCGGGCGAACGGTGCGCCGTTGACGGTGACGGTTCCCGACGTCGGCCGGTCCAGTCCCATGATCATGCGCATGGTCGTGGACTTGCCGGCCCCGTTCGGACCCAGGAAACCGGTGACCCGGCCGGCTTCGACAGTGAAGTTGACTCCGGCGACGGCGGTCTTTTCGCCGTAAACCTTGGTCAGGCCTCGTGCTTCGATCATGGAAGCGTTCCTTTACCTAGCAGTGGGGTGTGTACACACCACGCTACCGAGGTGGAAGGCGGAATTCGCCGGTCTCAGGGATGATTCAGGGTCGAATCAGGGTAGTCCGGGAGGATGACGGCGCAGGCAGTCAGGATGCGGGCGAGTAATACGTCAGCGCGCCCGGCAGAACGGAGAACTCAACGCTGCGGACCCCGGGCATGACCTCGCCGTCCACCGCCAGGACCATGGTGGTATCCCCCGGTTCCACGCGGATACTGCTTCTTTCGCTGAGGTGGGTGATCCGGGAGGTGGCAACGGTTCCGGTCAGCACGGACCAGAGCAGCCGGAGCCGGGCGAAGGATTCATCCGCCGTGATCAGCCGGAGGTCGAAGACACCGTCGTCCAGGACGGGCCGGACCAGCGGGGCATGGTCGCGGGGGTAGTACCTTCCGCGGCCGACGTAGAGGATCCAGAGTTTGTGCCGCACCCCGTCGACGATCAGGGTGGTGGGTGTCCCGGCGGCAAAGGTCCGGAACATCGCGATCACACCGGCCACGGGTTTGCCCAGCGATGGCTGCAGCAGTTCGCGCCGGCGCACCAGGTTCGGATAGAGGCCGATGCTTGCCGTGTTGAGCATGGTCAGATGCAATACCTCGGGGCTGTCGGGGAGTCCGCGCTCCACGGCCACCAGGCCAAGATCCGCCCGTGCCGCTTCGCCGCGGGTCGCGGCGGCAACAGCGGACGTGAGGCTGGGGGTTCCGGCATCCCGGGCGAAGTGGTTCAGGGTCCCGCCCGGCAGGACCAGGAGCGGGAGGGAGTGCTCGACGGCGGTCGCAGCGGCGGTGCCGACCGTGCCGTCGCCTCCCCAGACGCCCAGGGCCACGACACCGGGCCTCGTGGCGACCCGCGAGATTTCGGCGGCCAGGTCCCCGTCCTGGCCGACCTCCTTTATATACGCTTTGGGGAATATTTTTTGAAGGGCGTCGGTCGTTTCCTCGGCGTAGGAGCCGCCGAGGGTGTTGACCACAATGGCCAGACCTTCGCCCTCTGGCAGCTCTGCGGCTTCCACGGGGGTCCGCCGGACCTCGGGGAAGGGCGGCCGCACAGGCCACCACCTGCGGGTCGCCATGGCCGCCCCCGCCCCGATCGCCGATCCGAAGAAGACATCCGAAGGCCAGTGCGCTCCCGTGTGGACCCGGGAGTAGGCGACGCCCGCCGCGAGCGGGGCCAAGGCGGCGCCGAGGGCAGGCCGCACCAGCCCGACGCCGAGGGCGAACGCCACGGCAGAGGCGGAGTGCCCTGAGGGCATGGAGGAGCTGGTGGGCTGGGGATGGACGAACCTGAACGCAGGAAGGTGCTCCGGCAGTGGGCGCGCCCGCGGAAGCAGGGTCTTGAAGCCGAGGTTCGTAACGGCGGAGGCCACGGCCTGTGCCAACAGCCCGTGGAGGGCGGCCCGCCGCGTCCTCCCGGGGAAAAGTGCCAGGGCGGCCGCGATGCCGATCCAGAGCTTGCCATTGTTCGCCGCGGCGGACAGCCGCCGGAAGAACTCGTCGTGGCTGCCCGCGGGGAGGCTGGACACGGCGCGCACCAGCTTCCGGTCGAGTCTCTCGAACCGGCCCGGCGCCTTCCTTAGAATGCTACGCATCCGACCACCTTACTGCCGGCGCGGGCGGGTACGCAGTCACATGAGGGAGGGGTGTCGGGGATGGTGCGGCGGCGGGTTCCGGCGGGGGCCGGGCGGCCCGGTTGGCTAGGATGGGGCAATGACCCGAGTGCTGGACCCTCAGCGATTGTCAACGGGCCGCGTGCTCGCGGCCAGCACCGCACTGCTCACTCTGGGCGTGGTCTTGGGAGGGCTCCTGGTGGCCGACGTCAGCCTGCCTCCCTTCCAGGGCCTGGACGAAGGCTGGGCCCGCTGGATCACTTCGCTGCGCAGCCCGTTCTGGGACGGAATCAACGGCTCCCTCAACGTGGCCGGCTACCGGGGTGTCCTGGTGGTCCACGGGCTGCTGGTCGTGGCGCTGCTGCTGCGGAGACGCCCGCAGACTGCCATCTTCGCCGCTGCTGCCGGCGTCGCCGTCCTGGTTTTCACCCAGATCCTCAAGGCCGGGATTCTCCGGGACCGGCCGGAGAACACGATTGTCCTGACCGACACCGGGTCCTTCCCCTCGGGGCATGTGGCCAGCACCGCGGCGTTCCTGGTGGTGGTGGCCCTGCTTGTGGGGCGCGCCTGGGTATGGGTCCTTGCCGGACTTGGCGTGCTCGTAATGATGGTAAGCCGCACGTACCTGTCCGCCCACTGGCTGGTGGACACGGTTGGCAGCGTATGTCTTGCCGTTCCGGTGGTGCTCCTGCTCTGGCTGTACTTCCAGAACATATGCATCCAGGAGAATGCAGACGCCCGGCGGCTGCTTACCTGGCGTGCAAGGGCTTCGCGGCGCCGGCGAGCAGCAGCGCACCCAGAATCGGAATCATAATGGCCAGCAGCGCCAGCCGGATTCCGATCAGGTCACCGAGGTAGCCCAGCAGCGGCGGACCGGCCAGGAATGCGATGTATCCGATCGTGGAGACCACCGACACGCGCGCGGCCGCGTACTTCGGGTCATCGGCTGCCGCCGACATCCCCATCGGGAACGCGAGGGCGGCCCCTGCTCCCCAGAGCACCGCGCCGGCCGTGGCCACCCAGAGGTCATCGGCCAGGACGAAGAGCCCCAGCCCTGCGGCCGCGGCGGCCATGCTGGTGCGCAGCACAGCCACCCGGCCGTAGGCGTCGATTGCCCGGCCGCCGAAGAAGCGCACTGCGGTCATTGCCAGCACAAAGGCGGCAAACAGCAGCGCGCCGGTGGACTCCGTGGCGTCCAGTCCGTCCACCGCGGCCTTGGCGATCCAGTCGTTGCCGGCACCTTCGGTGAGCGTGGCACCCAGCACCACGACGCCGATCAGCAGCGTGCGTCCGTCCGTCCAGGCCGAGCGGCCCTTGGTTTCCTTCGATTCTCCGGCCGCGGGAGCGGGGGCCGGGGCGTGCGGCAGGAAGTAGCGCGGCGCGACAAAGGTCAGAACGGCAACGATGCCGGCGATCACCAGCAGGTGCGCCGGGAGCCCGACGCCGAGTCCCGCCAGGCCCGCGCCGATCAGGGCGCCAAGGAACGCACCGCCGCTGAAGGCGGCATGGAACTGCGGCATGATGGTGCGCCCGAGTTTGTGTTCCACGTCAGCGCCCTCAATATTCTGGGACACGTCCCAGAGCCCGATCCCCATGCCGAAGAAGAACAGTGCGACGCCGGTCCCGGGGACGGACTCCGCCAGCAGCGCCAGCGCCACACCGACGCCGGCCACGGCGGCGACCAGGCCGGCGGCCCGGACAGCATTCGCCGTCCCGATGCGGCCCACCACGTGGCCGGCGGTGGGCAGGGCTATCAGGGAGCCCCCCGCCACGCACAGCAGCAAGGTACCCATCTGCCCCGAGGAGATATGCAGGATCTCCGTCACGGCAGGGATCCGGGCGGCCCAACTGGCGAACACGAGCCCGTTGATTCCGAAAATCAGGAAGGTCGCCGCGGCGGCGGCATTAAGTTGCGGGCGAGTTGCCGTCTTGGTCATACGATCACTACTTCCACCGAGTGTTGGGCGAGCTGGGCAAGTTCTTCGGGACTCAGGTGCTTGTCTGTGACGAGGACGTCCACGGCGGCCAAGGAAGCGACAAGCGCAACGGCGCTGGCGTTCCATTTGCCTGCGGAGCAGGCAACGATCACCCTGCCGGCGGATTCCAGGCCGGCACGTTTGACGGCCGCATCGTCGAGGTCGTGGGCCAACAGTCCGTCCCGGGGGTCGAACGCGCAGGGCGTCACGACAGCCGTATCAAACCGCAGCGAGCGGATGTTGGATTCCGTCATGGGCCCGCGGAAGGACAGTTCCCCGGGGGTCAGGGTCCCGCCCGGCAACAGCAGTTCGGGACGCCGGCCGCCAGCCGCGCCGCCGTCAGCAATCGCGTTGACGGCCTGCAGCGACATCGGCATCAGGGTCATTTCCCGTTGCCGCAACTGGCGGGCGACCTCGGTGGCCGTGGTGCCGCTGTCCAGCCAGACATGGGAGCGGTCCTTGAGCAGCGCGGCGACGCCGGCCGCAATCCGAACCTTGACGGCATGGTCCTCGAGTTCGCGCTGGCCGTACTCGGGATTCCCGCCCCGCAGCACCAGGCTCCGGGCGCCGCCGTGGACGCGGCGGAGAACGCCGTGGAGCGCCAGTACGTCCAGGTCACGCCGGATCGTGGCACCCGAGGCACCACATTCGGCCATGAGCTCATCGACCGTCACGTGCTCCTGGTGACGCAGCAGCTCACCGATGCGGCGGTGGCGCTCTTCAGTACTCATGAACAAATGCTAACGCAGAATGCTCATTTAATCATTCCGCTGCGCATCAAACCCCTGGATAGTACCGGGACCGAGCGAACGGCCCGTCGCTCCCTCACATTTCGCACGAAAAACGCCAACGCTCCCTCACCGGATGAGGGAGCGTCGGCGTCAAACGTGCCGGATGTGAGGGAGGGACGGCCTAGCGGGCGCGCTCCACGCGCTTCTCGTCCCAGACCGGCTCGGCCGACTCGTAGACCTTGCCGTCTGAGCCGAAGACCAGGAAACGGTCGAAGGTCCGGGCGAACCAGCGGTCGTGTGTGACGGCCAGGACCGTTCCTTCGAAGTGGTCGATGGCCAGTTCCAGCGCCTCGGCCGAGTGCAGGTCGAGGTTGTCCGTGGGCTCGTCGAGCAGCAGCAAGGTGGCGCCGGAGAGCTGAAGGAGCAGGATCTGGAACCGGGCCTGCTGGCCGCCGGAGAGGGATTCGTACTTCTGCTCCGACTGCGAGGCCAAACCGTACCCGTCCAGGGCGCCGGCCGCAGCCTCGCGTCCCAGCCCGGAGCGGTGTTCGTCGCCCCGGTGCAGGATTTCCAGCAGGGTCTTGCCGAGAAGATCGGGCCGGACATGGGTCTGGGCGAAGAAGCCGGGCCGGATGCGGGCGCCGAGTTTCACGGTGCCCTCGTGCGGCACCTCGGCGATCTCGACGTCGGACACCGGCAGGTGCTCCCGTTCCGGGTCGGTGCCGCCGGTGGCGAGCAGCCGCAGGAAATGGCTCTTGCCGGAGCCGTTGGAGCCGAGCACCCCGACCCGGTCCCCGAACCAGACCTCGGTCGAGAACGGCTTCATCAGCCCGGTGAGCTCCAGCTTTTCGGCGACGACGGCGCGCTTGGCGGTGCGGCCGCCCTTGAGCCGCATCTGCACATTCTGCTCGATCGGCAGCGCCTCGGGCGGGCCGGCCTCGAGGAACTTCGCGAGCCGGGTCTGCGCCGCATGGTACCGGTTGGCCATGTCGGAGCGGAACGCGGCCTTGTTCTTGTACATGTTGACGAGTTCCTTGAGCTTCACGTGCTCCTCGTCCCAGCGCTTGCGCAGCTCCTCAAAGCGGGCGTTGCGGTCCGCCCGGGCATCCACGTAGGTGCCGAAGCCGCCGCCGTGGATCCAGGCGCCGGCGCCGTTGATGCCCGGCTCGAGGGTAACGATGCGGCCTGCGGCGTTGTTGAGCAGCTCGCGGTCGTGGCTGATGAAGAACACGGTCTTCTTCGACTCGTTCAGCTTCGACTCAAGCCAGCGTTTGCCCGGCACGTCGAGGTAGTTGTCCGGCTCGTCGAGGAGCAGGAGCTGGTCGGGGCCGGCGAACAGCGCCTCGAGCACCAGGCGCTTCTGCTCGCCGCCGGAGAGGCTCGACGCCGGACGGTGCTGCGCGCGGTCGAAGGGCAGGCCCAGGGCGGCCATGCAGACCTCGTCCCACACGGTCTCGACGTCGTAGCCGCCAGCGTCGCCCCAGTCGACGATCGCCTGCGCGTACTTCATCTGGGTGGGCTCGTCGTCGTGCTCCATCATGGCCAGTTCGGCCTCGTCCACGGCGCGGGCGGCGGCGGCGAGGGCGGGCGGGGCGGCGGAAACGAGGAGGTCACGGACCGTGGACTCGTCCCGGACCTGGCCGACGAACTGGCGCATGATGCCCATGTTGCCGGAGCGCCCGATCACTCCTTCGTCCGCGATGAGGTCGCCCGAAATGATCCTGAACAGCGTTGTCTTGCCGGTTCCGTTGGGCCCGATCAGTGCTGTTTTGGAGCCGTCCGGGACCTTAAAGGTCACGCCGTTAAGCAGCTGGGTGCCGTCGGAGAGGAAGTAATCAATATTGGAAACGTCAATATGAGCCACACTTCCATCCTCCCACGGCCGGGCCGCCCGGCCGTGGGCGCGGGGTGGTGTCAGCCTGCAGCGGTGAGGAATTCCTTGAGCAGCGGCCCGGACACGGTRGCGCCGAGCCCGCCTTCCTCGACGAACACGGCGACCGCCAGGTCCCCGTGCACGGCCACGATCCAGGCGTGCGTCTTGGGCGGGTTGTCGGAACCGAACTCGGCTGTTCCCGTCTTCGCGGCCACCGGGGCGCCCGGGACGGAGGCAAGGAACCCGGTGTGGCCGGAGGTCACCACGGCGCGCATCATGTCCGCCAGGGCGGCGGCCTCCGCTGCGGCGACCGGCGTGCCGGAGGTCGCCGCCGGAGCGGGGGCGGCTGACGACGGCGAACCGGCTGGCGCGGCAGCCGACGCCGTCGAACCCGCCGACGGGGTGGCTGCGGCGCCGGCGGCTGCACCCTCATCGGCCCCGGGGTTCAGGACGAGCTGCGGCGCCACGGGCGAGCCTTTGGCGACGGAGCCGGCCATGATGGCGGCGGCCAGCGGGGACATAAGCACCTTGCCCTGGCCGATCATCGAGGCGGCGTGCTCGGTCCCTGACGCGTCGCCCGGAACCGAGCCGAGGAATGCGCCGGCCCCCAGCGCGGGAGCCTCCACGGCGATACCAAGGGACGTGGCAGCGGATTCCAGCTGGGCCTGGCTGACCTTGTCCCGTGCATTGATGAAGGCGGTGTTGCAGGAGTGCGCGAAGGCATCGCGCAGCGTCACGGAGCCCAGCGAGGAGGCCGGGTAGCCTTCGGCGTTCTTGAAGGTACGGCCGTCGACGGTCAGGGTTGCGGGGCAGTCCACCGTGGAATCCGGGGTCATTCCGTTGCGGATCATGGCCAGGGAGTCCACGATCTTGAAGATGGATCCGGGGGCGTACTGGCCCAGCAGCGCAGTGTCGTAGCCGTTGCTGCCCGGGCCCGAGGCGGCGGCGAGGACGGCGCCGCTGGAGGGCCGGAGCGCGACGATGGCCGAGGCCGGGCCGACCTTGGCGAGAATGTTCTCGGCCAGCTGCTGGAGGTTGGGATCCAGGGTGGTCTGCAGCGGAGTTCCGACCTTCATCTCAACCTGGAAGAGGACCCGGCGTCCGCCGTTGAGCAGGGCCTGGCGTTCCTCGGCGGTGAGGCCGGCCTTTTCGGCGAAGACCTGGGTTCCGTCGCTGCCGCGGAGCTGCGCATCGTATTGCTGCTGGAGCCCGCCGCTGCCCGTTGTGTCCCCGGTCCTCAGCGCTCCGCCGGACTTCTCGATCTGTTCGGCGTTGGCCTCGGCCGCGGTGCCCAGCAGGGCGCGGGCGAAGGTGCGGGTGGGGGCCAGGGGGAGGAAGTCGCGGATGGCGCGGGCGCCGGGAATCTCACCGATCTGGCTGTCGGAGATGGTCCTGCCCTCCTCGCGCAGCGTGATGGCGGTGACAAAAGCCTCGGGACCGGCCGCCTGGACCTGCTGGGCGTAGGCCGCGGGGTCCACTCCCACGAGTCCGGCGAGCTGCGTGGCGGACGCCGCCGGATCGGCGGCAGCCAGGAGCGGTTTGTCGATGCCGACGTTCACGACGGGCCGGTAGGTGACCAGCTTGGCGCCACCGGCACCCAGGATCTCCGCCCGTTGCGGGGACTGGGACGAGGTCCCAAGGACTTCACCCTCGGCCAGTTCGGGAACCAGCGTCGCCGGGTTCCAGATGGTCAGCCACTTGTCGCCGGACTTCTTCAGCTCGGCGTAGGTGGTGTATTTCCACTCGCCGGAGCCGACCTTCCAGCTGTAGTTCAGCGGGACTGTGGCGGTGTCCTTCTCCAGTGTCAGTTCGCCGCTTTCGACCACGGGTTTGACCGGGTCCAGTGCCTTAAAGACCGCTTTGAGCTGCTCATTGGCCGCTCCGGAGTCCTTGCCTTCGAACGCGACGGAGCCGACGTCGACCGCCGCGACAGCGGACGCCAGTTGCTTCGCCGCGTCCTGCGCGCCGGCGCGGCCGTCGGAGCAGCCCACCAACGAGCCGCCGATTATGAGCCCAACCAGGGCAAGTGAAAGTTTTGATGAGTTCCCCATCGCGCCATTATGCACCGGCCACCGGACAATTCCGTTGTCACAATTGTTCAGCAGGTTGCACGGCTGGCACCGGGCAACCGGGAAGGAGCGCTGCGGCCGGGTCACGAAGGCGGCTCAGAAGCGCCGGATGATCCTGCGCTGCGTCGCCACGGAGATGGCGGCCGTGCGGTTGTCCACCCCGAGCTTGCCGTAGATATGCACGAGATGGGTCTTCACCGTCGCCTCGGAGATGAACAGCTGCTTGGCAATGGCCCGGTTCCCCAAGCCGGTTGCGGATTGCGGATCCGGCCCATTAGACGGGCGGCCACCTCCGGGGCCAGCGCGGTCTGGCCTGCCGCGGCGGAGAGCACCGCCTGGCGGATCTGTTCCGGCGGCGCGTCCTTGAGCATGTAGCCGCTGGCCCCGGCTTCGACCGCGGCGAGGATGTCTGCGTCGGAATCATAGGTGGTGAGGATGAGCACCGGCGGGGCGGGCTGTCCGGCCTCGCCGGCCTTGATCCTGCCTGTCGCCGTGACGCCGTCCATGCCGGCGCCCATCTGCAGGTCCATAAGCACGACGTCGGCCGGCTCGCCGAGGGCATGGAGCCGGGAGAGCTCGGCGATCGCCGCGCCGCCGTCGGACGCCTCGGCGGCAACCGTGATGCCCTCGAAGTCGCCCAGCATGGCCTGCAGTCCGGCCCGGACCACCGGGTGGTCATCGACCAGGAGCACGCGGATGTCGTTCACGGGTCGTTCCTTGCCGCTGGATCCCCGAGCGGGAGCCGGATAGCCACTACCGTTCCCTCGCCGGGTGCGGATTCGATGTCCAGGCTGCCGGCCAGCGCCGTCACCCGCTCCTGGAGCGACTTGAGCCCGTATCCCGAGCCGTCGGGGCGGCCGGCAGGGGCCGTGACCGCCGCGGGATGGAACCCCGCGCCGTCGTCAAAAATATCCATCGCCACTTCGCTGCCGAGGAAGGACAGGGTTACGACGGCGGTGTCCGCCTTGGCGTGCACCCACACGTTGGCGAGGCTTGCCTGCGCGGCCCGCAGCAGGGTGGTCCGGTACGGGTTGGGCAGTTCCACCGGGATCCCCTCCAGGTCGAAGCGGCAGTGCAGCCGGGCGCCGCGGGCGGCTGCTTCGGTTTCGGTCTTTTCACAGAGCCGGCGCAGGCTGTTCACCAGCGGATCCTCCGGTGAGGTGCCCTCCGGATTCTCTGCGTTTTCCGAAAGGGCGGGGGGCTGCAGGCCGCGGACGAAGCTGCGGGCCTCGGCCAGATTGGCCGACGCGGTCTCCTGGACGGTCCGGAGCCGGTGGCGGGCCGTGGCGGTATCCCCGTCGTCGAGCGCTTTCTCCGCCGAACGGCCCATCAGCACGATGCTGGAGAAGCCCTGGGCCAGCGTGTCGTGGATCTCGCGTGCCAGCCTGGCCCGCTCGGCGAGCGTCCCGGCGTCGTGCTGGCTGCGGGCAAGTTCGGCGCGGGTGCGGCGAAGTTCCTCGGCCGCGAGCCGCTGGCTTTCGGCTTCCAGATAGAGCGCCCGGTACGCCAGCCCCGTGATCACGGCAAAGGCTGCCCCGAATGCCGGCCCCAGCACCATGGGCAGCTGCAGGGCACCCCCGTCCGCTCCGGTGTTGTGGAACCACAGGGCAACGATGACCAGCACCGTGCTCAGCGTGATCGCCGGCAGCGTCAGCCGCAGCGGCAATATGTGCAGCTGCAGGAAGAAGATCGGGAACGCCAGCCACACGAAGTCGGCGCTGGTCCAGATCAACAGCAGCCAGAGCAGGCAGACGGCCCCCAGCCACAGCGGCGAGTACGGCCGGGGATCGAAGTGGGATGGATCCGTGGAGTGGCGTTTCTCCAGGACGGTGCCCAGCAGGTAGACAGCGGCGAGCACCAGCGCAAGTCCCAGGCTGAGCCAGTCCGCGCCCCGGAGTCCCGGGCCTGCCAGCCGCGCAACAGCGACGAGCAGGAGCACGGCGAAGCCGCTGTGGAGGCACACCCGGAGGACGCGCAAGATCACGGCAGCATTCCTCGTGCCGCCCGGGGCGGCCTCCGCCGGCGCGCTGTGAGCCTTGTCCTCCATGCCTTCAGCGTAGTGCCGGGCCGGGCCGGCACCGCCGGAAATCCCCGCTGCGGCGCCACTATCAACCATTTGATTGACCCGCCCGTCAACCACTCCACCCGGAAGTCCCGGTCATGCGGCCGATGCCTGCCCCGCACCGCGGCGGAAGGCTTGAGGCAAGGCCACAACCCGTTGAAAAGGACTCTTATGTATCTCGCTCTCCGCGACCTCCGCTTCGCCAAAGGACGTTTCCTTTTGATGGGCGGTGTCGTCGCGCTCATCACCCTGCTGCTGGTGCTGCTCTCCGGACTCACCGCCGGTCTGGGCAACCAGTCGACGTCGGCCCTCGCCGCGCTGCCGGCGGACCAGATCGTCTTCGGGGCTCCCGCCGGGGACACCGCCAAGGCATCGTTCACCGAGTCCGAGGTCACCCGCGGTCAGCTGTCGGAGTGGGCAGCCCGCGACGGTGTCGCGCACGCAGAACTGCTCGGCATCAGCCAAAGCCGTTTCCAGGCGGTTGGCCCCGACGGAACCCCCTCCGGGACGGCCAGCGTGGCAGTCTTCGGAACCGACAGGACCGACGCCACCGACGGGTCCGGTGCGGCCGGCCTGGCGCCCCGTCCCGTGGCCGAAGGAACGGTGGTGATCGGCGCCAGCCTCGCCGAGGACCTCGGCCTGCACACCGGCAGCCGCGCCACCGTCGGCGGAACCGAACTGACGGTGTCCGGCGTCGTCCCGGACCAGTGGCATTCCCATACCGGCGTCGTCTGGACCACACTCGGCGACTGGCGGACGCTGGCGCATATCAGCGGGAACGACGCCGCCGCCACCGTCATCGCGGTGACCTCCGACGGCGGGCACACGCTCGACGACGACGCCGCCAACGCGGCCGCAGGGACGGTCAGCACCACCCGGGACGGGTCGTTTCAGGCCCTCGGGTCCTACAAGAGCGAAAATGGCTCCCTGTTGCTGATGCAGGCATTCCTGTACGGGATCTCGGCCCTGGTCATCGTGGCCTTCCTGACGGTATGGACCGTACAGCGCACGCGGGACGTCGCCGTCCTGAAAGCCCTGGGCGGCTCCTCCGGATACATCCTCAAGGACGCCATGGTGCAGGCGGCGATCGTGCTCCTCGCCGGGGCGCTGGCCGGGGGCGCTGCCGGCATGGCCGGCGGCGCCCTCGCCGGCAGCGCCGTGCCGTTCCTGCTGACCCCGCAGACCACGCTCCTGCCGGTCGGGGGCATCGTCATCCTGGGCCTCGCCGGGGCTGCCCTGGCGGTGCGGAGCATCACCCGGGTGGATCCGCTCCTGGCCCTCGGCGGCAACTAGCGCCCTGCACACCCCATCAACATTCCTGGAAAGGCATACACAATGAACACCGCCCTCAACCTCGTCAACGTCACCCTCGAATACCCCGACGGCGACGGCAGCCTCAAAGCGCTCGATGACGTCAACCTGAGACTCGCTGCCGGGGAATTCCTGTCCCTTGTCGGACCGTCCGGCTCGGGAAAATCCTCCCTCCTGGCCGTCGCTTCCACGCTCGTCAGGCCCACCGCAGGCCTCGTGCTGATCGGCGGGACCGATGCCGGCGGGCTGTCCGAGGCGGACCGCACCTCTCTGCGCCGGGAAAGGATCGGCATCATCTTCCAGCAGCCCAACCTGCTGCCGTCCCTCACAGCATTGGAACAACTGATGATAGGTGACCACCTGCGGGGCAAATCTGCGCGGGAGGCCGCCAGCCGCGCTGCAGCGCTCCTGGACCTCGTTGGCCTGGGCCCGGCGGCCGACAAACGGCCCCACCAGCTCTCCGGAGGCCAGCGGCAGCGGGTCAATATTGCCCGTGCCCTGATGGGGGATCCTGCGGTGCTGCTGGTGGACGAACCAACGGCCGCCCTGGACCAGGAACGCAGCGGGGCCATCGTGCGGCTGCTGCGCCAGGTCACGGACGAGTTCCGGGTGGCGACGGTCATGGTCACCCACGACACCGGTTTCGTCCCGCTCACCGACACGGTGGCCAGCATGCGCGACGGCAGGCTCTCCGCGCTGCAGCCGGTCAGCCCGGCCCTCGCCTGAAGGCAGGCCCGTTGCGGTGCCGCGGAGCCCCTACATTCCGAGGTGAGGCACCGCGAGGCCGAATATGTCCTTCAAGGCATATCTTGCGGCGTGGAATCCCGGCATGCCGGTCACGCCCGGGCCCGGCGGTGTGGAGGAGGAACACAGGTAGACGCCGGGCAGGGGTGTCCGCCAGGGGACCGGGCCCAGCACAGGCCGCCGGATGATCCCCCGCAGGTCCATCAGGCCCGCGCTGAAGTCCCCGCCGACGTAGTTTTCGTTGTACTCGCCCAGTTCAGCGGCCGTCGTGACGCGATGACTGACCACCAGGTCCCGGAACCCCGGGGCGAAGCGCTCCAGCTGGGCGATCACGGCCCCGGCCATGTCCACGGTGGACCCGGCCGGTACGTGGCAGTAGCTCCAGAGGATATGCCGGCCCCCGGGCGCCCGTCCGGCGTCGAAGCGCGAAGGCTGGGAGACCAGGACGTAGGGCCGGTCCGGGTGCATGCCCGCGGCAACGAGGTTTTCTGCCGCGGCCATCTCCGCCCGGGTGCCGCCCACGTGGACGGTGCCGGCGTCGGCCAGTCCGGACGCCGCCCACGGGACCGGACCGGAAAGGATGAAGTCGACCTTGCAGGCCGCGTTTCCGAACCGGAACGACTCGAGCGCGCGGCGGTAGCGGTCGGGGAGCGTGCCGCCGGCCAGTCTCAACAGGCCGGGTGGTGCCACGTCCAGCAGCGTGGCGCGGACCGGAGGCAGCTCGGCCAGGGATCCGATCCGGGCCCCGGTTTCCACGGCCCCGCCGTGCGCTTCAATGTCCGCCACCATGGCCTCGGCGATCGCCGCGGAGCCTCCTGCCGGGACGGGCCAGCCGACAGTGTGGGCCAACGTCCCCAGCATGAGGCCTGCTCCGGCCGCGGCGGGGGCCGGCAGTTGCGACACGGCGTGCGCGGCGACCCCGGCCAGCAGCGCGGGCGCCAGCTCCTCCCGGAACCTCAGACCCCATAGCGGTGAGCCCTGCTCCAGGACCCGGGCACCGAACAGGGCGGCCGCCACCGGGTCCTGCGGAATGCGCAGGAGCTGGTTCAGCGTCAGGTCGGCGATGCCGTCCGCGCGCTGCACGAGGGGGGCCATCAGCCGTCCGAAGGCGCCGCCGTCGCGCCCGAGATCCGCAACTGTCCGCTCGAGGGAGCGGTACGCCAGCGCAGCCCGCCCGCCGTCGAGCGGTGTGCCGTAGGAGACCTCGGGGACCTCCAGCCTGATCCGCCGGGACAGCTCGAACTGCCGGAAGAACGGCGAGGCCAGGGCCATCGGGTGGACCGCCGAGCACACATCGTGGAAGTGGCCGGGCTCGATGAGTTCGGCGGTGCGGAGCCCGCCGCCGGGGGTGGGCGCGGCCTCGTAGACGTGCACCTTCAGTCCGGCGCGGGCCAGGGTCACCGCCGCGGCGAGCCCGTTCGGTCCGGATCCGACGACGGCGACATCAGGCATCCGCGGCCGCCCGGCGCCAGGGCAGCACGGAAGCCGAGGGGCGCCGCAGGTCCACCCGCAACCGGTCCGGAACGCCTTCGAACGGCCCGCCCTGGGGATCATCCATCCCGTGCCGGCGGACCACATCATAGGTGGGGTCCCAGATGTCCCAGACCACCCGGGCCATCAGGTAACCGGTGGCGATCATGTGGAACACCACGGCGAGGACGTAGTAGGGCATATCAATATTGTGCTGGGCCACCCCGCCGCTCGTCACCTGCCCGAGGTACATCCAGACGGCCGCCCAGTGCAGCGCTTCGAAGGTCTGCCAGACCAGGAAGTCCCGCCAGCGCGGGCGGGCCAAGGCAAGCAGCGGAATGAGCCAGATGACGAACTGCGGCGAGTAGACCTTGTTCGTCAGGATGAACGCGGCGACGATCAGGAAGGCGAGCTGCGCAAGCCGCGGCCGGCGGGGCGCTGCCAGGGCAAGGACCCCGATCAGCACGCAGGCCAGCACGAACAGGTTCATTGCCAGGGTGTTGATCGCTTCGGGCTGCAAAGGGAACCAGCCCAGCCGCCCGGCGACTAGGTTGTAGGCAAACCAGGGTGAGCTGTAGCCGGCGGGCCGGTCCTCGGTGAACTGGTAGAAGTACTTCCAGCCCTCCGGATTCGCGGCGGCAACTGGGAGGTTGACGGCCAGCCATGCGGCGGCGGCGGCACCGGCAGTGACCAGGATGCCCCGGATCCGTCCGGTGCGCAGGGCAAGGAGCAGGACCGCACCAAGGACCAGCACCGGGTAGAGCTTGGTTGCGGTGCCCAGCCCGATGAAGATCCCGGCCAGCACGAGTTTGTTCCGGGAGAAGCAGTACATGCCCAGCGCCAGCAGCCCGACAGCCCACATGTCCCAGTTGATGGTGCCTGCCAGGATGATGCCGGGGGCCAAGGCCACCATGGCCGCGTCCCACGTGCGGCGCCGGGCCATGCGTGCCGTGGCAAGCACCGTGACGATCCAGACGGCCAGGATCAGGGCGGCGTTGATGTCGAAGTAGGCCAGGATGCGGGTGGCCGAGACGCCCTCACCGGGAACCAGCAGGGCCGTCGCGCCGGCAATGAACCCCATGAGGACGGGATATTCGAAGAACGTCCCCGGCGTGATGAAGGGGAAGGCGCCGTCACCGAGGCCGCGATTCTTGAACAGCTCCGGGAAGTCCGAATAACACGTCGCATAGAACTGGCCCGGGGTTTCCCAGCCCTTCGTGCGGCAATAAGACTTGAGGAGGATTCCGATCACGGAGGCCAGGACGGTGAGCAGGATCAGGACGCGTTCCACGGTGAAAAATCCCGGGGCGACGACGCCGGGGGCGGAGCGGTGGCCCAAGGGTCCGCCGATCAGCTCTGTGAAGTTCCTCAACAAGGGGTCGCTGCGGCTCGGGATGACCAGTCGGACGCGTCTGCGGTGCTCCGGCGGCTTTGTCTCCTGCATGTCCCCGAGCTTACCGGGGCAGCTGCGGCCAGCCGTGCCGCGCCGGGCCGGCGGCTCAGCAGGCGCTGAAGACGGCGCTTAAACGGGGGAGCCCACGCGTCGCCGCGTGGGCTCCTTGCGGATCAATTCCGGGATCAGTCATCAGTACTTCCTTCGATGGCCGGGACGTGCCTCAGCGGATGAGGCCCATCTGGTGCATAACGACGTAGACGTCTTCACGCTTCTGGTCGAGGAGTTGTCCGTTGAACAGCGTCGTGTGCCGTGGGGCCGGCTTGAGGCTCAGGCGCAGGAGCGACTGGAGTTTCTGTTTCATGGTGATCACCTCCCGTCGGCGTCTCGTGCCGCGTGCTCGGGGTGTGGTGCTGGCAATAGTCACGGTGGACCTTTCGTTGGTGCTAATGGGAACGGGAAGTAATTGGGCATGCCAATTAAGGCCTCTGTGAATTGAGGAAGAAAAGGCCTAAATTGGGCATAAGAATGCCCGGCGCTAATTAAACGATTTCGCAAAAGCGAAAGGATGGCCCCTGGACGCGAGAGTGCCGCAACCCCAACAAGAAGCTGGGTTCCGAACTTTGGGGATGCTGCGCAACCGCGTGGTTCCGCCTGGGTCAGTCCGCTGTTACGGAACTCCCGGGAAGGGGAGTGCCGGCATCGCCGTGGCTCCGGGCCTTAGGTTAGAAAACCAGGACGCGGGCTGAAGGGTCAGGAGGCAGTCGGGCCGAAATTTGGGCGCGGTTCAGCGACAGAGGCCGGGGTGGCGGCGGTGCTATACATCCATCCGCTAGTCAAAGTAATCATTTTTCCCAACCTCCTTTTCTGTTTTGACGTGGCTCCGGCTGACTGGCCGGGCGACGCGCGCCTCGACCCCGGCAAGACGCTCTGGGGTCAGAAATAAAAATACACCACAAATGCCGCACTTGACTACAGCATTCATAAACTTTCTTGAAGTTATTTTCTAAACCGCATTCACAGGCCCCAGCGGACAACTGCCGGGGTCTTCTTATCCCAGCCCAGCGTGCACACTTTCGCGGTTCCCAGGACGAAATGCCGGCCCTCGTGGGGATCGAGCCCCAGCCACCGGGCGGTGAGGATCCGGGAGAAGTGGCCATGGGCTACGACCAGCACGTTGTCCAGGCCCGATTCCAGCACCCGTGCCACGATCTTGTCCGCGCGCGCGGCGACGTCGTCGAGGGCTTCGCCGTTCGGCACGCCGTGGGTCCAGATCAGGTATTCCGGATTGTCCTTGCGGATGAGGTCCGAGCTGATGCCCTCGTAGTCGCCGTAATCCCACTCGACCGCGAGCGGCTCCAGCTGGGCGTCGGGGAAGCCGGCCAGTTCCGCGGTCCGTCGGGCCCGCCGCAGCGGGGACGTCAGCACCAGGTCAAAGTCGACGGCGTCGAGCACCTTGCGTGCCTCCACGGCCTGCTGCTCACCCTCCACGGTGAGGGGGAGATCGGTGAGGCCGGTGTACTGGCCGCTCTTGGACCATTCAGTTTCGCCGTGCCGCAGGATCCACAGCTGCGGGCGGGGGGCGTTGGTAGGTGCAATCACTTAGGACTCCTCAGTTGAGAGCGGAGCGGCGGACTCGGGCTGTGCCGCCCACCATTCGTGCAGTTTGGCTTCGGCCTGGGCGGGATCCAGCGGGCCATGCTCCATCCGTTCCTCCAGGAGGAACTTGTAGGCACGTCCGACGACGGGTCCGGGCTTGAGGCCCAGGAGTTCCATGATCCGGCCGCCGTCGAGGTCCGGGCGGACGGCCTCCAGCGATTCCTGCTCACGCAGGGCCGCGATCCGCGCCTCGAGGTCGTCGTAGGCGAAGGCGAGCCGCTCGGCCTTGCGCTGGTTCCGGGTGGTCACGTCCGAGCGGGTCAGCCGGTGCAGCCGCTCCAGCAGCGGGCCGGCGTCGGTGACATAGCGGCGGACGGCGGAATCGCTCCAGCCCGCGTCGCCGTAGCCGTAGAAGCGCATGTGCAGTTCCACCAGCTTGGCCACGGCCTTGGTGGTCTCGTTGTCGAAGCGGAGCGCCTTCATCCGTTTGGACGTCAGCTTCGACCCGACCATGTCATGGTGCCGGAAGCTCACGGCGCCGCCCGGCTCGAAGCGGCGCGTGGCGGGCTTCCCGACGTCGTGCATCAACGCCGCGAACCGCAGCACGAAGTCCGGTCCCGGCACGGCGCCGTCGGCATCCGTTTCGAGGGCACCGGCCTGCTCCAGGACCTGGAGCGAATGCTGGTAGACGTCCTTGTGACGGTGGTGTTCATCCGATTCAAGGCGCAGGGCGGAGACCTCGGGCAGCACGAAGTCGGCCAGCCCGGTGTCCACGAGCAGGTCCACGCCGGCGCGGGGGTGCGCCGCGCAGATGAGCTTGACCAGCTCCTCGCGGACGCGCTCCGCGGAGATCATGGTGATCCGTTCCGCCATCCGGGACATCGCGGCGCGGACGTCCTCGTGCACCGTGATGCCCAGCTGGGCGGCGAAGCGGGCGGCGCGCATCATCCGCAGCGGATCGTCGGAGAACGAGGATTCCGGGGCGCCCGGGGTGGCCAGGACGGAAGCGTGCAGGTCGCGGACACCGCCGAACGGATCCACGAGCTCCAGCGCGGGGAGCCGCAGTGCCATGGCGTTGATCGTGAAGTCGCGGCGCAGCAGGTCATCCGTCAGCGACTTCCCGAACGCAACCACCGGTTTACGGGAGTCGGGATCGTACGCCTCGGCGCGATAGGTGGTGATTTCGATCTGGAAACCGGCCTTGCGCATCCCGATGGTGCCAAAGGCGCGCCCGATCTCCCAGTAGTTGTCAGCCCACTTCCTGATCAGGGAAACCGTCTGGTCCGGTGTGGCGTCGGTGGTGAAGTCCAGATCGGGGGATACCCGGCCCAGGAAGAGATCACGCACCGGCCCGCCCACAAGGGAGAGTTCATGGCCGGCGTCGACGAACCGCTGCCCCAGCTCCAGAACCACAGGGTCTACCTGGAAATCAACGGTGTGCGAGTCAGTCTCGTGATGTACGTGCGCCATAGTTTCTTAAGCTTGTCAGAAATCCCGGCCAGCACCACACCGAATCCCCCGAAGTCCGGCCGTTGTCACCCGAACGCGGGGGCGGCGCGGGCGATCCACTTTCCCGGCCGTCCACTTTCCTGCCATGTTTAGGTCATCAAGTGCAGACAAGAGTCGTTAGAGTGGACTTCATGGCCCATCCCGTACCGAGCGCTCCCGGCAGGAGGACAAACGCACCGTTGCCGTCGGCAATAGGTGCCAACGTCGCGCCGGTGCAGCACTCCGGACAGGCCTCCCTCCCCACCGTGGAGGAAGTCTCCGCCGGCGGCGTCGTGGTTGACACGTCCGACGCCGAGCTCCGGGTTGCGATCATCGCCCGACTCAATCGCGGCGGACGGCTCGAATGGTGCCTGCCGAAGGGCCATCCGGAGGGAAAAGAAAGCAACGAGGAAGCCGCCGTCCGCGAAATCGCGGAGGAAACCGGCATCGAAGGCAAGATCCTCGCGCCGCTGGGAAGCATCGACTACTGGTTTACGGTCAGCGGACACCGCGTCCACAAGACCGTCCATCACTACCTGCTCCAGGCCACCGGCGGCGAACTGACGATCGAGAATGATCCCGACAAGGAAGCTGTCGACGTCGCCTGGATCCCCATCAATGAGCTCGCCCGTAAGCTCTCCTTCCCGAATGAGCGCCGCATTGCAGACCTCGCCAAGGAAGTCCTGCCCGATCACCGCTAGGGCCACGCAGGCCCCCTTAATCGACCCCGATGGCGCCTTAAGCAGTGCCCGGGTGAGACGATGAAGACGATGTCATCAGCCAAACCCACCCCAGCGCACTCCGGCCCCGCCGATTCCAATGCTGTCCAATCCGGAGAGGTCCGTTCCAGCGCCATCATGGCCGCGGGAACGCTGGTCTCGCGTTTCCTGGGATTCGCCAAAACCTGGATGCTGGCGGCCGCCCTCGGGTTGGGCTCCACCGTCAACGACACGTTCATCAACGCGAACAACCTGCCGAACCTGATCTTCCTGCTCGTGGCGGGCGGCGTCTTCAACGCGGTCCTGGTGCCCCAGATCATCAAGGCAAGCAAGGCTCCGGATGCGGGAGCGGACTACATCAGCCGGCTGCTGACGCTTGCGGTGCTGGTGCTGCTGACCCTCACGCTGGCGGTGACGCTGCTGGCGCCGTGGGTCATCGAGCTGACGACGCAGGGCTACTCCCCGGAGCAGAAGGCCCTCGCTGTGTCGTTCGCGTTCTGGTGCCTTCCGCAGATCTTCTTCTACGGGCTGTATGCCCTGCTGACCCAGGTGCTCAACGCCCACGGCGCGTTCGGGCCCGCGATGTGGGCGCCGATCCTGAATAACATTGTCGCCATTACCGGCCTCGGCATGTTTATCTGGGCCTTCGGCGCCAACGCGACCAACCCCCACACCCTCGACACCTGGGGTTCGACCCAGACCTTCCTGGTGGCCGGATTCTCGACCATCGGTGTGATTGCCCAGACCGCGATCCTCTTGATCCCGGTGTTCAGGCTCCGGCTCGGCCTGCGCCCACGCTTCGGCTGGCGCGGGGTCGGACTGGGCCAGGCCGCCAAGCTGAGCGTCTGGACCCTGGCGACGGCCGCCGTCGGACAGTTGGCATTCCTTTATGTCATGCGCATCGCCACGATTCCGGGTGCGGAGCGGCTCCGCCTGGAACAGGCGGGGGATCCGGCCGCGGACACGATGCCGGGCAACGCCGTGCTGGAGGTCGCGAGCCAGCTTTACCTGCTCCCACACTCCATCATTGCGCTGTCGCTGGCCACGGTGCTGTTCAACCGGATGACCCGGGCCTCGCAGGCTGGGGACCGGGCTGCGCTGCGCAGCGCGCTGTCCCACGGGTTGCGGACCATGGCTGTGGCCACGGTGTTCGGGGCGCTGGCCTTGTTTGCGCTGGCCGGACCGCTGGGTATGTTCTTCTCCGGCGGAGTGAAGCAGGACGGCGCCATGCTGGCCCAGACCCTCACCATCCTGGCCCTCAGCACGCCCTTTATGAGCGCCAACTTCATGATGTCCCGCGTGTTCTACGCCAACGAGGATGCCCGGACGCCGTTCTTCATCCAGCTGGTGCTGGCCACGGTGAATGTGGTTGCCGCCTTCACCATCCAGTTCCTGCCTTTCGACCAGATCATTTTCGCCATCGCCACCCTCTACACCGGCGGCAATATCCTCTCGGTGATTGTCAGTGCGGTCTTCCTGCGCCGGCTCCTGGGACACCTGGACGGCCCGCGGATTGCCAACTCCTATATCCGGATGGGTTACGCCGCGCTGGGTTCGGCCCTGGCCGGGGCGGGGGCTTTGTGGCTGCTGGGAAGCTACAGCCCGGACGGCTTTGCCTGGAGCACGCCGATCGCGGCACTGGTGACGATCGTCGTCGTCGGGCCCGTCATGCTGGCGGCGTACCTGCTCCTGCTCAAGCTGTTCCGGGTGACCGAACTGAGCGACCTGCTGCAGCCGCTGCTGGGCCGCCTGCGCCGGCGGGGGGCTGCCGGGCCTGCGGCCGGGGGCGGTCCGGAAGGTCCAGCCGTGCCCCGCACAAGGCCGGAACGTGCCACGGTCTCGGTGGACACCGGACTCATTCCGAGAATTTCGGGGGAATTCGACGCCGCCTCCTTCCGTGCTGGGCCGGACCTTGGAGAACAGGACGAGCGGGCCGGACGCGTCGGACCGGAGGGCGGCTACCTGCCTGCCGAGGATCTGCCCAGCACCGCTGAGGGCGGCTTGGGCCGGGGGGATGTCCCGCTGCCCGGGCGCCGAACGTACCAAGGACCGGCCGGGCACAATCCCCATTTTCCGTTTGGCGGCAAGAAGAAAAAATAGCATCCGGCAGGGTTAGCAGCGCCGTGTTTCCGCGGCGCGGACACTGCATCGGCTAGGATCGAAGACTAACAAGGGGAGTTGCAGACCAGGGGTCCACCGGCTTACCGGAGGACCTGTGGTCACTGATGAAGTGATCAGTTCGGCAACTCCCGGACAGTCTAGGAGGAGCCCGTGTCCCACCCGATCGATGTCGGATCAGTACTAGGTGGCCGTTACAAGGTCACTGCCACCGTACTGACCTCACATGACCAGGATCTGGTGCTGGACGGTGTGGACCAGGTACTGAACCGTGCCGTGAGCATCCTCGTGGCCGGACCCGGCAACGCGGATCAAGTGGCGCAGAGTGCCAGGGAAGTCGCCACCGGTGAGCGTCCCGGCAACGTGCAGATCCTCGACCTTGGGGTCAGTGAGGCGACGACTTACCTCATCACTAACCACACCTCGGCCGCCGACCTGCTGGACCTAGTTGTGTCCTCCAACCCGCCCTACATCGAACCGTTCTTCACGGACACACTGGGCAGCGAAATCTTCGGCCAGGCGCGTTCCCAGGAACCCGAAACCTACGACGGCCTCTACGACGAGGAAGAAGTCGACGCCGACTACATCAACTACGGACGGAACCAGCCCGCCGCCCCTGCATCCGGTGCCGCTCCGGCTGCACAGCCGGCTTCGCCCGCACGCGTGCCTTCGCGTCCGGGGACCTCACCCGCTGCCGGTGCGGCTGGCGTGGCTGCCGCCGCTGGCGCCGGTGCTGCTGCAGCGGCGGCGTCCTCGAAGGCAAAGTCCCCCGAGACTGCACCCCAGGAAGCCACCCCCCATGTGACGGCGCCCCAGCCGGTGCAGGGAGGTACCTCCGGTTCCGGTGCAGCCGTCTCCGGGCCGCCGGCTCCCGCCGAATCGCCCAAGGTTTCACTGTGGTCCGACGACGACTACGGTCACACGGACGACGAAGACCGGCAGACCTCGCACCAGGGCCATACCACCAAGTCCGCCGCCCTGGCCGGTGCCGGCGCCGCGGACCGGGCCCCGGGATTCTTCCCTGGTCCGGCCCGAAGCGGCGACTCCGCGGAGGATGACGAGTACTACGGCAAGGATGACGAGCCCCGGCGCGAGCCCCGCTCCATGCGCTGGCTGGTGGGCGGTCTCCTGGCGGCGGTCCTCGTGGTGGGCCTGGTTCTTGCTGTCACCAATCTTGGCAGTCTCTTCAAGGCCACGCCGCAGCCCAACGCCGGCGGCAACACCTCCACCAGTGCCCCCGGTGCGACTTCGGCAGAGCCGTCCGCGACCGGCAGCCCTGCGCCGGTCACCGGTCCGCCCGCCATTGAGGGCGTCACGCGACTTGGCGACTTCGATTTTGCCGGAACCTACGACGGCGATCTAGTCAAGACCTTCGACGGCAACGCCGCCAGCTATTGGTCGGACATGGAATTCGCCAATGAAAACTGGGGTGGCTTTGCCCCCGAGGGTGTCCCGCTGGTGGTCAAACTGAAGACACCGGCCGAGATTTCCTCGGTGACCCTGAGCCAGTTGGGGGCCTCGGGCGGCAGCATCAGTGTGTTCACCAACGACCGCCCGTCCCTGGACGGCGCCAAGCAGGTGGGCAGCAACAGCTTCACCTCCCCGGATCTGACGATGCCCCTGCCGGAAGCCGTCAAAGCGCAGTATGTCATCGTCCAGATCAAGAGCCTGCCCAAGCTGGCGGCGCCGAAGACGCGCTTCGGATTTGGCTTGCGTCTGGCCGAAATCAAGGTCCAGTAGCTGGCCCGTAACCCAGGCAGTAACCCCGCAGTCCTCGGTGCCAAAACGGTACCCTGAGTGGTGGCGTCCTCCCGTGACGCCCCGTCCGACCGGAATATTCAGCGCCGTACAGTAGTTGTGCCATGTGGCCGGCTACCACAGGCGGGCGCATCGACAAAGGAAGAGGTTCACCGTTCAGTGAGCAACGCAGAAAACACCGCGTCCGAAGTACGTGATGTCATCATCGTCGGCTCCGGCCCCGCGGGCTACACGGCCGCGGTGTACACGGCACGCGCCAATCTGAAGCCGCTGATGCTGGCCGGATCGGTAACCGCCGGCGGCGAGCTGATGAACACGACCGACGTCGAGAACTACCCGGGATTCCCGGATGGCATCATGGGCCCGGACCTGATGGAGAACTTCGAGAAGCAGGCCGCCCGGTTCGGCACGGAAATCCAGTTTGAGGACGTCACCGACCTGGATCTCGACGGCGACATCAAGACGGTCACGATCGGCTCGGGGGAGACATTCCAAGCCCGGTCCATCATTCTGTCGACAGGTTCTGCCTACCGCGAGCTCGGCCTGCCCAACGAGAAGCGCCTCTCCGGCCACGGCGTCAGCTGGTGCGCAACCTGCGACGGTTTCTTCTTCAAGGATCAGGACATCGTCGTAATCGGCGGCGGTGACTCCGCGATGGAGGAGGCACTCTTCCTCACCAAGTTCGCGAAGAGTGTCACGGTCGTCCACCGCCGCGATTCCCTTCGTGCCTCCAAGATCATGGCCGACCGCGCCCTGGCGCACGAGAAGATCAACTTCATCTGGAACAGCGGCGTCGAGGACGTCCTTGGACAGGACAAGGTCACCGGACTCCGGCTGAAAAACCTGGTGGACGGCACCGAGACCGAACTCGCCGTCACGGGCGTCTTCGTGGCGATCGGCAACGATCCCCGCACCGAACTCGTCAAGGGCAAGCTGGACTTGACCCCTGAGGGGACGATCGCCGTCGACGGCCGCACCTCCAAAACCAGCGTGCAGGGTGTCTTCGCCGCCGGTGACGTTATCGACCCCACCTACCGCCAGGCCATCACCGCGTCGGGCTCCGGCTGTGTAGCCGCCCTCGACGTTGAGCACTACCTCGCAGATTTCCACGCCTAAATCGGCGCGCAGCAACCAACCGAAGAGAGAGACAGGGCTATGAGCAACGCAAAAGACGTAACAGACGCTAGTTTCAGCACTGATGTACTGGCATCCGCCAAGCCGGTCATCGTGGACTTCTGGGCCGAATGGTGCGGCCCGTGCCGCAAGCTCGGGCCGATCCTCGACGAGATCTCCGTGGAGTACAGCGAGAAGGTGGACGTCGTCAAGGTAAACGTTGACGACAACCCCGCGATCGCGGCGCAGTACGGCATCACCTCCATCCCCGCCGTCTACTTGTTCGAAGGCGGAGAAGTGAAGGGCACCGTCATCGGCGCCCGCCCCAAGCAGTTCTTCGAGAAGGAATTCGCGGACGTCCTGTCCTAAGTTCCTCTATTGGTCAGCGGGCAACCGCTAATACCGACTTTGGGTGGCCTCACTTCCTGACCAGGAAGTGGGGCCACCTTTTTCGTGCGTAGTGTTCTGTCGGCCGGCACGCAGGACCGATGGTCCTAAGAGTCGTGGGTCGGCCGCGGAGCACGGGTCACAGTCGAACACGGTTGTTTTAGGCACTTGAATTGCCCTCTCCGGATCTGGTCGCATTGGCCAACTCACGATCGCACGGGCAGGGGAGACCCACAGCGGCTCACGCTCAGCGCCCGGCTCGCTTGGGGTCCTCGAAGACAGACGCCGCAGGAAGCGGTTGAGACCCCACGGGGGCCGGCCGATCTGCGTGCCTGTTTCACGTGAAACGACACCGTCTCTTTTCTGGCGATCCCCGCCTTGGCCGGAAGGCCAGGCAGATCGGGGGTTCTCTGTGTTTCACGTGAAACATTGCTGTCGCCGTTCGCCTCAGCGGACCAGCGCAGAAGCCGCCTCACAGCCGAAAAGACTAGTGGCCGCTTGGCCGCTCGTCTAATAGAACCGGGCTCGTTAGTCACCGGCTGCACAGCTCTGTTCTGGATCGGTCGTTGACAATTCAGGGTCAGCACAGATGCCGTCAACCGGAAAAGGCATACTTTAATGCAAACTCACTTGTTGCCAGACGTGTTTCAGGATATCGCAAGGACCTCCAACCGTGAGCGACCAGGATTCCCGCACAACATGTCGCATCTCACTCTGGAGTCACCGCGCATCCCTGATCGGGCCGTCGCGTGCCAAAGGAAGCTGCCAGCTGGGGGAGCTGCACCCAGCCAGTGAGGCCAGCATCAGGGCAGTGGGGCAATGTCCGCCGCCACAGCCCCCTAACTCGCATCGGCTCTCTAAGATGTCTTGCAGCAGCCGCCAAGCCCCAAGCCGCAAGCCGCATGAAATCGATCACTGACACATGACTGCTCCGGCGGCTCGTCCGCAATGACACAAACACACGCGCCATGTTTCACGTGAAACTGCCACTCACGCGCGGGGGAAGGTAGAAGACCCAGGAATCGTGAACTCTGGACGAAGTCGGAATTTCGGTTCGATATATGAACCTTCTGTCCGCCGCCGCCGGGTAAATCAACCCAACATTCAGTCGTGTTTCACGTGAAACGGCGTCGACGGAAGCGATGCTCCTGAAAGCGCGGTTTGAGTAGGGAACTCTCAGAAGCAAGGCAGTGATGCGATACTGAACTCTCAGATATGGTCTTCTCATCCCAAGGTGAAATATCCGGAGGGGGCGCTACGCGCAATCCGTTAGTCTGGGGCCCTAGAGTCAGTTGCCGCAGACGCGAACCGTGCACGGTCCAAGCGTCCGCGGGCCGCCGTTCATCCGATACTTCATGCAGCCCACTCGGCTTATGGATAGGCCTCCCAGGGGCGCCGGACGTGTCAGTGTTTCACGTGAAACACAACCGAAAGCCCCAACGGCACCGTGCTAGCCACGACGTAGACTACGTTCCTGTTGGGATCCATGAGCCAACCAGTTCATAACTAGCCGCATCGAGGCCGCGATGGACTTTAGCGGCAGCACGTTGCAACCAGTCAAATGAACCGCTAAAGAAAGTAGTGAGGTTTGGGGGGCACGCGGAGCCGGTAAGCCATCAGCACGAAGATTCCGCAGCCTATACCGACAGGTAGCGCCCGCCACCCGGCCCAGCTGGCCACAGCCGGGCACACGGCACACACGACTCACCGGAGCGACCGCTCCGACGGAGCGCGAGGCAGCCCTGTCGTTGGCCCTAAACAGCGCACAACTACGCACTACATAGACACCTCCGCGGTCGGGCACTCCAGAACGCAGCCCGCTAGTCGGGTACACCGAACCGACACGTATCCCAACTAGGGACGGCATGTGCACTTGCATGCTTCTTCTGCAATGTTGGTAAGCGGCCAAAGGAAGCTGTTTGCCACCGCCTCGAGGGCGGACCACAGAGGCTGCATCCACGGCTCCT
Source organism: Arthrobacter sp. 10L424 (assembly GCF_056395325.1). Classification (NCBI taxonomy): domain Bacteria; kingdom Bacillati; phylum Actinomycetota; class Actinomycetes; order Micrococcales; family Micrococcaceae; genus Arthrobacter; species Arthrobacter sp. 10L424. The sequence goes on along the minus strand of NZ_JBFTJH010000002.1, from coordinate 473,516 downwards.
ACGCGCAGTACCCTGAGGCGCAACGGCAGCCTGAAGGGCCGGCCGGGAAGGGGACGGGGCAGGTAGGGGAACAGAGGGTGCTCCACCGAGAGTTGGGCGGCGGCCTTTCGAAAGCACCGCCTTCCGTTCAGCGTGCTGTCTGCCGCCCGCATTTTGTGCCAGCCACCAGGTTCGAAAGCGCGGTCCCAGAACGCGCTTCGCATCCCAGCAGCAGATTCGGCCCCGCCTCAGGATCCAACATCCGGCTGCCTGGTGCTTGGTGCTTGGTGCCCACTCTCAGCAGCCACAACCCTCAAGATCCAGTCGTTCGCGTGATGCCGAGCGTGCTGGATCCACAGCATCTGCCGGCCCTCGCATGCGAGTCGGACTCCAAGAAGCAAATGGGCGCACCAGACAGTTGGAACGTATGACGCCCGGGCGTTGTCGCTGCCATCCCGCTAGCGTCGACTCTGGCTCCTTTATCACCGAACTGCAGCCATTCGATGACCGCCATCGGTTCGACCGAAAGCTCCCCTCTCCGTACCAGCGGGACAGTTTCCACAGGGTTCTCCACAGAAGTTATTCACATAGTTATCCACAGACAGTGAGGGATTCCTCACAGCTGAATATTTGGGTCGGGCGATGTGCACAGGGCAGGGATATTGTCCTCGCTCCGATGCACAGCTCAAGTCCGCCACTGACTTCAGTGGCCACCACCTGAGCCCGTGCCTGACTGCATCAGGTCTGGTCCACGAATTCGGTGATTTTCGACGCATAATTAACCAGCAACGGGGGATTTATGAAGCACGGGCGGGTGTGAATCAATTCACTGAAAGAGCATCGAAATTGTTCCACGTGAAACGGTGTGGGCGCGAACGGTAGGGCGGGTGCTGGCGTCATCGTCCCGGCAGCGACATCGTCGGAGGTCAGTGACGTACGCGGCGTCCATCCACAAAGTAATCCACAAAGTTATCCACAGCGATATCCACCGGTCTATCCACCGGCCGTCATGACATCCTGCTAACGCCGGATCGGATGCTAGCGGACGAAGCGGGTCAAAGCAGCACCCCGAATCAAGACGAGCTTCGAACCGGGAGTCCCACAGTGGCGGACGAAGACTTGGTTCAATCCTCGATCTCGGACACCCAAACAGGCAGAGTCCCTGGCCCATCCTGCGCAGCACCGCTTCCGCTGGCGAAGGCGGAGTCCCACTGCGTCCCGGGTTCCCAACAGGAGGCGCCAGCCGGGCAACGCCGATGACTGGATGCGGGGGAGCACCCAGGGAGCACCAGTCTCGCCAGCGCGACAATTCCCAAGCTCGGCCTGTGTGACTGATGCCTGACTCGATGATCTGCCGCAGAATGAGCGCCAGCTACCCCATCCGGAGCAGGAGACACAGGTGGGGGGACAGGTGCCACTTTCGATCGACGATGGCCGAGCCCGGAGGCGGGGAGTTCCGCTGCTTCCAGGAACGCGAGGGAAGGTTCCGCTGCTTCTCGGAACGGGAGGAAGATTCCGCTGCTCCCAGGAACGGAAGCAAGATCCCGCAGCTTCCCAGAACGAACGGAGGCATATTCAGTCGTCTCTAAAATCCGATCGCAACGTGGATGCAAACGCCGCCCCGGCCGCGGCGATGTTCTGCCGTGTGGGGGCTGCAGCCGAGACCCTCACACTGTTCCCTTCACTACCAGCAATAAACACCACGTGAAGCCTAGTCCACTGACGGGCCGGCAGAACAGCGGTGACTACTCGCCCTCACTGCCCGGGAATCCCGCCTGCAGCACCCAGTTTGAAGCGGCTGATGTCCCTCGGCGCCGGCACAGTCCCAGTGCCCAGTGTCCTCATCTCTACTTCGGGCGAAGTCCGCCAACAGGAGGAGCAGGACTCATTGGAAAGATGCTACGCCCGGTGCATGCGCTGTGGTGTTCCCCGTTCCATATTCTGCGGCCCATGGAAGTCGGCACCACGGGCCTCCAAAGTGTTGGTTGCCGTACCTAACCCGTATTGCCTATTGCCGACCAAGAGTGACCGCGCTGTTCAGGCTGCTGGGCCAGCCCCGTCTACCGGCTGGGCTGCCAACGCGATCTAGAACGGGGGATTCCGTAGCCTGGAGGCGTTCTGTCAGTCCCTGGGGGGACCAGACGGCTCCTGCCCCCTCCTGATGCCAATAGCTGGCAGGCTGAGCCCTGTACGGCGTGACAGCCCTTGGAGGCCTGGAACAGTCTGCTGCGCTGTCCGTGGGCGTCCCATTGCAGGCGTCGACGCAGTTTGGAACCCGGACATCAGAAGCGAGGAAGCCTCGGAGCGGGCCGGGACCATCTCACCGAAGCCTGAATGTTTCACGTGAAACCGCACCGTTCATCCATACAGAATCCACGACCCCCTCCGTCGCCGGCGGATAGCACGCGAATCCGCGGACAACTCCTGCCCGGACCATTCAAGGGGCGACTCTCCTCAGCACGTGAATCCCATTGACCGTTGCATCAGGATGAGAGGAAAGGCGTGGGAACTCCATGAGTCGGGGCAGTGCGGGCTTTGGACCTCTCGCAATGGCCCGCAGATTGCGGCCGCGGAGCTATCCATAACGGAAAGACATCCAACTCAGGTGATTTTGCTGTATCTGCCTCCTCGTTCCACACTCTTCAGGTCGGACCCGAGGGGCGGGGGTTTCACGTGAAACACTGACTCTATGCTGTCTGTCCGGCAACGGTTGGCTCCCTTGTAGGTCCGGGTAAGCCCAGGCCAGGAATAGAATACACGGACCCGTTGACCGCGATTGCCCCGCTTTTAGGCCTAGACGGCCCTAAAAGTGCCATGGGCGACATCGTTGGCCTCCGATAGGGTCCAGCATGGAGGCCCTGACTTGAGCCATACCCATAGGGCGACTGAAAGAGCCAAGAGGCCCCGGGGCCCCGGGCCCGGTCTGTGTGGTGTACACCCTCGAATGTCGCCGGCCCAGCCCTCAGGAATACCACATGGCGATCCCGTCTCGGCCTTTGCACGCTAATCGCGGCCGAGAACCTACCGAGTGCTGCCCTTACAAGGTGTCAGCAGAACCCGGAAGGAGGATCCGGGAGGGCATCTCACCTGCAGCTCATCTATGTGCGCAGGCAATCCGAGCAGATCCGCGCGAATTCAACGCCGGATGAAGTCACGCATGTCCAATACAGCCGCATGCAATGTGTCTCTGAACCAGAGATATCAACCAGCTCCAAAGCGGAAAACAACAAAAGAAGGGGCCCGTTTCACGTGAAACGGGCCCTTCTAAACTCTGGTGACGCTAGTTGGGCGACCCGGGCGTCAGCACATCCATGATCCGGTTAAGATCTTCCACGCTCGCGAACTCGATGCTCACACGTCCCTTGCGCGCGCCAAGGGAAATCTTGACGTTGGTATCGAGCCGGTCGGAGAGGGACGATGCCAGGTAATCCAGGCGTTCGTGCCGTGCACCGGGCCGCGGGATGTTGTTCTTCTGCGCTGCGGCAGGGTTCTGGTAGAGCGTCACTGCTTCTTCTGTCGCCCGAACCGACATGCCTTCAGCAACAATCTTCTGGGCGAGGCGTTCCATGGCAGCAGCGTCCGGGAGTGCCAGCAGGGCACGGGCGTGGCCGGCAGAGATGACACTTGCAGCGACACGGCGCTGGACCAGCGGCGGCAGCTTGAGCAGACGGAGGGTGTTGGACACCTGGGGACGCGAGCGTCCGATACGGTCAGCCAGTTGTTCGTGGGTGGTGCCGAAGTCCTCGAGCAGCTGCTGGTAGGCGGCGGCCTCTTCGAGTGGATTCAGCTGGCTTCGGTGCAGGTTTTCCAGCAGGGCGTCGCGAAGGAGGTCATCATCGGTGGTGTCACGGACGATTGCGGGGATGGTTTCGAGGCCAGCGGCCTGAACTGCCCGCCACCGACGCTCACCCATGACGAGCTCGTAGGGTTCGCCACCCTTTTCAGTTGAAGTCCGGACCACAATTGGCTGGAGGACGCCGATTTCGCGCACTGAGTGAACCAGCTCTGCCATGTCGTCCTCGTCGAAGACTGAACGCGGCTGCTTGCGGTTGGGGTGAATGTCGGTGACCAGGATTTCCGCGAAACGGACGCCCGGCACCTCAACGAGTTCAACTCCCTGATCATCCTCGTCGGGAGCGGCCACGGGTTCTACTTCGGACACTGTGCCGGACGAAGGCTTGGGCGCGGGAACCGGGGGCACGGCTTTGGCGGCAGGGGCCTTTCTCGCCGGAGCCTTCTTCGCGGCAGAGGCACTCTTCGAGTCCGGGGCGTCTGCTGGCGCAGCAGACTTCGGCGACGGCGCCTGCGACTCTGCAGCGACATCCTCGTCAGGGGCGACAACGGTCTCTTCCGTTTCAGGCATCTCGGCAGCAGGCGTCCGCTTCCGGGCTTCAGGGAAGAACAGATCCACGGGACGGGACGGCGCTGAACCGTTTCCGGACGCCGCGGCGGAACTTGGAATGAGTGCCCCAAGTCCACGGCCGAGGCCGCGTCGCTTATCGCTCATGGATAAATCCCTCCATTGGAAGAGCCTGGCATCACCGGACTCTAGCTAGTGCAATTCTTGAAAAGATTCTAACGTTCCGCGATTTCGGCTGCGGCTTCCAGGTAGGACAGTGCCCCGCTGGATGAGGGATCGTAGGTCATCACCGTCTGCTGGTAGCTGGGAGCCTCGGAAATGCGGACCGAACGGGGAACCACCGCTCCGAGGACCTGCTCCGGGAAGTGTTCCCGTACTTCGGCGGCAACCTGGGCGGCAAGGTTGGTGCGGCCGTCGTACATGGTGAGGAGGATGGTGGAGACAACGAGATCGGCGTTCAAGTGCTTCTGGATCATTTCGATGTTCTTGAGCAGCTGGCTCAGTCCTTCGAGGGCGTAGTACTCGCACTGGATCGGAATGAGCACCTCGTTGGCCGCGCAGAACGCGTTGACGGTCAGCAGACCCAGGCTCGGAGGGCAGTCGATGAAGATGTAGTCCAGCCGCTCCTCACCGTTCTTGGCGCGTTCCTTGGCGTACACGTCGATGGCGCGGCGGAGACGCTGCTCGCGGGCGACGAGACTGACCAGTTCAATTTCTGCGCCGGCGAGGTGGATCGTGGCCGGCGCGCAGATCAGGTTGTCGATGTCCGGGCAAGGTGCCACAACATCCTGCAACGGAATGTCGTTGATGAGCACGTCATAGATGCTGTCAACGTCGGCGTGGTGTTCGATTCCGAGGGCCGTCGAGGCATTGCCCTGCGGATCGATGTCGATGACCAGCACGTTCAAGCCGGCGGCCGCCAGGGCAGCGGCAATGTTGACCGTGGTGGTTGTCTTGCCGACCCCGCCCTTCTGGTTGGAGACGGTGAAGATGCGGGTCTTCTCCGGTTTCGGCAGCTCACGCCCCAGGAGCCGTTCGCGCCGCTTATTCTCATGGGCGAGCTCGCGGGCGATGGGACTGGAATCGTCGATGGAGTCCAGCACATTTCCGCTGGAGACAACAGATGTTTCACGTGAAACGCTTGCCATACCGGTTGTCTTCGCAACTGCAGCCGTGTGATTTCCGGAGTATTCGTGAGCGATGACAGGCGCAACAAAGGCCCGCGCGGACCCCAGGGACACAAACGGGGGGATCCGTTGTGTGGAGGCTTCGCTACTGGTCACTGTGACACACTCACTCTCGTTCGGCTCTTGCTGCCGGTTACTAGCCTAACCTCTTACCCTTGGACTCCGAGGGCACCGGGCTGATGCTAGGCAATCTTTTGAGGCTTATTCACAACGATTCGGACTACGGTGGTGGGTTCCTCAAGGAGGTCCTCGCCCACCAGGACGACAGACGTCTGGGTGCCGCCGAGCTTGCGGATAACCTTGGCGGCTTTTTCGATTTCCTCGCCTGCACTGCGTCCCTTGATGGCGACTACTTCACCCTTGCCCGCCAGGAGCGGAATGGTCAGTCCGGCGAGGTTGGAAAGTGCTGACACGGCACGTGCCGTCACGACGTCGGCGTTGACCATACCAACCGCGAGCTCAGCGCGGGTGCGCATGATCGTCACATTCTCGAGTCCGAGGTCGTCCACGACTTCCTGGAGCCAGATGACCCGGCGTTCCAGCGGTTCGATCAGGGTCAGTTCCAGATCGGGCCGGGCAATGGCCAGGCACAGGCCGGGCAGTCCGGCACCGCTGCCGACGTCGGCCACGTGGCTTCCCTCGGCAATCTGGCTTTCGATCACTGCGCAGTTCAGGACGTGGCGGCTCCACAGCCGCGGAATTTCGCGGGGACCAATGAGGCCCCGCTCCGTTCCTGAGGTGGCCAGGTGCTCCACATAGCGCTCCGCCAGGTCCAAGCGGTCGCCAAAGATCTTCTGTGCTGCCTGCAGTTCGGTAGCGGTGATTTCAACCATCAAGCTATCCGGCGGTTCAGTCTGCGGAAACGACGATGTGGCGGTCAGCGCCTTCGCCTTCGGACTCGCTGATGAGTCCCAGGTCAGCTACGGCGTCGTGCACGATCTTCCGCTCGTAGGCGCTCATCGGCGCCAATGCCACGGTCTCGCCGGATTCCTTGACGGAAGCGACGGCGTCCTCTGCTATCTTCTGCAGCTCGCCGGCCCGCTCTGAGCGGTAGCCGTTGATGTCCAGCACCAGCCGGGAGCGGTTTTCCGTTGCGGACAACACGGCCAGGCGGGTCAGCTCCTGAAGCGCTTCGAGGACTTCGCCGTCCTTGCCCACCAGGTTCTCGAGACCGGCTGCTTCTTCCTCAGCGACGATCGAGATGTAGGTGCGGCCGTTGCGGACCTCAATGTCGATGTCGCCGTCGATGTCGGCAATGTCCAGAAGTTCCTCGAGGTAGTCGGCAGCGACGTCACCCTCCTCTTCCAGGCGGCTAGCTGACGTGCCCTTGCCCTCCGAGTCCTCGGAGCCTTCTTCAGGGTCCTGGCCGGCGTCCTGGACCGCCGTCAAGGCGCCGTCCTGGTCCTCGATGGCTTCGGCGGAAATAGCGTTTTCGGTGCTCTCGGCGGACATTACTTCCTCTTCCTGTTCTTACGTTGTGGCTGGACGCGCTGGCTCTTGGCCACGATGGCGGCAGCGGCAGCAGCTTCGGCGGCTTCGGCCTCAGCCTTCTTAGCTCCCGTCAGGGGCAGGGCCGGCAGGCCTTTCGCGGCGCGGCGCTCAGCCAGGGCCTTGGCAGCGGGGGATCCCGGCGTCGGCATGCGGCGGATGACAAAGAACTGCTGCGCCATGGTCCAGAGGTTGGTGGTGGTCCAGTAAATCAGAACACCGATCGGGAAGTTGATGCCACCCACACCGAAGACGATCGGCAGGATGTAGAGCATCATCTTCTGCTGGCGCATGAACGGGCTGGCCATCGCCTCTTCAGACATGTTCTTGGCCATGATCTGCTTCTGCGTGATGAACTGTGAGGCCGTCATGGCCAGGATCATCACAATCGACAGGATCCACACGGCCACGACGTTGCCGCCGGGAGGCGTACCGTGCAGCAGGGTCGCGGAGAGCGGGGCACCGAAGATGCTCGACTCGTCAAACTGCACCACCTGCTCGTGGCTCATAGCGCCGATGCTCTTGCCGCTGTTGGCCGCCGTCGTAATGCCGGAGAGGACCTGGAAGAGGGCGAAGAAGAACGGCATCTGGATCAGCATGGGCAAACACGCCGAGAACGGGTTGGTGCCGTGCTTCTTGTACATGGCCATCTGTTCCTGCGCCATGGCCTGGCGGGACAGCTGGTCGGTCTTTCCCTTGTACTTGTCCTGAAGCTTCTTTAGATCAGGCTGCAGGAGCTGCATGCCTCGCTGGGCCTTGATCTGCTTGACGAACACGGGAATCAGGGCGGCCCGGATCACCAGCACCAGCCCGATGATGGACAGGGTCCACGTCCAGCCATTGGCGGCGGGCATGCCGATGGCGCTCAGGCCATCGTGGAAGACCACCATAATGGCGGACACAAGCCACTTGAACGGAAACATGATTGTTTCAAAGAAGTCCATACGATATCCCTATTCGTCAGGCCGCAGAGCGGCCTTCTCCATCAGTCTGAGCAACCAGGTACTTGTCCGGGTTGTTCAGCACAACAATTGTGGGGGTGCGGTCCGAGGGCCACTCGCATTTGCCGGCGGGGACATGGTCCACACCACCGGCGTTCCAGGGATGGCAGCGCAGCAGGCGCTTGGCCGCCAGCCAGCTTCCCTTGACCGCGCCGTGGACCGTGATGGCCTCAAGCGCATAGGCGGAACAGCTGGGAAAGAAGCGGCAGACCTGGCCGTACAGCGGTGAGATCACCTTGCGGTAGGCCAGAAGCAGCAGAATGAGGATATTGCGGGGCAAGTTCCAGACTGCCCGGCCCAACCAAACGGCTGCGGATCTTGCAGGAGGGACGACGGCGGCAGCAGAGTTATGCACGCGGGGTCCCTTCCTGTGGTGTCTCGTAAGAAACTGAAGAACCAGCCTTAGGAAGGCGGCTGCCCAGCCTTTTCATGTTGCTTTCAAGCGCGGCGTCATAGTCAGATCGCAACTGATCAAAGCTGGCACCGGCCGAGGCGGGCAGGGCCCGGACCACGATCGCGAAACCGCTGCCATATTTCTGCAATGACAACGCGCCGACTTCTCTCAGTCTCCTCTTAACGAGGTTCCTGACAACAGCGTTCCCGACACTCTTGGAAACGATGAATCCGATCCGGCTTGGTTCATCGGCAGCGAGAGCTGCCGTATATAACACTACGTTCCGGCGTCCATTGCGGACACCGGAACGTACAGTTGTTGAAAAATCGGTTGATGTCCTCAGACGGTTGCGGGTGGCCAGCACCGTTAAACTCGCACAGGGATGTGGACCGACGAGTCAGTATTTAAGCCGACAGTTCGGTGCGGCCCTTGCCACGACGGGCTGCCAGGATGGCACGGCCGGCACGGGTACGCATACGAAGGCGGAAGCCGTGCTTCTTGGCTCGACGGCGGTTATTCGGCTGAAAAGTCCGCTTGCTCACGTTAGTTACTCCAGTGGGATCAAAGGGGCGCCCACCCGATCAAGGGGAAGAACTGGTCGACGCTAAGTTTTGTATGTGCCGCTTCCCTCGACTCGCACGACGCAGGGCATCGGGAAAGATTCAAATGAGGCGAAAAGCGTACACATGGGACTTCACAACGTTAGGGCTTGCCGCCCTCCTGAGTCAAACCGGGGGTCGCCCCACACACTTTCCCCAGCTGTGGCTAACTGCCGCCGCAGCCTGTGGATGAAGTGGGTCACGTGGCCCGATTCCGAACTACAACCGTGTGATTATCCACAGGACAGATCCCAGCTATCTTCTGCTCTTTTCATCCCCTAGAGTGTCCCAGTAGCCGATTATCCACGGACTGTGCATAACCCTGTGGATTAAGCCGGGGCCAGCACACTGGTTCAGGACTTGTGGCTGCACGTAATGCAGGCAAGCAAGTTTGAGGAACTGATTGATGACAGTAGACGAAGCCAACCAAGCCAACACTGTCGGAAGTTCCTGGCGCCGGGTTGTGAGCCTGCTGGAAAACGACCACCGTGTATCACCGCGGCAGCGTGGCTTCGTCATCCTCGCCCAGGCCCAGGGCCTCATCGGTTCCACCCTGCTGGTGGCCGTGCCGAATGAACTCACCCGTGAAGTGCTGCAGACGCAGGTGAAGGAAGCCCTCGACGACGCCCTCCGGAACGTCTTTTCCGACGAAATCCGCTGCGCGATCGATGTCGATACCGATCTGGTGCCGCTCCACACGGAGCCGGAACCCGCCGTCGAGCTGTCCCTCGTGGCAGATCCCTCGGTCGAACTGAAGCCGCAGCCGATGCTGCCGAGCACATCCCACGAATTCGGCCGCCTCAACCCAAAGTACGTCTTCGACACCTTCGTGATCGGCTCCTCCAACCGCTTCGCCCACGCCGCCGCCGTCGCCGTCGCCGAAGCGCCGGCCAAGGCCTACAACCCGCTGTTCATCTACGGCGACTCGGGACTCGGCAAGACCCACCTGCTCCACGCGATCGGACACTACGCCCGCCGGCTCTACAGCGGCATCCGGGTCCGCTACGTCAATTCCGAGGAATTCACCAACGACTTCATCAACTCCATCCGTGACGATGAAGGCACCAGCTTCAAGACGACGTACCGCAACGTCGACGTCCTGCTGATCGATGACATCCAGTTCCTGGCCGGCAAGGACCGGACCCTGGAAGAGTTCTTCCACACCTTCAACGCCCTGCACAACAACAACAAGCAGGTGGTCATCACCTCCGATCAGCCGCCCAAGCTGCTCGCCGGCTTCGAGGACCGGATGAAGTCACGGTTCGAGTGGGGCCTGCTGACCGATATCCAGCCGCCGGAACTTGAGACCCGGATCGCGATCCTCCGGAAGAAGGCCCTCAGCGAGGGCCTGTCCGCCCCTGATGACGCCCTCGAGTACATCGCGTCGAAGATCTCAAGCAACATCCGCGAACTCGAGGGTGCCCTGATCCGTGTCACGGCCTTCGCCAGCCTCAACCGCCAGCCGGTCGACGTTGCCCTGGCCGAGATGGTGCTCAAGGACCTCATCACCGATGACGGGGCCCAGGAGATCACTTCCGCGCAGATCCTGACCCAGACTGCCGACTACTTCAAGCTCAGCATGGAAGAGCTCTGCAGCAAGTCACGGACCAGGACCCTGGTGACTGCCCGGCAGATCGCCATGTACCTGTGCCGCGAGCTGACGGACATGTCCCTTCCCAAGATCGGGCAGGAACTCGGCGGCCGCGACCACACCACGGTCATCCACGCGGATCGCAAGATCCGTGAGCTGATGGCCGAACGCCGCGTGATCTACAACCAGGTGACCGAGCTGACCAACCGGATCAAGCAGCAGCAACGCAATTCCTGAGCTGTTCCTGACCTGACCGGACGCGCACTCTTACCTTATTAACAGGCACCTGTGGACAAGCCTGTGGATAGTTAAGGGGACAACCACGGTTAATGGGCTTAAAACCCTTAAGGCATCTGTGGATCGGCGGAACGGCCAAAAATGTTATCCCCATCCACACCCTGTTTAAAACCTCCTCCGCCCACAGTCCATGAACAGGGCTTAACCGCGGAATCGCACCGCCAAACAGGGTTATCCACAGTATCCACAGCAGTTATTAACACTACTAATCCCTAGAAAATGAAATTCCCTCAAATAACAACTTCCCTCCGCACTCCGCACACAGCCCAGGACCGTCCCGGCCCCGGCCGGAAAGCGGCACTGGGCCGGGACGGCCGAACCACACGGATGTAAGCCGGGGATGGGAGAATCACACTTCTTGCGGCTAAGCTGTCTGCAGTGTGTCCGTCCTGGACACTTTTGTAATTCCTTGCCGGGCCGGTGGCCCGGCCACCAGCGATGACAGCAGCAATGAAAGGCGGCACCCTTCCGTGAAGTTCAGAGTCGAACGGGACGTCCTGGCAGAGGCCGTGACCTGGGCCGCCCGGTCGTTGTCTCCGCGGCCGCCAGTACCCGTACTTTCCGGCCTGCTCCTCAAGGCTGAAGCCGGTACCGTCAGCCTCTCGAGCTTCGACTACGAGACCTCCGCCAGGCTCGAAATCCCTGCTGACATCACCACCGAAGGCACGATCCTGGTCTCCGGACGCCTGCTTGCCGACATCTGCCGCAGCCTGCCCTCCGCACCGGTCGACATCGAGACCGACGGCAACAAAGTCACCCTCACCTGCCGCCGAAGCAGCTTCCACTTGGCCACCATGCCGGAAGCCGAATACCCGCCCCTGCCCGCTTTGCCCCCCATCAGCGGAACCGTCCAGGGCGATTCCTTCGCCCAGGCCGTCTCCCAGGTGATCATCGCGGCGAGCAAGGACGACACCCTGCCCATCCTCACTGGCGTGCGGATGGAGATCGAGGACGACCTCATCACGCTGCTGGCCACCGACCGCTACCGTCTGGCCATGCGCGAAGTCCCCTGGAAACCCGTCACTCCCGGCGTCTCCACCAGCGCACTGGTCAAGGCCAAAACCCTCAACGAGGTCGCCAAGACCCTCGGCGGCAGCGGCGACATCAACCTTGCCCTCGCCGACGACGACAGCCGGCTCATCGGCTTCGAAAGCGGCGGCCGCACCACGACGTCGCTCCTGGTCGACGGCGACTACCCCAAGATCCGCTCGCTCTTCCCCGAGTCCACACCGATCCACGCGACCGTGCAGACGTCCGAACTCGTCGAAGCGGTGCGCCGTGTCTCGCTCGTGGCTGAACGCAACACACCGGTCCGGCTCGCTTTCACCCAGGGCCAGCTGCACCTCGACGCCGGCACCGGCGAAGATGCCCAGGCTTCGGAAGAGCTCGAGGCCCAGCTCACCGGCGAGGACATCACCGTCGCCTTCAACCCGCACTACCTGATCGAGGGCCTGAGCGTCATCGAGACGAAGTTCGTGCGGTTCTCGTTCACCAGTGCGCCGAAACCGGCAATGATCACGGCACAGAACGACGCCGACGGCGAGGACCAGGGCGACTACCGCTACCTGGTCATGCCTGTCCGCCTGCCCAACTAGTCCCCACCGCCACCCTCGCCTCGCAAGCTCGGCCAGGGAACCCTGGCGGCGTGGGCCCACCCCGAAATCCCAGCGCAGAAAAGAGTTCATACCGTGCACATCGGACTAATCGGCCTTGGAAAAATGGGTTTCAACATGCGCGAGCGGCTGCGCAAGGGTGGAATCGAGGTCACCGGTTTCGACCGTAATCCGGACATCACCGACGTCGCGAGCGTGGACGAACTGATTGCCGCCGTGCCCTCACCGCGGCTGATCTGGGTGATGGTCCCCTCCGGCGACATCACCGACGCCGTCATCACCGAACTTGGCACCAAGCTCGACGCCGGTGACCTCGTGATCGACGGCGGCAACTCCCGTTTCACAGAGGACCAGAAACACGGCGCCGCGCTGGCTGAGAAGAACATCCGTTTCGCTGACTGCGGTGTATCCGGCGGGGTCTGGGGCCTGCAGAACGGCTATGGCCTTATGGCCGGCGGGGATGCCGCCGACATCGACCGCGCCATGCCCGTCTTTGACGCGCTCCGTCCCGAGGGCGACCGTGCGGACAGCTTCGTCCACGTCGGAGGGATCGGCGCAGGCCACTACGCCAAGATGGTCCACAACGGCATCGAGTACGGGCTCATGCAGGCCTACGCCGAAGGCTACGAACTCCTGGCCGCAAAGGACATCGTCACCGATCTTCCCGGCACCTTCCGCGCCTGGCAGAAGGGAACCGTGGTCCGGTCCTGGCTCCTGGATCTTATGGTCAAGGCCCTGGACGAAGATCCCGGACTGGAATCGATCGACGACTACGTCGAGGATTCCGGTGAAGGCCGGTGGACCGTCGAAGAGGCTATCGCCAACGCCGTGCCCGCTCCGGCCATCACGGCGGCACTTTTTGCCCGCTTCTCCTCCCGCGAAGACAATTCCCCGGCGATGAAGATGGTTTCCGCGTTGCGCCACCAGTTCGGCGGGCATGCGACCCGGCCGGCCAAATAGTCCTGCCCTGAAATCCTGAACCCGGCGTGTACCTAGAACAACTTTCGCTCACTGATTTCCGCAGTTATGCCCAGGTGGAACTGAGTTTCGAGCCCGGCGTCACCGTGCTGGTCGGTTCCAACGGCATCGGCAAGACCAACCTGATGGAAGCCATCGGCTACCTGGCCTCTCTGAGCTCCCACCGGGTCAGCTCCGATGCCCCGCTGCTGCGCTTCGGCAGCGAACGGGCCCTGATCCGCGCCAAACTTGTCCGGGGCGAGCAGTCCACGGTGCTCGAACTCGAAATCAGCAGCTCGCGCGCGAATCGCGCCCGGATCAACCGCAGCAACCCGGTCCGGGCCCGGGACATCCTTGGCATCTGCCAGACCGTGTTGTTCGCCCCGGAGGACCTGGCCCTGGTCAAAGGCGATCCGTCCAGCCGGCGCCGTTTCCTCGACGAGCTCCTGGTCAGCCTTATGCCGCGGCACGCGGCCACCCGGAGCGACTACGACCGGGTGCTGAAGCAGCGCAATGCGCTGCTCAAGTCCGCCCGCGCCGGCAAATTCACGAGCGGCCACGAAGCCACCCTGGACGTCTGGGACCAGCACATGGCACGGGCGGGGGCCGAGCTGCTGCATGCCCGGCTCGAACTGGTGGAACGGCTCCGCCCCCACCTCAACAGCGCCTACGCGCAGCTCACTGACGGTTCCAAGGAAGCGGGGGCCATTTACCGCTCCACGCTGCAGGGAGCGCTGGAGGACGACGGCGGCATGCCGGCTGCCGATTCAGCTCCGGGCGACGGGCCGGCCGAGGACCTGCGCCAGCTCTCCGTTGACGAGCTCACCGAGCGCTACGTGAAGGCCTTCGCAGTGTCACGCCGCAAGGAACTGGAACGCGGGATCTCCCTCGTAGGCCCGCACCGTGACGAACTTGAACTCATCCTCGGCGCGGCCCCCGCGAAGGGTTACGCCTCGCACGGTGAAACCTGGTCCATGTGCCTGTCCCTGCGCCTGGCCTCGTACTACGTGATGCTCGATGATGCCCGTACCGGCGGATCCGCACCCATCCTGATCCTGGACGACGTCTTTGCCGAGCTTGACGTCCAGCGGCGGCGTAAACTGGCGGCAATAGTATCCGGCGCCGAGCAGGTGCTCGTGACTGCCGCCGTCGAGGATGATATCCCGGTGGAACTGGCCGGGCGGCGGGTGAAGGTTATCCCCGGAGGGATCGACGAGGAATCGATGAGCGGGAAGGTCGATGAATAAGGATACCGACGGCGGCCTGCAACCGGGACGCGATCCCGACGACATCGATGCTGCCCAGTCGGCCCTGAACAGGATGCGTGAGGCGGCCGCTTCCCGCGGTGAAATCCGGCGCAAGGCCCCGCCGCGTCCTGGCGCCACTCCGCAGAAGACCGGCCGGAGCACCAGCAGTACCCGCGGCTTCGGACAGTTTCACGGCACCGGCCGGGACCCGATGGGTCTTGGCAAAGTGGTCGGACGACTCGTCGCGGAACGCGGCTGGAGCTCTCCCGTGGCAGTCGGCTCGGTGATGGCGGAATGGGCAACCCTCGTGGGCCCGGAGATTTCCGCCCACTGCACGCCGGAAAGCTTCACCGACACCACCCTCCACGTCCGCTGTGATTCCACCGCCTGGGCAACTCAGCTCCGCCTGCTCAGCATCAGCCTGCTGGAGAAGTTCCGCACCGAACTCGGCGACGGCGTCGTGACCAAGATCCAGGTCCTCGGCCCTGCGGCGCCGAGCTGGCGCAAGGGCGGCCGGACCGTCAACGGACGGGGACCGCGGGATACGTACGGATAACTCCGGCGGCCCGGGAATCACTGGATCTGAAGCACTCCTTGCAAAACTCTTGAAAAATCTGCGAACGGCATGTAGGGCGCTCAGACAGCCGGGGGCCGTATAGGAACCTCATCCCGGTACCCCTGGAGCCTTGCAGGTGGAGTCTGTGGCCTCCCAGCGGCACTTTCCTTCCCGTTTAGGCCTCCAGAATGCGGGTTTCCCCCCTATAACACGGTAGAATCGTGGAAGATAACTGGGCGCCGGTGAAACGTTGACTGAGTCCGTTTCCGACGCAACATCCGCGTGCGGTAGACGGATCCTCGAGCCAGCAGCACCACCGGTGTCATCAGTGACGTGCCCGTTGGCAGTGGCTGTTTCCTCCGGGAAGCGGCAACGGCCGGCCTTTAGCGAAAAAGAGGAGTCGAAAGCGCCTGTGGCTAACGACAATGCAGAGATCCCGGCAGTGGACCCAGTAGAGGCAGAAGCGGCGGTCACCCCGCCGGAGGCCGCGACTCCCCACGGCTACGGCGCCAGCGACATCACGGTGCTCGAAGGCCTGGAGGCTGTCCGGAAACGTCCCGGCATGTACATCGGCTCCACCGGTCCGCGTGGTTTGCACCACCTGGTCTATGAAGTGGTGGACAACTCGGTTGACGAGGCCCTGGCCGGGTACTGCACCCACATCGAGATTGTTTTGCAGGCCGACGGCGGGGTCAAAGTGGTCGACGACGGCCGCGGCATTCCGGTCGACATGCACCCGACGGAGCACAAGCCCACCGTGGAGGTCGTGATGACCATCCTGCACGCCGGCGGCAAGTTCGGCGGCGGCGGCTACGCCGTGTCAGGCGGCCTGCACGGCGTGGGCATCTCCGTGGTCAACGCGCTCTCGAGCCGGGTCGACACCGAGGTCCGCCGGCAGGGCCACGTCTGGCGGATGTCCTTCGCCGACGGCGGCAAGCCGCAGGGCAGCCTGGTCAAGGGCGAGGAGACCGCCGAGACCGGCACCACCCAGACGTTCTACCCCGATGCCGGCATCTTCGAAGAGACGGCTTTCGACTTCGAAACGCTCCGCGCCCGCTTCCAGCAGATGGCCTTCCTGAACAAGGGCCTGCGCATCACGCTCACCGATGAAAGGCAAGCGGCGGAGGAACCGTCCGAGGACGGTGACCTCGATCTCGACGTCGTCCGCACCGAAGGTGAAGTCCCCGCAGAGTTCCACACGGTGGTTTACCAGTACGACAACGGACTGCTGGACTACGTGCAGCACCTGAACTCCGGCAAGAAGGTCGATGTGGTCCACGAGGACGTCATCGCTTTCGAAACCGAGGACACGGAACGGCACATTGCCCTGGAAATGGCGATGCAGTGGACCAACGCGTACTCCGAGAGTGTCCACACTTACGCCAACACCATCAACACCCACGAAGGCGGCACCCACGAAGAGGGTTTCCGCGCCGCGATGACCTCGCTCATCAACCGCTATGCGCGGGAGAAGAGCATCATCAAGGAAAAGGATGACAACCTCACTGGCGACGACATCCGTGAAGGCCTGACGGCCGTCATTTCGGTCAAGCTGTCCGAACCGCAGTTCGAGGGCCAGACCAAGACCAAGCTCGGCAACTCCGAGGTCAAGGGCTTCGTCCAGCGCGTCGTTACGGATGGACTCGGCGACTGGCTGGAGCGCAATCCGGGCCCGGCCCGCGACGTCATCCGCAAAGCCATCTCCGCAGCCCAGGCCCGGATGGCAGCCCGGAAGGCCCGCGACAACGCGCGCCGCAAGAGCCCGCTGGAGTCCTTCGGCATGCCGGGCAAGCTCTCGGACTGCTCGTCGAAGAACCCGGAAAAGTGCGAGGTCTACATCGTGGAGGGCGACTCCGCCGGCGGTTCCGCCAAGCGCGGCCGCAACCCCGAGACCCAGGCCATCCTCCCGCTGCGCGGCAAGATCCTGAACGTGGAGCGGGCCCGGCTGGACAAGGCGCTGGGCAACGCCGAAGTCCAGTCCATGATTACCGCGTTCGGCACGGGAATCGGCGAGGACTTCGACCTGAGCAAACTGCGGTATCACAAGATCGTTCTGATGGCCGACGCCGACGTCGACGGCCAGCACATCACCACCCTCCTGATGACGCTGCTGTTCCGCTACATGCGCCCGCTGATCGAGAACGGCTACGTCTACCTCGCGCAGCCGCCGCTGTACCGGATCAAATGGTCCAACGCCCCGCACGACTACGTGTACAGCGACCGGGAACGCGATGCTCGGCTGCTCTCCGGCCAGGCCGCCGGCCGCCGTATCCCGAAGGACAACGGCATCCAGCGCTACAAGGGACTCGGCGAAATGGACTACACCGAGCTGTGGGACACCACCATGGACCCGGATCACCGCACCCTGCTGCAAGTCACCATGGACGACGCCCTGGCCGCGGACCAGACCTTCTCCACCCTGATGGGCGAGGACGTTGAATCGCGCCGAAACTTCATTCAGCAGAACGCCAAGGACGTTCGGTTCCTGGATATCTGACAGCCGCCAGACGGCTTAATATTCCCGGACTGATATATACCTGAAACGGAAAATATAGACTATGAGTGACGAAACACCAGAAGTTCCGGCCGGACCGGCCGACGGCGAGACCGTAGTTGAGGGCACCGTACTGGACACCGATGTGCTGACCGACCGGGTGGAACAGGTTGACCTGCAGACGGAAATGCAACGCTCGTACCTCGACTACGCGATGGCCGTCATCGTGGGCCGCGCCCTTCCGGATGTCCGCGATGGGCTCAAGCCCGTCCACCGCCGTGTGCTGTATGCGATGTTCGACGGCGGCTACCGCCCGGAGCGCTCCTTCAACAAGTGCGCCCGTGTGGTCGGCGAAGTCATGGGCCAGTACCACCCGCACGGTGACACCGCCATCTACGATGCGCTGGTCCGCCTGATCCAGGACTGGACCATGCGCTACCCGCTGGCGCTGGGCCAGGGCAACTTCGGTTCTCCCGGCAACGACGGGGCAGCAGCACCGCGGTACACCGAAACGAAGATGGCGCCGCTGGCCATGGAGATGGTCCGCGACATCGACGAGGAAACCGTCGATTTCCAGGACAACTACGACGGCAAGAACCAGGAACCCACCATCCTGCCGGCCCGTTTTCCGAACCTCCTGGTGAACGGTTCCTCCGGCATCGCCGTCGGCATGGCCACCAACATCCCGCCGCACAACCTCCGTGAGGTTGCCGACGGCGTCCAGTGGTACTTGGCCAACCCCACGGTTAGCCGCGAGGAATTGCTCGAAGAACTGATCGTGCGCATTAAGGGGCCCGACTTCCCGACCGGTGCCACCATCCTGGGCCACAAGGGGATCGAGGACGCGTACCGCACCGGCCGTGGCTCGATCACCATGCGCGCCGTGGTCAACGTCGAGGAACTCCAGGGCCGCACGTGCCTGGTGGTCACCGAGCTGCCGTACCAGGCCAACCCGGACAACCTGGCGATCAAGATCGCCGAGCTGGTCAAGGACGGGAAGATTTCGGGCATCGCCGACCTGCGCGATGAAACCTCGGGACGCACCGGCCAGCGCCTGGTGATCGTGCTTAAGCGCGATGCCGTCGCCAAGGTGGTGCTGAACAACCTCTACAAGCACACCCAGTTGCAGGACAACTTCGCCGCGAATATGCTGGCAATCGTTGACGGCGTTCCTCGCACGCTGAGCCTGGATGCGTTCATCCGGCACTGGGTTACCCACCAGATGGACGTCATCGCGCGACGGACCCGCTACCGCCTGCGCAAGGCCGAGGAAGAAGCGCACATCCTGCGCGCCCTCCTCAAGGCACTGGATGCCTTGGATGAAGTGATTGCGCTCATCCGCGCCTCGAGCACCACCGAAGCCGCGCGCGACGGCCTGATCGAACTGTTGGACATTGACGAGCTCCAGGCCCGCGCCATCCTGGACATGCAGCTGCGCCGGCTCGCCGCCCTGGAACGCCAGAAAATCCAGGACAAGCACGCCGAACTAGAAGCTGCGATTGCGGAATACAACTCGATCCTCGCCTCCGAGGAACGCCAGCGCCAGATCATCAGCACCGAACTGGCCGAGATTGTCGACAAGCACGGGGACGACCGCCGCACCAAGGTCCTGCTGGGCTTCGACGGCGACATGTCGATGGAAGACCTGATTCCGGAAGAGGAAATGGTCGTCACCATCACCCGGGGCGGCTACGTCAAGCGCACCCGCAGCGACAACTACCGCTCGCAGCAGCGCGGCGGCAAGGGCATCAAGGGCGCACAGCTGCGCGGCGACGACGTCGTTGAGCACTTCTTCGTGACCACCACCCACCACTGGCTGCTGTTCTTCACCAACCTTGGCCGGGTGTACCGTGCGAAAGCGTATGAACTCGTCGAAGCCGGCCGCGACGCCAAGGGCCAGCACGTGGCGAACCTCCTCGCGTTCCAGCCGGACGAGCACATCGCCCAGGTGCTGGACCTGCGGGACTACCAGCAATCGCCGTACCTGGTGCTGGCCACCAAGCGCGGCCTGGTGAAGAAGACCCGTCTGGAGGACTACGACACCAACCGCTCCGCGGGAGTCATCGCAATCAACCTTCGCGACAGCGACGAGCTGGTCTCCGCCCAGCTGGTCTCGGAGACGGATGACTTGATGCTCGTCTCCCGCATGGGCCAGTCGATCCGCTTCACGGCCACCGACGAGGCGCTGCGCCCGATGGGCAGGGCCACCTCCGGCGTCACGGGAATGAAGTTCCGCGAGGACGACGAACTGCTGGCTGCCGACGTCGTCACTGACGGTTCCTTCGTGTTTATCGTCACCGAGGGCGGCTATGCCAAGCGCACCGCCGTCGAGGAATACCGCCTCCAGGGCCGCGGCGGCCTCGGCATCAAGGTGGGCAAGTACCAGGAGGAGCGCGGCCACTTGGTGGGTGCGCTGATCGTGCAGGAGGAAGACGAGGTCCTGGTGGTTATGGAAGGCGGCAAGGTGGTGCGGTCATCCGTGGCCGGAGTGCCGGCCAAGGGCCGCGACACCATGGGGGTTATCTTCGCCAAGCCGGATAAGAACGACCGCATCATCGAGGTGGCGCGCAACAGCGAACGGGGCCTCGAAACCGACGAAGTACCCGAAGAGGATGGCGCCGAAAGCCAGTCATCGGCGGCTGATGACGTAACGTTGGCTGAAGAAACCGGATCCTTCGAGGGGTCCGCAGCGGAAGAATCAGCACCGGCCCCGGAGTCAGATGAGTCATCAGGCAATGCCGAGCTGGACGAAGACAACACCGGAGGTAACGCGTGAGTAATTCCGACTCATATCCCAAGCCGAACACCGGCGTTCCCGGCGGAGTGCGGCAACCTGCCGCCGCACCGCGGGTCAGCGCCCCGTCCCGCCCCGAGCAGCGCCCGGGTGTAGCGGGCGGCGCCAACGGTGCGGCCCAGCGGCCTCAGGTGCCGGGACAGCGTCCCGTACAGGGACGCCCGGCGGCTCCGGGCCAGCGCCCGGCAACCCCGGGACAGCGTCCTGACCAGAGCCGTCCGGGCCAGAGCACCGCAGGGCTGATCAAGCCGGCACCGAAGGCCAAGGTCCGCCGTGCCCGCCTGCTGGTGAGCAAGGTCGACCCCTGGTCCGTCCTGAAGATGGCCTTCCTGCTTTCCGTGGCCCTGGGTATCGTGACCGTCGTGGCCGCGATCGTGCTGTGGACGGTTCTGGACCTGACCGGAATCTTCGATCAGGTCGATGGCCTCCTGGGAACCCTGGCCGGTTCCGAGGGCGGCGGCTTCGAATTGAAGAAGGTCGCCTCGCTGGGGCAGGTGGCATCCTTTGCCACCATCATCGCCGTCATCAACGTGGTTCTGCTGACGGCGCTGTCGATGCTCTCCGCGGTGTTGTACAACATCTCGGCCACCCTCGTGGGCGGCATCGGCGTCACCCTGACGGACGACTAAATCCCGTAGTTTTCCCGGAATTTTCCCGGGGAAATGCCTCGATTTGAGATCGGGCCGGGATGTGCTGTAAAGTCGTATCTCGGCCCGATGAGGCATCGGGGCGTATAGCTCAGGCGGTTAGAGCGCTTCGCTGATAACGAAGAGGTCCCAGGTTCAAGTCCTGGTACGCCCACGGAATCTGTACTGATTCAAGTGGAGGTTCGGTTGATATTTGTTTATCGCTGAACCGGAACGGGGTGCATGTGAAGAAGTTGCTCGTTGTTGCAGCTACGATCGCAGGCGTCCTGCTCTACAAAAAAGTGCAGGAATCCGAAGCCCGGAAAACGGTCTGGAGCGAATCAACCGATACGGTTGACTAGCCCGGATTCCCCGGATCGGCAGTTGGAAAACAGCCCGTCGAACTAGGGTATGATTGTCGGGTTGCTTCTTATGGGGGCATGGCGCAATTGGTAGCGCACCTGCTTTGCAAGCAGGGGGTTCGGGGTTCGAGTCCCCGTGCCTCCACCATAGGAAAGGCCCCGGATCGCAGAAATGCGGTCCGGGGCCTTTTGCATGCCCGGCCCGGACTGCCGGGCAGCGGCTTCTCATTCCTTGGGTTTGGCGTAGTCATCCATGCCCTGCCAGTCGATGAAAACGTATGGCTCGTCACCGACGACCCAGGCGTCGTGCCCCGGCGGGATGAAGCCGTAGTCGCCCGGGCCATACTCCGTCTCCTCGCCGTCGTCCATAACGACCTTGAGCCGGCCTGAAATCGTGTAACCCTTGTGGGCAATCATGCAGCTGTCGGTCTGGGCGATCGGCTTGACGTGCTGCGACCACTTCCAACCGGGCAGGAACGTCGCACGTGCCACGGCGCCGGCGTCGAGGTTCACAAGCTCTACCTGGCCCATCCCGTCCTTGACGGGACGGGTTTCCTCCGGATTGTCCAGGCTCTTGCGGATGGTTGAAGCCATGATGGTCTCCTTTGCGGATGGTGGTGAGACCGGATTTAAGACTGGCACCGCCATATTTCGCCGTCAAGAACCCCTCTTCCGCCGAGCGCGCCAAAGCCCCACTACTGTGGGATCGTGAACTTCTTCCTTGCCGCCGTGGGCGTCCTAGGTGTGGCCTCCTCCGGGCCGCTTATCGCCGCTACCTTGGGGGCAACCTCCGTCAGCGCCCTGGCAATCGCCTTTTGGCGCAATGCGATCGGGTCGGTCGTCATGGCCGGACCCGTGCTGGTCCGGGACCCGCGCCAGTTCGGCAGGGTCACCGGCCGGGAGTTCCGCTGGTCACTGGCGGCAGCCGTCGCCCTGGCACTGCACTTCGCCTGCTTCATCACCTCCCTGCAACTGACTTCCGTCGCGGCAGCCACTGCCCTCGTCTGTCTGCAGTCCGGCTGGATCGCCATCTTCCAGCTCTTCCGGGGCGTCAGGCACCGCTGGCCGGTCCTGGCCGGGCTGGGGATAGCTTTCGGCGGCGTCATTGCGATCACCGGATTCGACATGGGCACCTCCCCGGATGCGCTGCTTGGTGACCTCCTGGCGCTGGCGGGCGGCGCCCTGGCGGGCATCTACACCCTGGCCGGCGGCCAGGCACGGCAGACCATGGGCACGGGCGTTTACACGACCCTCTGCTACGGGATGTGTGCGGCCGTGGTCGCCATCCTGGCGCTGTTCTCGCAGCAGCCCCTCGCGGGCTTTGAAGCCGCCGGCTGGGTCGGAATCCTGGCGATTACGGTGTGCGCGCAGCTGATCGGGCACACCGCCTTCAACCACCTGCTCGCGACGATGAGCCCGCTGCTGGTATCCATGATCATCCTGCTCGAGATTCCCGGTGCGGCGCTGCTCGCTGCTGCGTTCCTGTCAGAGACCCTGCCGGCCGGGACCTACGCCGGGCTGGCGATGATCCTGGTGGGGCTCGCCGTCGTCGTCGTGGGACAGCGGGGCTCCCGCTCCGTACGACGCGGTGCGCCCCCTCTGGCCGAGCTCGGGACGGATTGACGACGGCGCCAGCGGGCGCCGTGCGCTACTGGCCGCCGCGGCGGGCGGGCTGGGCCGTGTTGACCGTGTGGATCGCGCGCAGCAGCTTGGCCGGGAAGTACACGGAGAAGAACACCACCATGGGGGCCTTGAGCGCCATCTTCTTGACGTTGTGTGCCTTGTACGTGCGGTCGAAGCGCGTCACGTAGTACCGGTAGTCGCGGGGGGAATCTTCCAGGCGGCGTGCGGACATGCCGGAGACCATCTGCGGCCAGTACTGGATTCGGAGCTCATTCTCGGCCAGGTGCAGGGACAAATCGATGTCCTCATGCATCTCATCCTTCTCATCCCGGCACGTCTCCAGGCGGATGATCTCCCAGGCGGAGCGGCGGAGGGCCATGTTGGACCCGAAGAGGAAGTGGTACTGGTGCTTGGCCAGCCTGAGCATCAGCTGGCGCATCTTGTCGTCGGCCTTCAGGCCGAAACGCCGCATGGGCATGTCGTAGTAGACCACCGGACCCGTCGCGGCATGGACGGACCTGTCCCGGAAGGCTTTCTGCACCTGTTCGACCCAGTCGGGCTCCAGCACGGAGTCGGCGTCGATCCGGCCGAGGATGTCTCCGGTGGCGTGGTCGAGGCCAAAGTTGCGGGTGGGGATCAGGCCCTGTTCCAGATCCTGGCTGAGCAGGATGATGGGGCTCTCCGGATATTCCAGTTGCATCTGCCGGACGATGTCGGCCGTGCGGTCCTTCGACATGTTGTCGACGACGATGATCTCGTGGGCCGGGACAGACTGGTACACGGCTGCGATGAGGCACTGCCGGATGACACTTTCCTCGTTATACGCCGGGATGACGATAGACACAGCCGGCATCTGCACAGCATCGTGTAAGGCATCCTCAGAGGATTTTTCGGGTGACATCCCCCCAAATTTAGCATCACACGGGTTTTTTCTGTCCGATACCGGGCAACGGACCGGATACGAACTGGTAAACATCGCGCGCAAAAAAGGGAGGGATCCCGCCTGTGGCGGAATCCCTCCCTCAATGGCTGACTGAAGCCGTGGGCGCAAGCTGCTTAGGCGCCGGTGTTTTTGTCCGACCCGTTGTTCAGGCTCGCAGCGATGTTGCGGACTGCGGTCTTCGCGTCGGTGGCAACCTTGGCGGAAGCGTCTTTGATGTCCTCGGCAGCGTCCTTGGCCGCGTGCTTGGCCTTGTCGGCGGCGTCCCCGGCGGACTCGGCGACATCAGCCGAGGCGTCCGCAGCAGCGTCGGCGGCGGCAACTGCGGCCGCGCCAGCCTTGGCGGCAGTCGCCTGTACGGAATCCTTGACATCGTTGACGGTGGTGGCCGGCACCGGGGCCGGCGTCACCGGAGCCGGTGTCTTCCAGGGATCCTCGACCGGTTTGGAAGCCTTCCATGCGGCAGCAGCGGCGGCCGCGGCCGCGGCAATGATGCCGAGGATCAGCCACCCGCGGTGCTTGGACTTCTGCGGTTTGGCTACCTCTATATTGACGGCCTTGCCGGCCTTCCTCGCAGCTACCTTTACGTGCCCTCCGGCGGTCTTTGCCTGCTCCTGGACGGCGTGGATGATTCCAGCGTCACTGAGCCTCTGCGCAACCGCGTCGACGTGGGCCGGAGCACTCTCGAGCGTACGGTGCACGGCGTCGGACGCCTGGCCGAGCTGGGTGGAAAGCCTCGGCAGGTATTCGACGACGACCCGGTCCCGCGCGTTGGCGATGACCGGGGTGGCCTTGTCCACGGCCTCATGCAGGCGCGGGGTGGCTCCCTCAACGGCGTCGCTGATTTTCGGGGCGAGGTGCGCCAGGCTGTCCTGGAGACGCGGAGTTACCGTCGCGACGCCGTCGGCAAGGTTGTAGGCCGCGGACTTGAGGCCTTCCTGGATCTTGGGAGAAGCGGTATCCAGGCCCTGCTGCAGACGCGGAACGGCCCAGCTGACTGCTGCCTCAACCCGGGGGGTTGCCCAGTCTTTGGCGTTCTCTACTCCGGTGCTGACGGAATTCTCAAGCTCCCGGGCAATACGATCCGTTTTCTTCACAACTACCTCCCGATTAATGTGACGGTTCTGGAGTTAGCCTACGTGTCCCAGACCTCACCGGCTATTCTTCGAGGCTGATTTTAGGGGGATTTCACCCAGCGCGGAACTGGCGGAGGGGCCACGTGCGCAGGGGCGCGCCGTGGAAGAATGGGGCCTATGACTGCCATCGCAACCGCAAAAGCAACCATCCACACGAGCATGGGCGACATTGTCGTCAACCTCTTCGGCAACCACGCCCCCAAGACGGTCGAGAATTTCACCGGACTGGCCACGGGCGAGAAGGCCTGGACCCACCCGGAGTCCGGCGAGGACAAGACCGGTACGCCCCTGTATGACGGCACCATCTTCCACCGCATCATCAAGGACTTCATGATCCAGGCCGGCGACCCCCTGGGCCGCGGCGTCGGCGGACCGGGCTACAAGTTCGACGACGAAATCCACCCGGAACTGACCTTCAACGAGCCCTACAAGCTGGCCATGGCGAACGCCGGCATCCAGATGGGCCGCGGCACCAACGGCTCGCAGTTCTTCATCACGACCATCCCCACCGGCTGGCTGCAGGGCAAGCACAGCATCTTCGGTGAGGTGGCGGACGAGGAATCCAAGAAGGTTGTCGATTCCATCGAGGGTGTCCGCACCGGTATGGGTGACCGCCCGGTCGAGGACGTCACCATCAACAGCATTGATGTAGAAAAGCTCTAAGCCAAGCGCATGAGCTACGGAATTCCGGCGGCAGAGCCGTCCGCGCAGATCCCGGTGTGCCCGCGGCACCCGGACCGGCCCGCCTACGTGCGCTGCCAGCGTTGCGGGCGCCCTGCGTGCCCCGACTGCCAGCGGGCGGCCGCCGTCGGATTCCAATGTGTTGACTGCGTCAACGAGACAAAACGCACGACGCCGGACATCAAGACCGTCTACGGCGGCGCCGTGACCACCGGAAAACCCTTGGTCACCTACTTCATCATTGGGCTCTGTGCCCTGGTCTTTGTACTCCAGTGGCTGGTCCCGAACGACGGGATCTACCGGAACCTGGCGTTCGCCACGGTCTATGCCTCCCCGGAGTACGGGGTCTTCGAACCCTGGCGGATGGTGACGTCCGCATTCCTCCATTCCCAGGGGTTCATCCTCCATATCGTGCTCAACATGTACATGCTGTGGATATTCGGTCAGGCACTCGAACCCCTTCTGGGCCGGATCCGCTTCCTGGCCGTCTACCTGTTGTCCGCTTTTGGCGGATCCGTGGGCTACCTCCTGCTGACTCCGGGCTATGTCCCGGGCCAGCCGCTGAGTGGCGTTGTGGGAGCTTCCGGCGCCATCTTCGGCCTGTTCGGCGCCATGCTGGTGGTCCAGCGACGCCGCGGTGGCGAGACCAAGCAACTCTGGGTGCTGATCCTCATCAACGGCGCCATCGGCTTCATTGTCCCGTCGATTGCCTGGCAAGCCCACCTCGGTGGTGCTGTCACGGGTGCCCTATGTGCCGCCGTCATTGCGTACACGCCCCGCGGCCCGCGGCAGGGTCTGCTACAGGCCGGCGGCCTCGTCCTGGTGCTCGCCCTGCTGATTGCCATCTCCGCCCTCCGGGTGGCCAGCTAGCCCACCCGTCCCCGCTTCCGGGGCAGCTGACCCGGGGCGCTTCCGGGACGGCCAGTTGGCCCGGCCCCACTTCCCGGTACGGCCAGTTCGCCCCGTTGACTCCGTTATCCTTCCCTGCCGATGAATGACGCGGCACTCGAAGGAGACGCTCCAGCCCGGTTCCCCCGTGCCTGACTACGTCTCCGCGTCCTGGAACCGCGGGTTTCCGCGGGTGCGCCGGCGTGGAGCAGGAAGTAACTGGGCAGGAGCGTCGCGCATGAGCCGGTCTGCGGTGCCGAGCTGTCCTCCTGCTTGCCAGCGCCGGAGCCCGGCCTGCAGTGCCGAGCCGTCCTCCTGCTTGCCAGCGCCCGAGCCGGGCTCCTCTTATTTGCCAGGACCGAAGCGGCACCCGACGGAGACGCTCCAGCCCAGTTACTCCGTGTTTAAACCGGGTCCACCGTCCTCTAACGGCGGGATTCCGCGGGTGTGCCGGCGTGGAGCAGTAAGTAACTGGGCAGGAGCGTCGCGGCTTCACGGAGCCTTCTCCCAATGGCCCTCTAAACAGACCCAGGCGCGACCTGGAGCGTCGCGGTGGGAGGGTTTCCCACAGCATTTCCCCGTTTTCCACAGCTCGTCCTGCGCGGGGCACCCTTTTGCGTTGCAGTAATTGCGGCCCTCCCCGCCCCAAGGGGGTTGCCGGGCACGGGCCCGTGGAAGTTGTCCACAGGAGTTATCCACACTGTTGGTAACTTACAGCGCTGTAGTTCACACCGGAGTGCTGGATCTGAGGGCCACAACTGGCGATTTTGCACCGAAGGTCTTGAGAATTTCCACAATTGTGGATAACTCCTGTGGGTGGTCCTGTGGTTAAGTGGACAACCCTGCCGGTAACGCGGTGAAATGACAGTTCTAAGCGGGCGTGAACGCTCACTGCAGCGAGGCTCAGCGCTCTACAGCGACACCGAGGACCTGTTCAAATCTGATTTCAACAGGGTTATTCACAGCGTTAATAACGGCGCCCTCGATGTGATCCGCGAAGAATGCCCGCCACGGGGCGCCAGGGCTGCGAAATCAAGGCTCGGATCGTGCACTTATCCCCAGCTGTGGATAAGTTGTGGGTACCGGGGTGTTGCTAAGTGGATAACCCGGCCGCGGCGCCCGGCGGACCGAGAGTGACCCCGCAATTGCGTGCTCCGGCCTCGGATTTCAGCTCCGGGGGCCAGAACAGGGCCAATCAGTTCACTTATCCACAGTCAATCCACACTGTTAATAACTCACACGCATGTAATTCAGCCGGGATGGCCGGGTGGAGCGTGCTTCTGAGGGCCACAGGGCACGGGGATGGTGGCAAGCCCGGTGGGAGCCCCGGGGAGTTATCAACAGTGTGGATAACTCCCCGCGGAGTTGTGCACAGCGGACGCCGTCAGCGGGGCCAGATTCCTGAGGCTCCGCGGCGGTGGCTGTCCAGCAGATGAGTATCGATCATGCCGATCGCTTCCATCAGGGCATACATCGTTGTGGGGCCGACAAACGCGAAACCCCGCTTCCGCAGCGCCTTGGACAGGGCGACCGACTCTGCCGACGTAGTGGGGATCTCCTCGTGGGAGGTCGGCTCAGGAGTGGAATCGGGCTGGAAGGCCCAAACGAAGTCAACCAGTCCGCCGTCGTCCCTCAGCGCAATCGTGGCCTGGGCGTTCGTGATGGCGGCCCTGATTTTGAGCCGGTTGCGGACGATCCCGGCGTCCAGGAGGAGGCGCTCAACATCGGCTTCGGTGAACGCGGCCACGGTCTCGGGATGGAAGTCATGGAAGGCAGCCCGGAACGCTGGCCTTTTCCGGAGAATCGTGGCCCAGGAGAGTCCGGCCTGGAAGGCCTCGAGGCTGATGCGCTCGTACAGGCCCTGCTCGTCGCGTACCGGAAGCCCCCACTCGGTGTCGTAGTACTCGCGCAGCAGCGGATCCACGGCCGCCCACGGTGGCCGGGCCAGGCCGTCGTCGCCGATCACTGAGCCGATTACTGCCGCTGCCATCCGGTTTCCTTCCCTCGCGTTGTCCTCCGTTCCAGCATTATCGGTCCCCGGTCCGACATCCCGTTAACGCGAAAGACCGGTACACAGGGTGTACCGGTCTTTCGAGGGTTGCGGCGGGCCCTAGGAACGCCAGCGGGTGGTCATTAGGAAGCCGATGATGGCGATGCCAAAGCCGGCGATGATGTTCCCGGATCCCCAGGCTGCTACCGGAAGGGTGCCTTCGCTGATGTAGAAAGTGATGATCCACAGGAGGCCAATGATCATCAGGCCGAACATCACCGGCTTGAACCAGACGGGGTTGGGCTTATAGGCCTGGGCGGAGGTCTGCGGCGTTGCGTCGCTGGTCCTCTTACGGCGCTTTGACTCGGGCACGGGTCCTCCTGGGCGGCTGGAACAGGAGCGGGACCGTGGCTTGATATCCTGCAAGAAGGAATACACCGGCGGTCAGCGCGCTCTTGGTCATGTATGAGTTCTTATTCGGAGCCAATTCTAGCTGGAGTTCAGGCCACAGTGGTGTCCGCCGCGAACGTCCGGGAGGAGAAGCCACGTGCTGCAGCTGCAGGAATGATTCCGGGTGTTGATGGTTCAGTTCCTTTTTCCCTGGATGGCACAATTCACCCAGTTCAGCGATTCAACGATTGGTTCAGCAAGGCATCCATGAGCACAACCAAGATCCTCGTCGTCGACAACTACGACAGCTTTGTCTACACCCTGGTGGGTTATCTCCAGGAACTCGGCGCGGAGACCACCGTGGTCCGCAACGACGACGTCACCCTGGCCGAGGCGATCGAGCTCGCGGAAGCGCGCGACGGCGTCCTCATCTCCCCGGGTCCCGGAAACCCCGCCGGGGCAGGAGTCTGCATCGAGCTGATCAAGTGGTGCGGCAGCCATAACAAGCCGATGCTGGGCGTCTGCCTCGGCCACCAGGCGCTGGCGGAGGCCTACGGGGGAACCGTGACGCATGCGCCCGAGCTGATGCATGGCAAGACTTCCCTCGTGGAGCATCACGGCGACAGTGTGTTTACCGGGCTGCCTTCGCCCTTCACGGCGACCCGCTACCATTCCCTCGCCGCCGTCCGGGAGAGCATCCCGGAGGTCCTGGAGATCACCGCGGAGACGGCCACCGGAGTGGTCATGGGGCTCCAGCACCGCACCGCGCCCCTCTGCGGGGTGCAGTTCCACCCGGAGTCCGTGCTCACCGAAGGCGGCTATCAGATGCTCGGCAACTGGCTCGAATCCCTCGGCATGGCCGGTGCGGCGCAGCGGGCCGCGGCGCTAAGCCCGCTCATTAAGCACTAGCGGGAGAACCCGCCCAGGAGCGATCCGCCTTCCTTTGCGCCCTTGCTCGACGTCGGGGTCGGAGTCGGCGTGGGACTCGGCGGCGGCGCGGGGGCCTTCGCGACGGTGACGCCGACCGTCTTGCCCTGTTCGACCAGGGCCTCCGCGGCGTCAGTTTGCCCGGTGACCTTGCCCGGTTCCACCTGGGAGTTTTCGACTTCAGTGACATTCATGCCAAGGCCCAGGGCCTTCAGCGCGGCCTCAGCCTCGGCGACGGGGAGGCCGACGAGCTGAGGGACCGCCACCTTCCCGGTGGACACGATGATTTCCACCGTGCTTCCCGCCGCAACGTTCTGCCCCGGCGCCGGGTTTGTGGTGATCACGATTCCGGCCGGGACCGTGGCACTGTTGGCCATGGTGGTGCCAGGTGCTCCGGCAAGACCCTTCTGGCGCAACACATCCCGGGCGGCAGCCTCCGTCCGCCCGGGAAGGTCCGCGGGGATGGTGATGACGCTGGGCCCCTCGGAGATATTGAGGGTGATGTCCGAATTCGGGTCCAGTGAGGCCCCCGTTGCCGGCACAGTGCCGACGGCGATGCCCTTGGCGATGGTCTCGTGCTGCATCCGGCTGAGTTGGGGTTTGAGCCCCGCGTTGTAGAGCTTCTGGAGGGCTTCACTCTCGGTCAGTGACGTCACCGAGGGCACCAGGACCTTTGCCACGGGAGGCGGAGCCTGGTTCATCATGTTGTAAAGCCACAGGCCGCCGCCTGCCAGCACGAGGACCGTGAGGATCACCAGTGTCGTTATCCATGTCCGACGGCGGGACTTCTGTCCCGGCGTGTGTTCGCGCTCCGGGGGCAGGACCAAAGGCAGGCTGCCGGTATCCGCCGCGTCATAGGCGACACCTTCGGCCGCCAGGGCGTCGTCGTCATCAGCCGATGAATCCAGCGGCGGCCGGAGCCTGCCGGTGGGGGTCTCATCAAGGAACTTGGCGCCGGTGACCGAGAAAGCGGCTGTCGGTGTGCTGTCCGGAGTCGGGATGGTGTTCTGAGGGTCGGTGGCAGCTTCGCTCGCAGCCGGAGGGACCACTCCGACTCCGCTCCGCGCCGCCCGGAGGGCCCGGCGGAATGCAGCGGCGTCCTGGAATCGGTCCGCACGGTTTTTCTGCAAAGCCTTCATCAGCACGCTGTCCAGCGCCTCTGAGACGTCCGGATTCAAGCTGCTGGCAAGTTCGGGGATTTCGCGCACGTGCTGGTAGGCCACGGAAACAGGGCTGTCGCCGATGAACGGCGGCCGGCCGGCCAGCATCTCGTACAGCAAACATCCGGCGGAGTACAGATCGCTCCGGGCGTCCACGGTCTCCCCGCGCGCCTGTTCCGGTGAGAGGTACTGGGCGGTCCCCACCACGGCCTGGGTCTGCGTCATGGTCGCCGCAGAGTCAGCCATGGCGCGGGCAATCCCGAAGTCCATGACTTTCACGCTGTTGGAATCCGGGCAGAACATCACATTGGCCGGCTTGATGTCGCGGTGGACGATCCCGGCCTTGTGGCTGTAATCCAGGGCAGCGAGGACGCCCAGGGTGAAGTCGATCGCCTGGTCGATGCTGACGTCCTTGGCCCTGATCAGGTCCCGGATCGTCTTCCCGGAGACGAACTCCATGACGATGTACGGCACCCGGACCGTGTCCTCGTGGTCACCGGGCACGGCATGGTCGCCGGTGTCATAGATGGCAACGATTGAGGGATGGTTCAGGGCGGCCACCGACTGCGCCTCGCGCTTGAACCTGGCCTGGAACTGGGGGTCCCTGGCCAGGTCCGGACGCAGCAGCTTGACAGCAACGGTGCGTCCCAGGCGGGTGTCGACGCCTCGGAAGACATCGGCCATGCCGCCGCGGCCGATCAGCTCACCCAGCTCATAACGCCCACTGAGGACGCGCTGCGTGTTCACGGGGCCGCGGTCCTCCCGGTGTGATGGGGTGCGGGGTGAATTGGACATGGTGGCCTACGTTCCCGTGGGGCTCGGGGTGGAGGTTGAAGCAGCTGCGGCGGCTTTGGCCAGGTGGTAGGTCACGAGGGAACCGGCAGGCACCTTGCTGCCGGACGCGGGCTCGGAGCTGACGAAGGTGCCGGCCTTTTCTTTCTTATTGGTGGGGTCGACAGGATCGCCCTTGGCCCAGCGGAGACCGGCACCCTCGATGGCCTGCTGGACGGCGGCTTCGCTTGCGCCGGACTGTATTGACGGGACCGTCACTGATTCCGGGCCCTTGGAGTACGACACGGTAATAGTCGTGCCGGGCTGGACCCGGCCGGCCGGGTCGATGTTGGTAACCGTTCCGGGCGCGGAAGCGTCGAAGACTTCTGCTCCGGTGACGCCCAGGCCAAGGCCGATCAGTTCGCTGCGGACATCGTTGTAAGGCCGGCCCAAGTAGCTTTCCGGGACCAGGTTGATGGCCGCCGGGGTGGACTGGGTCGGGGTCGCGGAGCTGCTGGTGGGGCTGGCGCTTGTGGACGTCGGCGAGGCCTTGGTGGTGGTCGGCGCGCTGGTGGTGGCGGCACTGCTCGCCGGTGTCTCCGGGAACAGGATTCCGGCCTGGGTGAGCACGACGCCCACCAGTGAGAACAGCACCAGCAGAATCAGGGCGATCAGGGGCCAGGTCCAGGGGCTGCGGCCGCGGCGTTCCGGCTCATCGACGGGCTCGTCGTAGTCGTCGTCCTCCTCCTGGACCCACGTGCGTTCCGCGGCGAGGGCATCGGCGCGCGAGAGCGTGTTGCGGGCGCCATAAGCACTGGCCGCGGCCGCTCCGGCAGCCAGCCCTGCCGCGGCGCCCGCGCCGGCGGCCCCCACAACAGGCAAAGCCGACGTGGCCGACGTCGTACGGTCTGCCGCGCCGATGACACCAGTCGCGGCCGTGGGCAGGTCCACTGGCGCGGTGATGGGACCGGTTGTCTGCTCGAAGAGCAGCATGCCCGGAACGGCGGCGTGCGCTGCGGCGATGTCGCCGTTGCGGATGGCTTCGGCGGCCTCGGAGAGTTTGAGGGCGTCGGCCGGGCGGTTCTTGGGATCCTTGGCCAGCATGGACATCAGCAGGGCCCGAACCGGCTTGGGCAGAGTCTCCGGCAGAGGCGGCGGCGCGTCGTTGACCTGGGCCAGCGCGATGGCGATCTGGGACTCGCCGGAGAACGGGCGGTGCCCGGTGAGGCACTCATAGCCGATCACGCCGAGGGCGTAGATGTCCGAGGCGCCGGTGGCCAGCTGGCCGGTGGCCTGTTCCGGAGCGAGGTACTGGGCAGTGCCCATCACCTGCCCGGTCTGGGTGAGCGGGACCTGGTCCGCGAGGCGGGCGATGCCGAAGTCCGTGACCTTGACGCGGCCGTCCGGCGTGATCAGCAGGTTGCCCGGCTTGATGTCGCGGTGGACCAGGCCCTGGGCGTGGGCCACCGACAGAGCGCGCGCCGTCTGGGCGATCATGGACAGCGTCCGGTCCGGGGAGAGCACCTGTTCGTGCTCGATGATGCTGCTCAGCGGCTGGCCCGGAACCAACTCCATGACGAGGTAGGCGGAGCCCTCTTCCTCGCCGTAGTCAAAGACGTTGGCGATGCCCACGTGGTTCAGGAGCGCAGTGTGGCGTGCCTCTGCCCGGAACCGCTGGAGGAAACCGGGGTCGCCCGTGTACTCCTCTTTGAGCACCTTGATGGCGACGATGCGGCCAAGGATCAGGTCTTTGGCTTTCCAGACTTCTCCCATGCCGCCGATTGCAATACGGGTGGTCAGCTGAAACCTGCCGCCGAGGGTGATTCCTGATGAAGGCCTCACTTATTCAACACCGCCTCAAAAATCTTCTTCGCATTCGGACTGGTTAGCTTTGCGCCGGTGGTGATGTCTACGCCTTCAATGACGATGGTGACAGCCACTTGCGGGTCATTCGCCGGGGCAAACCCGGTAAACCATGAGTTGTTCAGGCCGTTGCCGAGTTCCGCGGTACCGGTCTTGCCGGCCACCTTGACGCCGGGCACCGCCGCCTTGCTGGCGATGCCGTCGTCGACAACGCTGACCATCCACTCGTTGATCTGCCGGGCAATGTCAGGCGTGGTGGAGGTCCGCAGGGCCCGGGGTTTGGGCTCGCTGATCGGCCGCAGGTCCGGGGAACGCACAGCCTTGATCAGGTTCGGCTGCATCTGCACACCGTTGTTGGCGATCGCAGCGGTCATCTGGTTGATCTGCAGCGGGGTGGCCCGGACGTCCCGCTGGCCAATCGACGACTGGGCGAGGCTGGCGTCATCCAGTTTTTCGGTCGGGAAGAAACTCGCCGCGGAGTCCAGCTTCAGGTCCTTACCCCAGTCCTCCCCGAAGCCGAACTTCTCGGCCTCGTCCGCTATTGCCTGCTGTCCCAGGTCCAGGGCGATGCTGGCAAACGGGGTATTGCAGGATTGCTGCAGGGCGAAGGCAAAAGTCGCGGTGTCGCGGGTGTAGCAGTTGCCGCCGGCGTAGTTGGGCAGCGTGTACTGGATTCCCGGGAAGGTCATCTCCGCCGGGTTGGGCAGGATGCTGTCCTTGTTGTACTTTCCGGATTTCAGCGCCGCGGATGTGTCGATGAGCTTGAAGACTGACCCCGGGGCCAGCAGTTCCCCGGTGGGTCCGCTGACGTTCTGGTTCAGGTTGATCCCGGGAATCTTGTTCAGCTCCGCGAAGTTGGCGGCCTCAGCCACCGGGTCCTGGGTGGCGATCAGGTTGGGATCGTAGGAAGGCTTGGACACCATGGCGATGATCGCGCCGGTCTTCGGGTTAGTCACCACGATTGATCCGCGCTGGCCGTCCGGGATGAGGTCGAAGGCGAGCTGCTGGATTTTGGGGTCGAGGGTGAGTTCCACCGAGGCGCCCTTGGGCTGGTTGCCCAGGAAGAGCTGGCCCACACGGTCCAGGAACTGCTGGTCCGAGCTGCCCGCAAGCTCCTTGTTCATTGTGCTCTCCAGCCCGGTCACGCCGAAGCTCCTGGAGAAGTAGCCGGTGATCCCGGCGTAAGGCTCGGGCTGCGTGTAGGTGCGCTGGAATTTGCAGCTCTCCGAGGCTGGCACGGACTCGGCCACGGGGGTGCCGCCAACGATGATAGCGCCGCGGTCGTTGCAGTAGTTCTGCAGGAGCGTGCGCTTGTTCCAGGCGTTGGCCTCGAGGGCGTCGGCGCCGATCACTTGGACGTAGCTGAGGGCGCCGAAGATCAGCACAAACATGGCGATTGAGGCTATCCAGGCATTGCGGATGGCTTGGTTCACAGCTTCACCGCCTCGGTGGGAGCGTCCGGACTGTTCCGTCCGCCGCCGGGAAGGGCGGCCGGCTTCGAAGGCATGGCAGGAGTGGCTTTCTGTGCGTCGGGTTCTTCGCCGGGGGCCAGCGGGGTGGTATCCACCGGGCCGCGCGCCGAGTGCGAGATCATCAGCAGCAGACCGACGATGATCCAGTTGGCCAGCAGCGATGAACCGCCCGCGGCCAGGAACGGGGTGGTGAGGCCGGTGAGTGGAATAAGCCGGGTGACGCCGCCGATCACGACGAAGCACTGCAGGGCTATGGCGAAGGAGAGCCCGGTGGCCAGGAGCTTCCCGAACGCGTCCCGGGTGCCGAGTGCCGCGCGGAAGCCCCGGGTGAAGAGCAACAGGTACATCAGGACGATCGCGAACAGACCAATCAGGCCCAGTTCCTCACCAAAGGAGGCAATGATCATGTCGCTGTTGGCGAAGGGCACCAGATTGGGGCGTCCCTGGCCGAGGCCGGTGCCCACCAGTCCGCCGTTTGCCATGCCGAACAGTCCTTCGACGATCTGCAGGCTGCCGCCGAACTCCCGTCCGTAGACCTCGTCGGTGAATGCGTTGATCCAGCCGTCAATCCGGAGCGCCACGTGGGAGAAGACGCGGGAGGCGACGAATCCGCCGACAGCGATGAGGCCGACGCCGATGATCACCCAGCTGATGCGGCTCGTGGCGACGTAGATCATCACCAGGAAAAGGCCGAAGAACAGGATCGAGGAACCCAGGTCGCGCTGGAAGATCAGGACGCCGATGCTCACCAGCCAGGCGGCGAGCATCGGGCCCATGTCCTTGAACCGCGGGAATTGGATGGGTCCGACTTTCCGGCCGGCCAGCAGGATGAGATCCCGGTTGGAGGAAAGATACCCGGCAAAGAATATAGCGAGCGTGATCTTGGCTATTTCACCGGGCTGGAAGGTCATGGATCCGAACTTGATCCAGACCCGCGCCCCCAGGATTTCACCGGCCGAAATTCCGGGTACCAGCGGCAGGATCAGCAGGACCGCACTGACGGCAAGGGAAATATAGGTGAAACGACGGAGAACGCGGTGGTCCTTGAGGAACCATATGACGGCGATCGAGACAGCCATCGCCACCAGGGTCCAACGCAGCTGGTTGTTGCCCGTGTCTTCCCCGACCCGGTCCAACCGGTGGATCATCGCCAGCCCGAGGCCGTTGAGGGCCACCACCAGTGGAAGTATTACCGGGTCGGCATATTTTGCGCGCAGGCGCAGCACCATGTGGAACGCCAGGGCGGCCGCGGCCAGCAGGCTCGACTGGAACCAGAAATCGGTATCGAAGGCCTTCTGCTTGTCGACGCCCACCAGGGCGTTGGCGCCGATGCCGACGGCGAGGGCCAGCACCAGCAGGAGCAGCTCGATATTGCGCCGCGGCTTGGGAGTGGGGTCGATGGGGGTCACTGGCCCACCCCGCAGAACGGAGCAGAGGCTGAAGGTGTGGAAGTGCCGGCTGCCCCGGGGCTCGCCGTGGCACCCGGGCTCGCTGTCGCGGCGGGCGTGGCGGGGGTCGGGGAGGGAGTGATGCACTCGTCCGCCGGGGCGGTGGTGCCGGTGCGCTCGAGGTTCTTGACGATCCGCTGGGCGTCATAGAGGTCGCGGGCCGGGACGGTCTGGCGCACCCGCTGCTGGGAGAATTCGGGGAGATCTGACATCCGGATTTCGGTCTCCGCTTCGAGGGTTGAAAGCTGGATGGGTCCCAGGCGCTGGGAGACCCCGTTGAAGATGGCCACGTGCTGGTTGTGCTCCCCGATGTAGTACCGCGTCTGGGTCCACGCATAGCCGAGCCACAGACCCACCGTCAGTAGTGCCACGATGGCGGCGGCAATGGAGACCGTCACCCAGCGGCGGGGCCGGCCGGCCGGGCTGTACTCCTCAGCCTCTTCCTTCGCCTGCTCCGACTTGTGGGTCAGGACGGTGGCTGCCCGGCGCGCCATGGTCCGTCCCGCGATGGTGGGGATGGAACCGGACTCCGCGGCAGACGCAGCGGCGCCCACGAGTTCGTGGGGGCGGCCGGACAGTTCCTCGCGGAGCACTTCGGCGGACAGGTGCTCACCCAGGTGCGGATCAGTGGAAGTCGCCGGTTCGCCCTTGCCGGCGGCACCGCCATTCGGATTTTCTCCCGCCGGGCCGGCCTCGGTTGGAGCGTCCGGTGCTGTGCGCGGGACAGTGGCTGTTGCTTCGCCGCCTTCGGAGGTCTTGAGCGGTGCTTCAACAGTCTTCGCTGCCCCAAAGGTGCTTCCGGTCCGCCGCGGGGCGTCCCCGGACACCGTCGCGGTCACGGTGGAGGCCGGCGTGGCGGGGACAATTTCGACGGCGGCGGTGCGGACGTCGTCGATCGTCTGTTCGGCGATTTCCAGCATCACAACGGTGACGTTGTCCGGGGCGCCGGCCTCGAGGGTGAGATCAACCAGCAGTTCGACGCATTCGCGCAGGTTCCTGGTCTCCCGGACGGTGCGCTCCACGACGTGGCCGGCCACGTAGTTCAGGCCGTCGGAACAGAGCAGCCAGCGCTCACCCGCTTCGACGTCGAGGGTATCCAGGTCCAGTTCCGGGCTTGCGTCGACGTCGCCGAGGACGCGCATCAGGACGTTCTTGTGCGGATGTGTTTCCGCCTCTTCGGGCCGGAGCCGGCCTTCGTCGATGAGGCGCTGGACGAACGTGTGGTCCACGCTTACCTGTTCGAATTCGCCGTTCCGCAGGCGGTACGCGCGGGAGTCGCCAATGTGGGCGAAGTGCAGCTTGCCTTCGGCCAGGAGGAGGGCCGTGACGGTGGTGCCCATGCCCGCCAGCTTGGGATTGATGTGCACGAGCTCGGAGAGCAGCGAATTGGCGGTCTGGATCTCGTCGGCCAGGACGGTGCCGGCGTCGCCGTCGTAGTCGTCGTTGTCGAGATGGATCATGTCGAGCACCGTGGCGGCCGAGGCGACATCGCCGCCGGCGTGTCCGCCCATGCCGTCGGCAACGACGGCGAGGTGGCGGCCGACATACGCGGAGTCGTCGTTTTTCGCACGCACACGGCCGACGTCGGAACGCGCGGCGTAACGCATGATGAGCGGCCGCGACGGGGCAGTTGGTTTGCCTTCGGCCCTGTCCGCGGGAAGATCCGGGGCAGCCATGGCTACGGCCTCAATTCGATGACCGTCTTGCCGATTCTCACGGGGACACCGAGCTCAACGGGCAGTGCCCTGGTGAGCTGCTGATCGGCCAGGTAGGTGCCGTTGGTGGAGCCAAGATCCTCGATGAACCAGCGGCTGCCCTGCGGGAACAGGCGGGCGTGGCGTCCCGAGGCGTAGTCATCCTCCAACACGAGGGTGGCTTCCTGGGCGCGGCCGAGCAGGATGGGGCTGGCTGCCAGCGGGATCGTGGTGCCCTTGAGGGGACCTTCGGTCACCACCAGCTGGCGCGGCTGCTGCCTAACGGGGGCGGCCGGTTCGGCCAGCGCGGGGTTCTTGCGGACCTGCCGCGCCGTGGGGGCGCCCGCTGCTGCCTTGCGGCCGACCATGAGGTCGCGTCGCATAGCGGCAACAATGCTGAAGATCAGGACCCACAGGAGCAGGAGGAAACCGAAGCGCAGGGCGGTGATTGTCAGTTCGCTCACTGGCGGCCGCCTGGGCTGGCGGGCAAAAGGCGGTAGATAATCTTGGTCCGTCCCATTGTGATCGTGGAGCCGTCGGTGAGTTCCGAGGACCCCACGATCTTGTGGCCGTTGACGTAGCTGCCGTTCGTGGAACCCAGGTCGACGGCCTGCGCAGTGCCCGGCCCCGTCCGGATTTCCAGATGGCGGCGGGAAACGCCGGTGTCGTCAATGAGGATGTCTGCGTCGGAGGAGCGGCCGAGGACGATCGAGGGCGCGTTCAGCGAATAGCGCTGGCCGTCGATGTCCAACACCGGCTGCATCCGTGAGGGCTGGCGCGTCGGCGCGGCAGGCATCCCGCCGTGTGCCGGCTGGGCCGGTGCGGACGGGGAGGAGGACTTTTCGGTTCGCGACTTGATCTCGAAATCTCCGGCGCGGCGTTCCTCATCGCGGCGGAAGCTGATCCGGACGGGACCCTGGAGAGTGTAGCCCTGGCTGCGCACGTGGTTGATGACGACGTCGCACAGTTCCTCGGCCAGCGGGGTGCCCCATTCCTGGGCCCGCTGGAAATCGTCCTCGCTGAGGAGGACGTCGAAGACGTTGGGTGCCAAGGTGCGTCCCGCGGCGATAGTGATGGCCTTGTTGTCCACCTCGCGGCGGAGGTGGCTCGCGATCTCGACAGGCTCAACCTGGGCACGAGAACCGGTGGAGAAGACTCCGCGGACGGCCTTTTCGATGCCGCGCTCGACTTTGTCCAGCAATCCCATGGTCCTTCTCCTTTCGTGACGGCTGCAGGGCAGCATTCGTTCCGGAACTCGGTTTCCCACATCTGCGGGAGCCCGCTGGTAACGGGCACTCCTACATCAGATACTACTGGGCGAGTCTGGGAATGGCCTTAATGAGCGTCGCCACTCCGTGCCGGAAAATTACGTCGGACCGGCCCTGACATGCGCTGACGGCGCTGCGCTCCGCCGGTCCGGGCAGGCCTTCATCCGGTCTGGGCGGGGTCCGCCCGCCCACCCTTTACTGCCCCTCCGGGGGCCGATTGGTGTTTTCCCGCGGTTGTCCGTTATGCTTGATCTCGCTGCTTTTACGAGGTTGACGGTCCGGATTCCGGGCCAATAATTGAGTGGAAGAAGTTGCGCGCGAGTGGCGGAACGGCAGACGCGCTGGCTTCAGGTGCCAGTGTCCGAAAGGGCGTGGGGGTTCAAATCCCCCCTCGCGCACGCATTAGAACCCCGGTCTTCGGACCGGGGTTCTTTCATTTAACACCGGGCCGCCGAGCTGGCCGGGCATGGCCGCCGGCTTACCCGCGCAGGGCCCCGAATCCGGTAATGAGCGCCTCCAGACCGAGTTCAAAGGCAACGTCGGCCTGGTTTTCGTACCCCTGGTCGCCCAGGCGCGCCACGGCGGCCGTGAAGTTCGGCGTCGATTCCGCCATGCTTCCGGAGTCGAAGATGTCCGCCGGAGCGGTGACGTCGTAGGCCGAGCCGAAGATGAAGGACTCCAGGGCCACGATCGCCGAAATGATGCGCTCCTGGGGGAAGCCGGCCCGGCTGAATCCGGCGCTGACAGCCTCGTACATGGCCAGCGTCTTCGGCGCATCGGTCACCGGCAGCACGGCGATGACCGGGATCAGCGGCGTGTGCTTGGAAAAAACGTCGCGGTAGCTCCAGGCCCAGCTGCGCACCGCCTGGTCCCACGGTTCGGCGTCGAACGCGGACACATCCACGAAGGACGTCAGGTGGTCCTGGACCAGGACCAGGACGTCCCGCTTGGACGAGACATGGTTGTACAGGGCCGACGGCGCCACGTTCAGCGTCCGCGCCAGGGCCGCCATGGTGAACCCGTCATAACCGCTCTTTCCGATGAGCTGCAGCGTCGCCGAAGTAATGCCGTCCTGGTCGAGAACGGCGGCGGGCGGCCGGCCCACCCTGCGGCGCGGCTTCGCGTCGTGCCGGTGCGGATCTGCAGGGGCGCTGGTTGATGCCGGCATTGCTCTGCCCTTTCTGGCGTCGCTGGGGTGGTCCCATTCTGCCCCTACTTTACGGGCACTTTTACGGCGAAATTTTCTTGCGCAGGGGGTCTTCCCTGATGCATCCGAAGAGTTGTATAGTCAATTCTAAATGAACGGCATTCATTTAGTGGTCCGCATCACTTTCGCGGACGCAGAGAGGACATCATGCTGGAACTTGACCGCGACGTCGTCATCGTCGGAGCAGGCCCCTCCGGGCTGACCGCTGCCCGCGAACTGAAGAAGGCCGGCCTGAGCGTCGCCGTCCTGGAGGCCCGCGACCGCGTCGGCGGCCGCACCTGGACCGACACGATCGACGGCGCCATGCTGGAAATCGGCGGCCAGTGGGTCTCCCCGGACCAGACCGAGCTGCTGGCGCTCCTCGACGAACTCGGCCTGAAGACCTACTCCCGCTACCGCGACGGCGAATCCGTCTATGTCGGCGCCGACGGCAAGCGCACCCTGTACACGGGCGACTCCTTCCCGGTCGGCGAAACCACCGCAGCGGAAATGGACAAGCTCACCGCCCTGCTGGATTCCCTCGCCGCCGAGATCGGCCCCGCGGAGCCGTGGGCGCACCCCAAGGCCCGCGAACTGGACACCATTTCCTTCCACCACTGGCTGCGCGAGAACTCCCCGGACGAGGAGGCCTGCAACAACATCGGCCTCTTCATCGCCGGCGGGATGCTGACCAAGCCCGCCCACGCCTTTTCCGCCCTGCAGGCAGTGCTGATGGCAGCCTCCGCCGGATCGTTCTCACACCTCACCGACGAGGACTTCATCCTCGACAAGCGGGTCATCGGCGGCATGCAGCAGGTCTCCCTGCTGATCGCCGAAGAACTGGGAGACGACGTCGTGCTGGACAGCCCGGTGCGCACCATCAACTGGCGCGCGGCCGCGCCAGGGGACAACGCGGGGGGCCACACCGTGACCGCCGTGTCGGAACGCGCCACGGTGAACGCACGCTTCGTGATCATGGCCGTGCCGCCGAACCTCTACTCCCGGGTCTCCTTCAACCCGCCGCTGCCGCGCCGCCAGCACCAGATGCACCAGCACCAGTCACTCGGCCTGGTCATCAAGGTCCACGCCGTCTACAGCAGCCCGTTCTGGCGCGAGGACGGCCTCTCCGGAACCTGCTTCGGTGCCGGCGCCCTCGTCCAGGAGGTTTACGACAACACCAACCACGAGGACGAGCGCGGGACGCTGGTCGGCTTCGTGTCGGATGAAAAGGCCGATGCCATGTTCGAACTCAGCGCCGAGGACCGCCGCCGGGCCATCCTCGAATCGATTGCCGGGTTCCTGGGGGACAAGGCCCTCGAACCGGAGGTCTACTACGAATCCGACTGGGGGTCGGAGGAATGGACCCGTGGCGCCTATGCCGCCAGCTACGATCTCGGCGGCCTGCACCGCTACGGCAAGGACCAGCACGCGCCGGTCGGCCCCATCTACTGGTCCTGCTCCGACCTCGCTGCCGAGGGCTACCAGCACGTTGACGGCGCGGTCCGGATGGGTCGCCACACAGCGGCCCGGATCGTCGCAGCGGCCGACCGTACTTCCGTGGCGTCCAACTAGCCCGGCGCTTCCAGACAATCCACCTAAAGTTCAGAAAGGACCGGCCAGATGCGTTACGTAGTGGGGTATTCAGCCAATGCCAGAGGCCATGATGCCGTCAATCTGGCCGTGGCCCTGGCGCGCGGCCGCGGTGCCAGCCTGGACCTCGTATTGGTGGTCCCTGAAGTGCAGCAGTTCGGCGCGGCGCACGCACCCAAAGCCGGTTTCGAGACCGTCCTGAACGAGCAGGCACGTGAATGGCTCGACGAGGCCCTCAAACTCGTTCCGGCCGACGTCCCCGCGAAGGCGCATATCCGCAGCGGCGACTCCGACTCGCACGCGCTGATCGAGGCGGCCGAGGAACTAGGGGCGGACGTCCTGGTCATCGGGGCAACCAGCAACGGGCTGTTCAAGCGGTTCACCATCGGTTCGGTGGCCAGCGCGCTGCTCCACGCGTCCACCGTGCCTGTGGCACTGGCTCCCCACGGCTACCACCGCACGGAGGCCCTGACCCGGATCAGCTGCGGCTTGGGAACCAGGGCAGGGGCCGAGAAGCTGCTCGATTTCGCGATCGGCATGGCGGCGAACCGGAAGGTCCCGTTGCGGGTGGTGTCCCTGCTCGCGCTCGACGGCGGCAACGTAACCGATGCGGCCGAGGCCGCCCGCGAGTATGCGGAGAAGGCCCTCGCCGCAGCCGCGCCGGTCGACCCGTCCGGCGTCCAGTTGGCGGCAAAGACGGACGTCGCCGTCGCACATGGCCGGAGCATCGAAGAGTCCGTGGACGACCTCGACTGGGAAGACGGCGAAGTCCTGGTGATCGGCTCCAGCCGCCTCGCCCAGGCCCGCTCCATCTTCCTGGGCAGCACCGCGAACCGGATCCTGCGCGCC
This sequence comes from Arthrobacter sp. 10L424, assembly GCF_056395325.1. NCBI lineage: Bacteria > Bacillati > Actinomycetota > Actinomycetes > Micrococcales > Micrococcaceae > Arthrobacter > Arthrobacter sp. 10L424. The sequence goes on along the minus strand of NZ_JBFTJH010000002.1, from coordinate 430,095 downwards.
CTCCCGGTGCCGATGCTCGTGGTTCCCAGCGGCTACGAACTCAAGCACCAGAACCACCCAACGTCGAATGACACGTCCGGAGAGGCACACCAATGAGCACTGAACACGTGACGGCCAAAGCCTCGCACGACACCCACGCAGGACTGAGCGCCAAGGGCCTCAAAGCCGGATCGGTAGGCCTGATCGGCGCCGTCGTCATCGGTGTGTCCTGTATTGCTCCCGCCTATACGCTGACCGCGGCCCTGGGCCCCACCGTCGCCGAAGTCGGCGTCCAGCTGCCGGCCATCTTCCTGGTGGGCTTCATTCCGATGCTGCTGGTTGCCTTCGGCTACCGGGAACTGAACAACGCCATGCCCGACGCCGGAACCTCCTTCACCTGGGCATCACGCGCCTTCGGCCCCTGGATCGGCTGGATGGGCGGCTGGGGACTGATCGCAGCGACGATCATTGTGCTCTCCAACCTGGCGGCAGTGGCCGTGGACTTCTTCTACCTCATGCTGGCCCAGCTGTTCGGCAACCCCGAACTGGCGGACCTGACGCTGAACCTGCCGCTGAACATCGCCACCACGCTGGTGTTCATCGCGTTGGCCTGCTGGATCTCCTACCGCGGCATGGAAACCACGAAGGGTGTGCAGTATGTGCTGGTCGCGTTCCAGCTTCTGGTGCTCGGCTGGTTCGCTGTCGCCGCATTCAGCCACGTCGCCAACGGCACGGCCTTCGATGCCACGGCGATCACGCCCGAGTGGTTCAACCCGTTCGCCGTCCAGTCCTTCTCGGCCTTTGCCGCGGGCGTCTCCCTCTCGATCTTCATCTACTGGGGCTGGGACGTCACCCTGACCATGAACGAGGAAACCCGCAACCCGGAGAAGACCCCGGGCCGTGCGGCTACCGTCACCGTGCTGGTCATCGTGGTCATCTACATGACCGTCGCACTGGCCACGCTGGCGTACGCCGGCATCGGCCAGGAAGGCCTGGGGGCCGGAAACCCGGAAAACCAGGGCAGCATCTTTGCCGTCCTCGCCGGGCCGGTCATGGGCCCCTTCGCCATCCTGATGTCCTTGTCCATCCTGAGCAGCTCGGCCGCGTCCCTGCAGTCGACCTTCGTCTCACCGGCCCGGACGCTGCTGTCGATGGGGCACTACAAGGCGCTGCCGGCCCAGTTCGGCAAGATCAGCCCTACGTTCAAGTCCCCGAGCTACGCCACCATCGCCGCTGCCATCGCCGCCGCCGCGTTCTACGTCATCACCCGGACCACCTCCGAGAACGCTTTGTGGGACACCATCACCGCTCTCGGCATGATGATCTGCTTCTACTACGGCGTCACCGCCCTGGCCTGCGTCTGGTTCTTCCGGGCCGAGGCCTTCAGCGGGGCGCGGGCGTTCTTCTTCAAGTTCCTCTCCCCGCTCCTGGGCGGCGTCATCCTGCTGGTGATGTTCTTCAAGACCGCCTATGACTCCATGGACCCGGCCTACGGGTCCGGATCCTCCGTCGGCGGGATTGGCCTCGTGTTCGTCCTGGGCATGGGAGTGATCTTGCTCGGCGTGGTGCTCATGCTGGTCATGTACAAGATCCGCCCGGAGTTCTTCAAGGGCAAGGTTCTGGCAAGGGGTTAGTCGGCTCCCGCCGCCCTGCACCGGAAGGTCCTCCTACCGCCGCCATTGGAAAGTAAGCAAACTTACCAATAGGCTGACGGGAGGGGGACCTTCCCCCGTTCGGAACCAGAACGAGGTGGCAGCATGTCGAACGCAGAGAACATCAGCAAAGTCACGGACATCATCAACGATTCAAGGATCGGGATGTTCACCACCGTCAACGAAGAAGGCGCGCTGGTCAGCCGGCCGCTGGCCGTCCAAAAGGTGCTGGACGACGGCGATATGTGGTTCTTCACCTCCGCCACCACCTCGCAGGTGGCCCATGTCCAAGCAAACCCGCGCGTCAACGTGTCCTTCGGGAAGCGGACGGAGTGGGTGTCGGTGGCTGGGACGGCTCAGGTCGTCGCCGACCGCCAGAAGATCCATGAGCTGTGGAACCAGACGGTGGAGGCCTGGTTCCCGGACGGCCCCGACACCCCCGAGGTGGTGCTGCTGCACGTCGATTCGGATTCCGCCGAATACTGGACCAGCCCGGGAGGAACCGCCGCGACCGTGCTGCAGTGGGTCAAGTCCAAGGTCACGAACAGCCGGATGAGCGTCGGCGAAAGTGGCACGGTCGAGCTCTAAGTGCCGCACCCCGGCGGGTCCCTATCCGCCGGGCACTTATCCGCCCGACCCGGGGGCATCCCTGCGTCGGCCTAGTCGATGATCTTCAGCCCGGTCGTCCAGTTGAAATCCGCGTACGCGGGGTTGGCCTGCAGGGCCATCACAAGGAGCTGGAATCCCTCCAGCTCCCGCGCATGCCTCAACCCGCCCACCCGCAGCGGCCGGAGACCGGCGGCTGCAGCGAACGACGCGACCGTGTTGGCTGCGTCCTCGGAGTCCGAGGCGATGAAGACATCCAATGGCATCCCGCCCGTGACGCCGGCTGTCAGCGGGGCGGCGAATGTGGTGTTGAAGGCCTTGACCACTGCTGCGCCCGGAAGCAGCGCGGCGATTTCCTCGGCGGCCGAGGAACCCGGTTCGACGATGAGGGAATCGAAGGTCTCCGGGTCAGTCGGGTTGCTGATCTCCACGACGGTCTTGCCGCTGAGGGTGTCGCCGTAGTGCGTCGCGACTTCCTTGGCCGGTCCGAAGTACAGGGCCAGCACCACGATGTCCCCTTCCGGGATATCGCCGAGTCCTCCGGAGGCGGTGTCAGCGCCCAGCCCGGCCGCGAGTTCGGCAGCGTGTTCCGGGGACCGGCTGAGGATCTGGAGCGAGCGTCCGGCTGCCACGGCCCGGGTTCCGATCGCCCGGGCCATGTTGCCGCTGCCGATGATGGTGATGTCTGTCATGGGGCTTCCTTCCGGGGCTGACTGTGAAATACAGGGGCGTGGAGCTCAGCGCTTGGGGTGCGCGGTGTCAGCCGAGTGCCGGACCCGCAGTGGGAAGTCCGGCGGGCCGGGTCGGGGTGTCGTGCCGGACGCCCGCAGCCCGTTCGGCGTCGGCGAGGGCCTGTTCCAGCCGGTCGACGGCCGGGGCATAGGCGGCGTCCGAGCCGCCGCGGAGCTGCTCCGCGGCCTTCATTGCCCGGATCAAGGCGGCGGTCTCCGGCTGGCGCGCGTCACTCATGGCCGGGTAGTCGATGCTGTGCGCGGGGTCCAGTTCGTAGCGCTGCCATCGGGCCAGGACGCTGCGGTGCCGGGCCGCGGCAGCCTCGTTGCTGGCGGCGATGTCCCGAGAAGCGCGCCGGGCCTCCTGCCGGCTGAAGACCCGTGGCGACCAGAAGTAGGAAGCGGCAGCGGCAGCGGCGGCAAGAACCCCCAGCAGCAGGCCGGCCCACGGTGCTGCCAGGGCGGGAAGGACCACGGCCGGCGCCACGATGGCGAGTCCGGCAAAACCATCCCAGAACACCGAGTCCGGCAGGCCGTCGTTACCATCGGCCGAATGCTTCCGGATGAGATACACCGAAGCTCCGGAAGCGCACACAACGATGACAGCCAGGGCAAACAATTGCCACAGCGGGAATGGGGCGGGCTCGAACAAGAACGGCATTCCAACACCTCCAGGGATCCGCCCCGGGCGGGCGCGGTTCCGCTGATTCCATTGGAATCCATTGGAGGCGGGCCGTCAATGGCCCCGGAACTGTGCGAAGCCCCGTGCGGTGGGTTCGGTTCACAGCCGGGTCCGTCGCGGCGTAGCCTAGGGCCCATGCGACTGAAAATGTGCAGTATCCACGTCAAGGACCCCGCCGCCGCCTTCGAGTTCTACACCGGAATCCTGGGCTTCGAGAGCCTTCTGGCTATGCCGGAGCACAACCTGTTCATCGTGAAAGACCCGGCCGGGTCCGGCAGCGGATCAGCCGGGCTCCTGCTGGAACCCAGCGACAACCCGATCGGGGCCGCCTATATGAACGGCTGCCACGACGCCGGGATGCCCGCGATTGTCCTGGGCGTACCCGACGTCCGGGCCGAGTTCAAGCGGCTTACGGCTAAGGGCGTGATTTTCCAGGGCGAGCCCTCCGACGGTCCCGGCGGCACCACTGCGGTGTTCGACGACGGGTGCGGGAACTTCGTCCAACTCCACCAGGACTAGCCGGCCAAGGATCGCGCCGGCCGGGAGCCGGGCCGTGCCCCGGGCAGGGCGGCAGCGGCTACTCGGCCGCGGCGCGTGCCTTCTTGGCGTCCTTCTTCGCAGCCTCGTCCTTGACCCGCTGGGCCTCGGCGCGGACGGCGGCGTGGGTGGAACGCTCGGCGACCAGCCAGGCCGGGGGAGCCTGCAGCAGCGCGGTGATTTCCGCCGTCGTGAGCGCTTCCTCAACGCCGCCGCGGGCCAGGCCGCTGATGGAGACGTTGAGCTTCTGGGCGACTACCGGGCGGGGGTGCGGGCCGTTGCGCCGCAGTTCCGCCAGCCACTCCGGCGGGTTGGCCTGGAGCTCGGCGAAATCGGCGCGCGTGATGACCGAATCCTGGAACTCCTGGGGTGTTGCGGGCAGGTAGATGCCAAGCTTCTTGGCAACGGTGGCCGGCTTCATGGACTGGGAGTTTGCAGAGGTCATGCTTCAAGGGTATCCGGCCAGAGGCTGGCTGGGCACCGGCACTGAGCCCTGACACCCGCCGTGCACCGGGCCGGGCGGTACTGTGAACATGTGTCCGCAGCAGAAGAAGCACCCCAGACCCCCGACGAAACCGCCGCAGAACCGGCCGAAGCAGCCGTGCGGGAGCTGCGTTTTGCTTACGTCGCCGGCGTCACCCCGGGCAAATGGGTCCGGCGCTGGGAAGAGCGGATGCTGGATGTTCCGCTGCGCTCCTTTATGTCCGACGACGGCGCGCAGCTCACGGTCCTGCGCGACGGGTCCGCGGACCTGAGCTTCGTCCGGCTCCCGGTGGAGCGCGAGGGCCTGAGCGTCATCCCGCTGTACGAAGAACAGCCCGTGGTGGTGGCGCCCAAGGGACACGAGATCTCCGTGTTCGAAGAGGTAGCCCTGGCAGACCTGTCCAAGGAGACGTTCCTGGACGTGGCTGAACTCGGCGGACCGGAGATGGCCCTGCAGGTGGTGGCCACGGGCGCCGGTCTGGTGATCCTGCCGATGTCCGTCGCAAGGCACTTCAACGTCAAGGACACCGTGGCGCGGAAGCTCACCGGCGCACCCACGACCCAGATCGCCCTGGCGTGGCCCAGTGACAGCACGGATGAGGTGATCGAGGAGTTCATCGGGATCGTCCGCGGGCGCACCGCCGCGAGCTCCCGGCAGCCCTCCTCCCAGCAGGAAAAGCCCAAGAAGGAACCGAAGCCGGACCGTCGCGGTCCCGCCGTCAAGAAACCCAAGGTGGCGCAGCGCTACGCGCCGAACCCGGACAAGGGCCGCGGCAAGGGCTCCCGGAAGAAGGGCAAGCGTTAAGCGACCCCCGGATCGCTGGCGCTACTTGGCGCAGGCGTCCTGGAGGGCCTTGACGGAGTCGCCCGGAACCTGGTCGCCGGAGTCGGCGATCTGGCGCAGCGGCGTGGTGATCTCGGCGGGAACACCTGCGGTCTCCGCACCGGCGACGAGGCCGCCCAGCAGTTCCTTGTCCTTGACGCTGACCAGCCCGTCCTCGACGAGCGTGCAGGCCTGCTTCTTCACTTCACTGCCGGCCGCCGTGGCAACCTGGGATGCGCCGTCGCTGACTGCCTTGTTCGCGGCATCCTGCACCTGGCCGCAGCCCGTCAGGGCAATCAGAAGGGTGGCAGCGGCAAGGGCGGCGAGGCGAAGTTTCATTCGACCAGCGTAACAAGCGCGCAACTCGTGCCGGGTTCAAGGGATGCCCGTGGGCAGAGGAACCGCCGGCTGGTGCCGGCGGTTCCTCTGCTGACAGCTCCCTGGCTGATCAGTCAGCGGCGTGGGTTGCGCCCAACAGGTCACGGACCCGCGCTGCGATACGGACGAAGTCCGGGTTCTCCATGGTTTCTCCGTAGTCGCGGTCGTTGCCGAACGGGACGTCGATCGTCTCGAGGATGCGGCCCGGGCGGGGGCTCATGACGACCACCCGGTTGGCAAGGAACACGGCTTCCGCCACGGAGTGGGTCACCAAGATCACGGTGGTCCCGGTTTCGCGCCAGATCCGGTGAAGTTCGATGTTCATCCGTTCCCGCGTCAGCGCATCAAGGGCACCGAACGGTTCATCCATGAGCAGCACGTCGGGCTCGTGGAGCAGGGCCCGGCACAGTGAGACGCGTTGTTGCATGCCGCCGGACAATTCATGTGGCATCGAATTTTCGAATCCGGCCAGGCCGGTCATCTCGATGAGTTCATCCGCCCGCCGGGCCGCCTTCGCCCGGTCCATTCCCCGCATCTCTGCCTGGAGCAGAATGTTTCCGCGCACATTGCGCCATTCCAGGAGTGCGGCACGCTGGAACACGTAGCCGATATCCCGCCGCGGCCCCTTCACTTGCTGGCCGCGGAGTTCCACCGTGCCGCCGCTGGCCCGGGTCAGGCCTGCGACGACTTTCAGCAGTGTTGATTTGCCGCAGCCGGAAGGCCCTGCGATCGACAGGAATTCGCCGGGCGCGACTGACAGGTTGATTCCTTCAAGGGCAGTCACTGTTCCGCGCTTTGAGGAAAAGGTGACATTCATGTTCTCGATCCCGACTACGGGCGATGTGCCCGTGGCGAGGATGTCCGGAACGGTCGCGGTCATATCGTCCCCCTACTTCGGCTGGTACTGCGCGTCGTAATACTTGGCGGCGTCGCCGGCGCTACCGAGCAGTCCCGCGCCATTGAGCGTGCTGATGGTCGCGGCCCAGTCGGCCGGATCATTCACCCCCGGCTTCTTGCCTGAGGTCGCCGGTGTGTGGAGCAGCTTGATGGTTTCCGTCCACTGCGCCAGGACGACGGAGGCCGGCGGAATCTGAGGATCCTTGCCTTCCATCGATTTCGCGGCTGCCTCAGGGTTCTTCACTGCAGCTTCAAAGGATTCCGAGACGGCCGCCATCATTTCGGTGGCCAGGTCCTTGTTCTTCGACAGGTAGGAGTCGGACGAGATCAGTCCGTTTGAGTAGAAGTTCACGCCTGCGTCGGCGTACTTGAGGTACGTCATCTCTTTGCCGCTCTTGTTTGCGATTGTGGGGCCCTGATCGTGGGCGAAGCCGATCAGTCCGTCCACTTTGCCCGAAAGCACGGAGGCAACCTTGCCGGCAGCATCCAGGTTCTGCTGTTTCACGTCGTCCGGGGCCAGGCCTGCCGCCTTGAGGAAGATTGGAAAGGTGACCGTCGGAGCGTCACCGGCTGAGACGGCGATTGTCTTGCCTTTGAGGTCCGCAGGCGTCTTGATTCCTGAGTCGCTAAAGACCTGAACGGCCGAAGGGGTGGTCTGCAGGTAGACGCCCAGACTCTTGACCTTGACGCCCTTATCCACGTTCGCCAGCACGGCGGGTGTATCGGCCCACCCGAAGTCCACCTGACCCTGCCCGGTCGCCTGAACTGTTTTGGTGGAACCCTGTCCGGCCTTGATGGTCAGGTCGATGCCGTGCTTCTTGAAGATGCCTTGTTCCACGCCGTAGTAGAAGGCGGCATGTTCGCCGTACGGGTACCAGTTGAGCATCAGCGTCACCGGCTTGCTCTCTCCGGCGGCAACGGATCCTGCTCCTGCCGCACCGGGGGAGGCGCCCGCTCCGCCCCCACAGGCTGAGAGCGCTACGGCTGCGGCTGCGATGCCGGCAGTCAGAATTGATCTGCGAACGACGTTCATGTTGGTTCCTTAATACTAGGAGCAAGCAAGGGCTGGGAAGACTAGGAAGTAACGGTGGAGGACCCGAGGGACCGCCGCGAAGCGTGCCACGGGATGAGGAACCATTCGGCGATTTGAATTACTGCGAACAGGAGTACTCCGAGCAGCGACATGATGATCAATGCGGCAAAAAGCATGGCCGTGTCGATGTTCCCGTTGGCCTGCAGGATCACGTAGCCCAGTCCCTCGTTGGCACCGACAAACTCACCGACGACGGCGCCGGTTACTGCCAAGGTGGCGGCCACCTTCAGCCCGGAGAGCAGCTGGGGCAGGGACGCGGGGAGCCGGATCTTCCAGAAGGTCTTCAGCGGGTTCGCGCCCATCGTTGAAGCCAGCTCGAGGATCTCCGGGTCCACGGACTTGAGCCCTGCCATGCCGGAAATCACGATGGGGAAGAAGGCCATCAGCACGGCGACAAACACTTTCGGTTCGAGCCCGAATCCGAGCCAGACGACGAAGAGCGGAGCAATGGCGATCTTGGGGACGACCTGGGCGAAGAGGATCAGCGGGTACATGGTCTTTTCCAAAGACTTGGAGTAGATCATCAGTACCGCCACCAATTCGCCGACGATGAATGCGATGACGAACCCGAGGACTGTCTCCAGTGTTGTCACCCCGGTGTGCTGGAGGAGGTATGCCGAGTGCTCAACCGCCGTGTCCACGGTCGCCTGCGGACTCGGAAGGATGAAGGGCGGGACCAGTTCCTGCGCGGTCACCCACCACCAGGCAGACAACAGTGCGAGCACGAACACCGCGGGCCGCCAAAATTCGGACAGCAACTTGGCCGTGGTGGCTGAGGTGCTGCGGCGGGGACGGGCCTGCCGGGTCGGCGGCCCGGACGATCCAGTGCTGGGCTGAATCTCGTTTACAACAACTGTCATGCTGGCTCCGCATCATTGCTGGATGGCTGTTGGTTGGGAAGCGTGGACCCATCTGGGAATGCGCTTTCCGCCTCGGTCCAAGCTAAGGTGTCCTTCATCACATGTCAACCCGGCGCCGTCGCAAAGTCGTGACACTCACTGGATGGCATCTCACGGCCGGGGGGACGCCGGGGGTAGGGGCCAGGGCCGAGTGGCGAGGGGCGCTTCGGGACCCCGGCTGGCAGCATTGCTCCCGGATCCCGCGACGGGCCGCCCTGCGCTCTAGCTTTGGGCTGAGGGCGACGCTTGGGTGCTGCGGCGCAGGGTCACCTGGCCGGCGATGGCGGCGCTGCCGTTCATGTCGTCGGCTCCGGTCCACCCGGTGGTGCCGCCCAGGGCAGCGAGCCTGCCGATCTCCTCGAGGGGCAGGCGGACCGTCGATAGGGGAGGGCGGAAGTCCCGCAATGTTTCGATGTCGTCGAATCCTGCGATCAGGGCATCGCGGGGAATCCGTAATCCCTGGGCGCGGAGGGCCGCCACGGCGCCTATGGCCATGACGTCGTTCGCGGCAAAGATGCACGGCCGCGATTCTTCGCCGGCTGGCGTTCCACCGCCCTTTCGCGCATCGATGATTCGCTTGGCGAGCGTGGTGCCGGCCTCGTAGCCGCCGGTGCGGTCAAAGCCGGCGCGGAGGATCTCGGCGGGCGGCAGGCCGGCTGCTTCCAGGCCGGTCTGGTACCCGCGGATGCGGTCGTCGGAGGTGAGCAGACCCTCAGGGCCGCCCAGGATGACGAATTCCCCGCTGTGGACCTGGGCCAGTGCCCCGGCAAGCTCGGCCGCCAGCTCCTCGTTGGGGACCGCCACAACGTGATACCCCTCGTGGGCCGACGCTCCAACGATGCCGTGCCCCAGCACGCCCACCCTCCCGCCGTTTCGGCAGTATCGGTCGAGTTCGGCCGCGAGTTCGGCATTGCTGTTCTGGTCGCCGGGCCGGCTGGAGCGGGAGCCGGCAATCACGATCGAATCCGCCCGGCGGGCCGCGAAGGCTGTTACAGCGGCATGCTCGTCGGCCGGTGTTCCCCCGGTTGTCGCCAGCAGAAGCATCTTTCCTTGCTCCTGGGCGGCCGCCTGAACGCCGCGGGCAATGGCGGCGAAGTAGGGGTCGGCGATGTCGTGCACAATCAGCCCGATGAGCCCGGACGTGGACCTCGCCAATCCCTGCGCCTGAGCGTTCGCAACGTAGCCGAGGGAGGCCGCGGCCTGCCTGACGCGGTCCGCTACGTCTGGGCCGGGCTTCCTGGCGGAACCATTGAGAACGCGGGATGCGGTGGCCGGCGAAACCCCGGCCAGCCGGGCTACTTGGGCGAGCGTGCTTGCGGCCACGGAAACTCCTGTTCTAACGGCTCTGTTTCGGGCGGATTGAAGGCCGCCCGGTCTCCCCAGCTTACGCAAGTGCTGGAATGCGCTTGCCATGCCGGGCCCGACAATGCATCATAAACGGAGTGGGAATGCGCTTTCCCAAATACGCCACTGGCTTTATGCCAAGAACCGTGGAGGACCCGTGGGCACCGAAAAGAAGACGATCCGAATCGCCATGAACGGCATTACCGGCCGAATGGGCTACCGCCAGCACTTGCTGCGCTCCATACTTCCGATTCGCGAAGCCGGGGGGTTCACCCTTGAGGACGGAACAAAGGTCGAGGTTGAGCCCATCCTGGTGGGCCGCAATGAGGCCAAGATCCGCGAGCTCGCGGAGTTGCACAAGATCTCCGAATGGACCACGGACCTTGAGTCCGTCATCGATGACCCCACCGTTGACGTCATCTTCGACGCCTCCATGACCAGCCTGCGGGCCGCCACGCTGAAGCGGGCCATGCACGCCGGGAAGCATATCTTTACCGAAAAGCCGACCGCGGAAACCCTGGAGGAAGCCATCGAGCTGGCCCGCATCGGCAAGGGAGCCGGAATCACCGCGGGCGTGGTGCACGACAAGCTGTACCTCCCGGGTCTGGTCAAGCTCCGCAGACTGGTGGAGGAAGGCTTCTTCGGACGCATCCTCTCCATCCGGGGCGAGTTCGGCTACTGGGTCTTCGAAGGCGACATCCAGGCCGCGCAGCGTCCCTCCTGGAACTACCGCAAGGAAGACGGCGGCGGCATGACCACGGACATGTTCTGCCACTGGAACTACGTCCTGGAAGGCATCATCGGCAAGGTCAAGAGCGTCAACGCCAAGACGACCACCCACATCCCCGCCCGCTGGGACGAGGCCGGCAAGGAGTACCAGGCCACGGCTGACGATGCGGCGTACGGCATTTTCGAACTCGAGACTCCGGGCGGTGACGACGTTATCGGCCAGATCAACTCGTCCTGGGCCGTCCGCGTCTACCGCGACGAACTGGTCGAGTTCCAGATTGACGGAACACACGGCTCGGCAGTTGCCGGCCTGAACAAATGCGTCGCGCAGCAGCGCGCCCACACACCCAAGCCCGTCTGGAACCCGGACCTCCCGGTCACCGAATCCTTCCGGAGCCAGTGGCAGGAAGTCCCCGCGAACGCGGAGCTGGACAATGGCTTCAAACTGCAGTGGGAAGAATTCCTGCGCGACGTCGTTGCCGGCCGCGAACACCGCTTCGGCCTGCTCTCCGCCGCCCGCGGGGTCCAGCTGGCAGAGCTCGGACTGCAGTCCTCGGCGGAACGCCGCACCTTCGATGTTCCGGAGATCACGCTCTGATGACCTCCTTAATCCTTCCCACCGCCGACGGCGGAACCCGCCAGTACCGCCTCAGTCCAGCCCCCCGCTGGACCAAGCCCGCCACCCCCATCACCTCCCGCCGGGCCTACGCCGCTGCGCACGTCATCCCCGAAGTCACCGCCGACAACACACCCGGCGCACCCGCTCAGCTCGATTGGGACGCCACGATGGCTTACCGGCACGAACTCTGGTCCTACGGCCTGGGCGTCGCCGATGCGATGGATACCGCCCAGCGCGGCATGGGCCTGGACTGGGCCGCCACCCAGCAACTCATCAAGCGCACCGGCGTCGAGGCAGCCTCGGTCGCAGCCGGAGGGAACGCCGCTACCGCCGGGCGCTCCGTCCGGGACCTCGTTTCCTGCGGCGCCGGAACCGACCAGCTGGACATCGATTCCCTGCCCTCCGGGGCAGCCGGTGTGCAGGCCGTCCTGCATGCCTACCGGGAGCAGATCGCCGTTGTCAGCGAAGCCGGACCCAAGGTGATTCTGATGTCATCACGCGCCCTGGCAAAGGTGGCAAGTGGTCCGGACGACTACCTGCACGTCTACTCCACACTGCTCCGGGAAGTCGACCAACCCGTCATCCTGCACTGGCTGGGCACCATGTTCGACCCTGCCCTGGCCGGCTACTGGGGATCCGATGACATCACCCAGGCCACCGAGACGTTCCTCACCCTGATCCGCGAGAACGCTGACAAGGTGGACGGGGTCAAGGTTTCGCTGCTGGACGCTGCGCATGAAGTCTCACTTCGGGCGGCGCTGCCGGACGGCGTCCGGCTCTATACCGGCGATGATTTCAACTATCCGGAGCTCATCGACGGGGACGGCACGCGCCACTCCGACGCGTTGCTGGGCATCTTCGCGGCGATCTATCCGGCCGCTTCGGCCGCCCTGCAGGCCTACGACGACGGCGAAGCCGCCAAAGGCCGTGCCATCCTGGACTCCACCCGCGAACTGGGCAAGCACATCTTCAGTGCGCCCACGTTCTACTACAAGACCGGAATCGCCTTTCTGTCCTGGCTGAACGGACATCAACAGGGCTTCCAAATGGTTGGCGGGCTGCATTCGGGCCGCTCGGTGGTCCACTTGGCCCAAACTTTCGAACTGGCAGACCGGGCCGGATTGCTCAAGAATCCTGACCACGCCGCGTTCCGGATGTCCGATTTCCTTCGTATTAATGGAGTAGCAACATGAGCGACTTTTCACGGTTGTCCCTGAACTCGGCCACCACCAAGAAGTGGACCCTCGCAGAGGCTGTCGACGGGTGTGTCCGGGCCGGCATCCCTTCGATCGGGCCCTGGCGCGACATCGTCGCCGACGCCGGGCTGGACAAAGCGGCCCGGCTCATCAGCGACGCCGGACTCCAGGTGTCCTCGCTGTGCCGGGGAGGGTTCCTCACCGCGGTCGACCCGGCCGGTCAGGCAGCAGCCCTCGCCGACAACCGGGCCGCCGTTCTGGAGGCGGCGGCGCTCGGCACCTCCGAACTTTTCCTGGTGGTCGGTGGTCTGGCGCCGGGGGAGAAGGATGTCGTCGCGGCCCGCCGCCGCGTGGCCGATCGTCTGGAGGATCTGGTGCCGTTCGCCGTCGAACACGGCGTGCGGCTGGTGCTGGAGCCTCTGCACCCAATGTATGCGGCGGACCGTGCCCTGATTTCCACCCTGGGGCAGGCCCTCGATCTGGCGGCACCCTACGATGCGGCGGCTGTAGGCGTCGCCGTCGACACCTTCCACGTCTGGTGGGACCCCGAGCTGAAGGCACAGATCGAACGCGCCGGCCGCGAGAACCGGATCGCGTCCTACCAAGTGTGCGATTTCAACCTCCCCATAGCGGCGGACGCCCTGCTGTCCCGCGGCATGATGGGCGACGGCGTCATCGACTTCGCGACCATCGGCACCTGGGTCCGCGACGCCGGGTACACCGGTGCCATCGAAGTCGAAATCTTCAATCAGGAGATCTGGGACGCCGACGGCGACAGCACCCTGGCCACGATGAAAGCCCGGTACGCGGAACTGGTTCTGCCCTACGCCTGACCGGCGGCGTCAGCCCTCGCCGACGGCGTCTGCCGGGCCTACCCGGAGGACGCCGTCGCTGACGCTTCTGCGGCCGTCCGCGCATACGACGCCGAGACCCGGCGGTAGACCGGGGTCAGGAAGGCCAGCAACGCGGCCACGATCATGATGATCCCGGCCACCAGGAACACCAGGGCGATGCCGCGGGAGGTGCCCTCGCCCAGCAGCGGGGCCAGCTGGGCGGCACCCTCAGGGGAACGCGCGAACGGGATGATCCAGACCTGGGCGATCGGCGCGATAAGGAACGCGGTGATCGGTGCCGCCGCTGACTCGAACGCCATGGCGAATCCGAAGACCCGGCCCTGCCGGTTCAGGGGCACCACCTGTTGGATGACCGTCTGCTCGGCGGCCTCCACGAAGGGGACCAGGACGAGGTACAGCCAGATGCCGGCAATGTAGAGCCAGGCCCACTCACGCAGCGTGAACACCGCACCGAGGACCCCCATCAGGACTACCGCGATGAGCATGGTGCGCAATGGGTTGGACCCGAGCCCGAACTTGCCGATCAGCGCGCCGCCCACGATGAACCCGGTGGCGCCCACCGCGAAGTACGTCCCCCACAGCTCCACGGGGAACATCTCCAGGCCGTAGGGATCCATCAGCGCCATGTAGACGCCACCGATGAAGTTGTTGAACGTCGAGAAGACGATCAGCGCAAACAGTCCGGAAATGGCCAGCACGGCCGCGAAGGAGCCGCGCAGGTCGAATCCGCCGTGCGCGTCCGTGGCGGCAGCGCGCACTTCCTCGGGCATTCGCAGCGTGAGCAGGTGCGCGAATGCCAGCACCGTGAGCACCACGGCGACGGCGACCGTCCAGCCCATGCCCAGCAGCCCGACCGAGAGTCCGGAGAGCACCGAGGTGACGATGAACATCAGTCCCTGCACCATGCCCACCAGCCCGTTCGCGTTGGCCCGGCGATCCGGTTCGATCAGGATGGTGACCGTCGTGGAGAGAGCAATGTTGCGCATGTTTTCCACCACCGCGCCGACCAGGATGATCAGGGCGAAGACCCAGAACCAGGGCTGTGCCAAGTCCAGTAGCCAGGCCGTGGGGGTCAGCAGGAACATCACCCCGGCGAGCACAAACATCACAAGGGTGAACCCGGCGGCAAAGCGCATCACTGCCAGCTTGCGGTAGCGGTCCACGAAGGTGCCGAAGCTGATGCTGGAAAGGGCGATCAACAGCATGTACGCCCCGCCGATTACCCCGGTGGCGATCACATTGCGCGTCTCCAGGTACACCCAGAACGTCAAGGCGAACCACAGGTAGCTGGTGGTGATGTTGGCCAGCGCGGTGTTCACCAGGATCCCGGCAAAGGTGCGGGACCGCTCCGCAGGACTGCGCAACGTCGTGTCGATGGCGGCCGGCAGGGGGCTGCCGGCCACGTCCTCGCGGAGGTCAACGTTGTGGTCGGGAGCCGCAGCGGCCCCTGGCAGGGCCGGTTCCTGCTCGGTCATGCGACCCAGTGTACTGACAACTGCCGGGCACGGAAACGGCCGCCGGCCGGTCGGGCAGTGAGCAGGCCGGCACGAGTTTGTGACATAAGGAAACCTGCAGGAAACGTTGCCCGTCTACGCTGGCAACACCGCGGCGCCGCCAGGCCCCGCGACCGCCGGTGTGAAGGGATTCCGTCATGCATCTGCTGCCCCGTGAGCAGGAAAAGCTCATGATCGTGGTCGCGGCCGACCTTGCCCGCCGCCGCCAGTCGCGCGGACTGAAACTGAACTTCCCGGAGGCGGTGGCCATCATCAGCTACGAACTGATCGAGGGGGCCCGGGACGGCCGGACCGTCGCGGACCTGATGAGCCACGGCACCACGTTGCTCGGCCGCGAGGACGTCATGGAGGGCGTGCCGGAGATGATCCACGACGTCCAGATTGAAGCCACGTTCCCGGACGGCACCAAACTCGTCACCGTCCACGATCCGATCCGTTAGGAGCCCACCATGATTCCCGGAGAGTACGTTCTCGGCGCGGAGCCTGTGCCGGTCAATGCGGGGCGTGAGGCGATCGACGTCGTGGTGACGAACACCGGTGACCGTCCCGTGCAGGTGGGCTCGCACTTCCACTTTTCCGAAGCGAATGCCGCCCTGTCGTTCGACCGCCGTGCCGCCTACGGCCGGCGCCTGGACATCCCGGCGGGCACGGCAGCCCGTTTCGAGCCGGGGGACAGCAAGACCGTCCGGCTGATCGAACTGGCCGGCCGGCGCGAGGTCTACGGCCTCAGTAACGCGGTCAACGGCCGATTGTCCCCGATAGAGAGCGCACGCAGATGAGTTTCGAATTGTCCCGGAGGCAGTACGCGGACCTGTACGGCCCGACGACGGGCGACGCCATCCGACTGGCCGACACTGATCTTTTCCTCGAGATCGAGAAGGACCTGACCGTGTACGGCGAGGAGGTCGTGTTCGGCGGCGGCAAGGTGATTCGGGACGGCATGGGCCAGAACGGCCAGCTGACGCGGGACGGGGACGGGAGCAGTGATCCCGGCGGTATCGGATCCGGCAGTATCGGTTCCGGCGGCGGGTTGCCGGACACCGTCATCACCAACGTCGTGATCCTCGACTACACCGGCATCTACAAGGCCGACGTGGCGCTCCGGGACGGCCACATCTTTCGGATCGGCAAGGCCGGCAACCCGCAGATCACCGACGGCGTGGACATCGTGATCGGGGCCAGCACCGAAATCATTGCCGGCGAGCGGAAGATCCTGACCGCCGGCGGCGTCGACTCCCACATCCACTTCATCTCCCCGGACCAGGTTCCCGCCGCCCTGTGCAGCGGAGTGACCACCATGATCGGCGGCGGCACCGGCCCGGCCGAGGGCACGAAGGCCACCACCGTCACACCCGGCAAATGGCACATCCAGCGGATGCTGCAGGCCGCCGAAGGGCTCCCCATCAACATCGGCCTGTTCGGCAAGGGGCACGCGTCCGCCGTCGAGCCTTTGGCTGAGCAGATCCGCGCCGGTGCGATCGGGCTGAAGGTGCATGAGGACTGGGGCTCCACGACGTCCTCGATCGACACCTCGCTCAAGGTAGCGGACTTATTTGACGTCCAGGTGGCCATCCACACCGACACCCTGAACGAGTGCGGCTTCGTGGAGGACACCATCCGGGCCATCGACGGCCGCGTGATCCACACCTTCCACACCGAGGGCGCCGGCGGCGGGCACGCCCCGGACATCATCAAAATCGCCGGGCTGCCCAACGTCCTGCCGGCCTCCACCAACCCGACGCTGCCGTACACCCGGAACACCATCGAAGAGCACCTGGACATGCTTATGGTCTGCCACCACCTCAACCCGGACATCCCGGAGGACGTGGCCTTCGCGGACTCCCGCATCCGCGCCGAAACCATCGCCGCCGAGGACGTGCTGCAGGACCTGGGGATCTTCGCGATCACTTCCTCGGACTCCCAGGCCATGGGCCGGGTGGGCGAAGTAGTGATCCGCACGTGGCAGGTGGCCGACAAAATGAAGCGGCAGCGGGGTGTCTTGAAGGACCCGGACGGCGGCGTGCACGGGGCGGAGTCAGGCCTGGGCGCAGAGAGCGACAACTTCCGCCTGAAACGCTACGTGGCGAAATACACCATCAACCCCGCCATCGCGCAGGGCATGGCGGACTCCATCGGCTCGGTGGAGGTGGGAAAGTTCGCGGACCTGGTGCTCTGGGATCCGGCGTTCTTCGGCGTCAAGCCGGAACTGGTGCTCAAAGGCGGGCAGATCGCCTACGCGCTGATGGGGGACGCCAACGCCTCCATCCCCACCCCGCAGCCGCGAACCATGCGGCCCATGTTTGCCGCCTACGGCAAGGCCCTGCAGCAGTCCTCCATCACGTTCCTCTCCCAGGCCGCCATCGACGCCGGGGTCCCGGCGGAGCTGGGACTCGAGAAGGTCATCCGGCCCGTGTCCGGCATCCGCGGCCTCACGAAGGCGGACCTCAAGTACAACGGCGCCACCCCGGAGATCGAGGTGGACCCGGAAACGTACCGGGTGACGGTCGACGGCGAGGACGTCACCTGCGAACCGTCCGACGTGCTGCCCATGGCGCAGCGCTACTTCCTTTTCTAGGCTCCCGGAGGAGACAGGCATGATCATCGAAAAGGTCCTCGGCAACACCCACGACCTTCCCCCCGGTCCTGACCCCTACTTCGGGCTGCACCGGGAAAAAGTGGTGCTGCCCAGCGCCCAGCTGGTCAAACGCGTCCAGCGCGTCACCACCGACCACGGCAAGGACCTCGGCATCCGCCTCCCCTCCGGTTCCGGGGACCTGCGCGACGGCGACATCCTGCACTTAGCGGAGACCAACATGATCGTGGTGTCGGTGCTGCCTACCGATGTCCTCGTGATCGCGCCGCGCTCCATCCACGAGATGGGGGTGGTGGCGCATTCGCTCGGCAACCGGCACCTGCAGGCCCAGTTCTTCGACCACTCCTCGGAGTATGGGGCAGCGGTGATGGTCTGCCAGTACGACCACACAGTGGAGGACTACCTGAAACACGTCGGAGCGCCCTATGACCGCCAGGAGCGCGTACTGCCCGTCCCCTTCCGCCATGCCGAACACTCGCACTAGCCCGGCGTCCTACCAGCTCGCGCTGCAGCAGCTGACGGATTCTGCGCTGCCCACCGGGGCCTTTGCCCACTCGCTCGGGTTTGAGACTTACATCGAGCGCGGCCTGGTGCGGGATGAAGCGTCTTTCGGGGTGTGGCTGGCCTCATTCATGTCGCAGCAGCTCACGTACTCGGACGCCTTGGCGATCCGGTTCCTCTACGAGGGTGACGCGCCAGCGGAGCTGGATTCGCTGCTGACAGCACAGCTGTTGCCGCGGCAGCTGCGCGAGGCAAGCATCAAGATGGGTGGCCGGCTGCTGGAGATCGGCGCCGGGATCTTTCCGTCCGCTGAGCTGGCCGAGTACCGGCAGCTGGTGGGTTCCGGCCGCGCCGCCGGCCATCAGCCGCTGGCGTTCGCCGTCGTCGCGCGGTCCCTGGGTGTCCCGTTCCCCGAGGCCCTGGCCGCCTACCTGTTCGCCACGGCCACGACATTGACGCAGAACGCCGTCCGGGCGATCCCGCTGGGCCAGAACGCCGGCCAACGGCTGCTGCGGAAAGCGTCCGACGACGTCGCTGCCGCGGTGGAACGCGCCGGGCAGCTGGACCGGTCCGACTTTGGCGCGGTCAGTCCCGGACTCGAAATTTCGCAGATGCGGCACGAGCGACAGCGTGCCCGCATGTTCATGAGCTAACCGCACACCTTAGAAATATGTCTGGAGAAGAATATGTCTGAACCCATCAAAATCGGCATCGGCGGCCCGGTGGGTGCCGGCAAGACGCAGCTCGTGGAGCGCCTTACCCGCCACATGAGCCGGGAAATCTCCATGGCCGCCATCACCAACGACATTTACACCATCGAGGACGCCAAGATCCTCGCGGCGAACGGGATCCTCCCGATCGACCGGATCATCGGCGTGGAAACCGGCGGCTGCCCGCACACCGCCATCCGCGAGGACACGTCCATGAATACCGCGGCCATCGAGGAGCTGAAGAAACGGCACCCGGACCTGCAGGTGATCTTCGTGGAATCCGGCGGGGACAACCTCTCTGCAACGTTCAGCCCCGAACTGGTGGACTTCTCCATCTACATCATCGACGTGGCCCAGGGCGAGAAGATCCCGCGGAAGGCCGGCCAGGGCATGATCAAGTCCGACCTCTTCATCATCAACAAGACCGATCTCGCGCCGCACGTCGGCGCGGACCTCTCCGTCATGGAGCGGGACTCCAAGGAATTCCGGGGCGGGAAGCCGTTCTGCTTCACGAACCTCAAGACCGACGAAGGGCTGGAGCGCGTCATCGAATGGGTGCGGCGCGATGTCCTGATGCTCGACCTGGCGTCATGAGCGCCGTACGGCTGAGTCCGGCGGCTGCGCCGGATTTGGGGCCGTGCCCGCTTCGCGGTGCCCGCCACGCCGCGGCCCCAAAATCCGGCCTCGCCGCCTCAGCGGTTAAGTCGCCGATGGGGGAGCTCCAGCTCGTCGTCACTGACCGGGCAGGAAAGTCGGTGGCGTCGCAGCAGTTTCATCAAGGCGCCTTGCGGGTTTTGCGGCCGCATTATCTGGATGATTCCGGGCAGGTTTGTTATGTGGTGGTGAATCCCGGCGGGGCGTATCTGGGGGCCGACCTCTATGTCATTGATGTGGAGGTGGCGGAGGGTGCGAAGCTGCTGCTGACCACACAGTCGGCCACCAAGATCTACCGGACGCCGGGTTCGTTTGCCGAGCAGCGGATGCGCCTGCGGCTGGGGTCGGGGGCGCAGCTGGAGCTGGCTCCGGACCAGGTGATCGCCTACCGGGAGGCCAGCTACCGGCAGAACACGCACATCACCCTGCACCCGACGTCGAGCCTGGTCATGTCCGAGGTCATTACCCCCGGCTGGTCGCCGGACGGGGCGTCATTCCGCTACGAGGAATTGCGGCTCCGGACCGAAATCCGCATCGAATCCGGCGGGCTGCTGGCGCTCGACAACCTGCTGATCCGGCCGCCGCAGCACGACGTCACCGGCCTGGGGTTCATGGAGGGCTTCAGCCATGTGGGATCGCTGATTGTTGTCGATCGCCGCGTCGACCAGGCACTCGCCGACGAACTGCATGTGCTGACCGACGGGCATGACGCCTACACAGGAGTCTCCCTGACTGCCACAGTTGATGGCATCAGCGGCCTTGTTCTCCGGTCCCTCTCGAACAGCACCGAAGAACTAAACAGGCTGCTGGGCGCGTGCAGCGCCCTGCTCCGTCGGCGGTGGCATGGCACGGCGCCCCTGGACCTAAGGAAATACTGATGACGACGTTGACCGAGTTCGCCGCCATGTACCGTCAGCGCGAGCAGCTCCCGCTGCGGACCAGGTTGCTGGTGACCTTCGGCGCCGTCGTTGCCCTGCACGCGGCCGCCGTCGTGCTTCTCCTGGCCGGTCTGGTGACGGCGGGGGAGCCGCTGGCTCTTGGCCTGGTGCTGACTGCCTATATGGCCGGCATCAAGCACAGCTACGACTGGGACCACCTCGCCGCCATCGACAATTCGACCCGGAAGTTCGTGGCCCAGCGGAAGGACCCGGTGAGCGTCGGCTTCGCGTTCAGCCTGGGCCACAGTTCGGTGGTGATCCTGGCCGGGCTCCTTGTGGTGGGCGGCGCCGCAATGGTGGGACAGTTTATGGAGGACGGCACCACAGGAAACCTTGTGCTGGGACTGATCGGCAGCGGCGTCTCCGGGATTTTCCTGCTTGCCATGGGGCTGTTCAACGGATCCGCCTTCCTCCGGGCCGCGAGGGCCTACCGGAGCGTGCAGGCCGGCGGAGACGTGCGGGACCACGACCTTGAGGCCGGGGGATTCGTTGCCCGGCTGCTGGCGAAGCCCCTGGCCGGGGTCCAGCGGCCCCGGAACATCTACGTCCTTGGGTTCCTTTTCGGCCTGGGGTTCGACACCGCCACCACCATCGGGCTGCTGGTCATGGCGACGGCGGCCTCCCTGGCAGGGGTTTCCCCGCTGGCCCTCCTGGCGCTTCCGCTGGCATTCACCGCGGCCATGACACTGTGCGACACCACCAACGGCGTTGCCATGATGCGGATGTACAGCTCCGCCATCCACAACCCCCAACGGCGCCTGGGCTTCAACGCACTGATCACCGGCATCTCCGCGATGTCGGCCCTGTTTATTTCGTTCATCACCTTGGGTGGCTTCTTTAACGCAGCATTCGGGCTCGAGGATCCGGTCACCACCTGGCTGGGCGGGATCGACCTGGGCGAGGCAGGTCTCTTGCTGGTCGCCTGCCTGCTGATGGTCTGGGGTTTGGCCTCCGTGCGCGGGCGGCTGCCCGCCTCACGCCGGGGAAACTAGCCAGCCGGCGGCCAGGCCCGCTGCGAGCGAAGCCGCCACGACGGCGACCCGCTCCTGCCAGTCCGAGCCGGGCGGGGCTGAGACCTTCAGGCCGCGGTACGGCGGAGCTGGGGAACCGGGGCGCTGCAGAACGGCGGCAAAGTCACGGATCCGCGCCGCGGTGAGGAGGGAAGCGTGCGCCACTGGCGCAGGCGGGAGGTGGACATCGTCCCAGGCCGGACCGAAGGCCGTGTCCACCGGGGCGCATCCGGACAGGACTGCGCCGGCCAGTACTCCGGCCTCCAAAGCCAGCCGGGCATGCCGAACCGGCGCAGCAGCGTCGCGCTGTTCTATGACCGAACGGGCCCAGTTCACGGCGAGTCCGGTCCCCGCCCCGGCGGCCAGCGTCGCCGAGATCTCGTCTTCCAACGGGAGGAACCCCTTGATGCCGGGCCCGTGGCCGCCCGCCGCGTCGCAGTGCTCCAGGACAAGCCGGGCGCCGTCCCAGCGGTAGCCTGCCAGTTCAGCCAGTGATGTGCGGAGCGCCCCGGCGTCGGCCCCCCGTCCAGCGGCGTCCGGGCGGGGCGAACTGAAGATGTGGACCGCGGTCACGGCCTGCCGTCCGGCGGCGTCGTTCAACCGCCGGACCGCGTCGGCTGCCCGGAAGGCGTTCCGCAGGGCCTTTTTTCTGCCGGTTCGATCGGTGGACGCCAGGCCGACGGCGGGGTCCCGCGCCATGCTGTCCATGGTGTCCGGAATCGTGGTGAGGGTGAACTGCAGGCGGGGCGGGAGCTGCGGCACAGACGCCAGGAAGCCGGCACTGTCGTGACGGTGCAATCCGTCGCCGTAGAAGGGGATTTCGAGGCCGCCCACTCCGGGAAGGGCGGAGACTGCGGCGAGATAGGCGGTCTCGGTGGCCGGGTCGCAGGCATCAAGGGCCGGGGCTGCGTTGTAGGCGCTGAGGACCAGACCAGTGGGCGGCCCGGGGGATCCCGTCACCGGGTCCGGCGCCCAGGGCGGGACGTGACGGGATTCGTCAGGACCCCGACGCCGGGAATGTCCACTGTGACAATATCGCCCGGGCGGAGTTCCAGGCCGGATTCGTCGGCTGCGAAGGGTGTGCCGGTGAGGATGACATCGCCAGGGTAGAGCGTCATAAAACGGGAGCAGAAAATGATGAGCTCTGCCACCGGGAACACCATGTCCGCGGTGGGTGCGTCCTGGACCGCTGCCCCGTTGATCCGCGTGATGATCCGCAGTTCCTGCAGATCGGGCAGCTCATCGAGGGTGACGAGGTCCGGTCCCAGCGGGCAGAAGGAGTCCAGGCTCTTGCCACGTGTGGACTGGACATCCGCGGCCTGGAGGTCCCTGGCGGACACGTCGTTGGCCACGGTCACGCCGGCCACGGCGGACAGGGCGTCCTCCGGGCCGGCCGCGTCCCTGAGTGTCCGTCCCATCACCACGGCCAGTTCCCCTTCTGCCACCACTGTGGCCGAAAGGTCCGGGTCCAGCATGATTTCCTGCCCGTCGGCGGCGAGGCTGCCCGGAAACTTGCCGAAAACCAGGGGGATCCGGTCCCGGGACCGCCGGTACGGGGCGGTGCCTCCGGCGGTCCCGGGCCAGAAGTTCTCCCCGATCCCGATCAGCTGGCCCGGCAGCTGCACGCCCGGGAGGGCGTCACAGCTCAGGAACGGCCGGACGTCCGGACGCGCGGACCCGTGCGGGTGTCCACTGGAAGCCGCACGGGCCGCCGTCGTCGTCAGGGAGAACGGGTAGCGTGCCACTTAGTGGCTCAAATGCGAGGCGTAGACGCGGAGCCGCGGGTGCTGGAAGACCTCTTCCGGCGGCCCTTCCGCGACGATCCCGCCGTGTTCCATGAAGATCACCCGGTCTGCCACTTCCCGGGCGAATTTCATTTCGTGCGTCACGATCACCATGGTCATGCCGCTGCGGGCGAGCTTGGCCATGATGTCCAAGACCTCGTTGACCAGTTCGGGGTCAAGGGCCGAGGTTGGCTCGTCGAAGAGGATGGCCTTGGGATCCATCATGAGGGCCCGGCAGATGGCCACGCGCTGCTGCTGTCCGCCGGAGAGGTCCGCCGGGTAGGCATCGGCCTTTTCCTCGAGGCCCACGGAGCGGAGCTTCTCCAGGGCGCGGGGCTCGGCGTCGGCCCTCTTCTGGCGTTTGGAAATGACCGGCCCTTCCAGCAGGTTCTCCAACACTGTCCGGTGCGGCCAGAGGTTGAACTGCTGGAACACCATGGAGATTTCCCGGCGCAGCCAGGTCAGCCGGAACTGGTCCAGCACACCCAGCTTCCCGCGCGCATTGGGCGTGTAGAACACCTGCCGGCCGTCCACGTGGATGCGCCCGGAGTCGGGAACCTCCAGCATGTTGATGCACCGCAGCAGGGTGCTCTTGCCGGCGCCGCTGGGGCCGATGATGGCCACCACCTCGCCCGGCAGGATCCGCAGGTCAACGTCCTTGAGCACTTCCTTGGAGCCGTAGCTCTTGGTCAATCCGGTGATGCTGATCATGCCATGCTCCCTACAGCCTCGCGCAGTGATTTTGTGGTGCCCATCTTGCGGCCGGTCTTCTTCTCAATGACGACCTGCAGGGCCATGAGGAGGCTGGTCATCACGAGGTACATCGCGGCGACTACGCCCAGTGTTTCCATCACGTTGTAGGTGGAGTTGTACGCCTTCTGGCCCTGGAGCATGAGGTCCGGCACGGTGATGACGGAGATCTGCGCCGATTCCTTGAGCATGATGATGCAGTTGTTGATGTAGGGCGGCGTCATGAGCCGGATCCCTTCGGGGCCGGTGACGCGCAGGAATTTCTGGACGGGATTCATGCCGACGGAGTCCGCGGCCTCCAGATGTCCGGTGTTGACCGATTTGAGCCCGGCCCTGATGATTTCCGAGAAGAACGACGCCGAGTTCAGGCTCATGGCGATCAGGCCCGCGGTGAACGCGTCCAGGGTCAGCCCGAACGGTTTGGTGTAGTAGAAGAAGAACAGCGACAACATCAGCGGCAGGCCGCGGAAGAACCAGACGTAGGCTGCTGCGAAGATCCGCAGGCCCCGGATCCGGGAGAGCCGCAGAGTCGCGATCACGTAGCCGAGGACCGTGGCGCAGACTATGGCTGCCGCCACGATGCCCAGGGTGGTGAGGGCGCCGCTCAGGAAGATCGGGAAGTATTCGGCGGCAACAGCGCCGGGCTCAGAGACGTTCATGGCGCTGGTTACCCCGCCGGGATTTCGACCGTGAAGCCGAACCACTTCTGGTTCAGTTTCGCCAGGGTTCCGTCAGCCTTGAGTTCGGCGATGATCTTGTCCACCTTCGGCTTCATCTCGGTGTCGTTCTTCGGCAGGCCGACGCCGGCGGCCTTGGTTCCGTAGACGTCCCCGACGATCTTCAGCTCCGAGGCCGTGGGCGAGTTCTTCATGAAGTTCTCGGCTGCGATCCGGCCGGTGGCAAAGACGTCGATGCGGCCGGCGGCTACGTCGGAGAAGCCTTCGGGGGCGCCCGGGTAGGCCTTCAGCTCGCTGAAGCCGCCGATGCCCTTGACGTCGGATTCGGTGCCGGAGCCGCCGATTGCCCCCACCTTGAGGCCGTCGAGCTTGCTCACGTCCTGGACGGTGGAGTTGCTTTTGGAGACGACAGCGACGGCGCCGTCTGCGAGGTACGGGGTGGAGAACGTGATGGACTGCTTGCGCGGTTCGGTCATGGTGAGGCCAGACATGACGGCATCGAATTTTCCGCTGTTGAGGCCCGGGAGCAGCCCCGACAGCTGGCCCTCGACGAACTCCGCCTCCATGCCCAGCTTGTCGGCGATCAGTGTCCCGACCTCGATGTCGAACCCGGTCAGCTTGCCGCTTTCGGAGAAGGTGATGGGGCGGAACGTGCCGCTGGTGGCGATGGTGAACTTCTCTTTGGCTGTTGAGTCAGCGGCGGCGCTGGTGCTGGCGGAGCAGCCCGTCGCGGACAGGGCCAGTGCGGCCAACGCTGCTGCCAGGGCGGCCTTGCTCTTGGGTGAAAACATGCGGTGCGTCCCACTTTCAGTGATCTCGGTGCCAGTGATGTTGGCCTGACGAGTAAGACGCTATGGCTCCTGTGTGTCGGGAAACCGCCTGCTTCGTTTCCGGTTTGTAAATTGTGAATTCTGTAGACAGTCTTACGATCGGAGATACTGCCAGGGCTTGCAGACGCCGCGGTCAGAGCCCGAGGATTTCCAGCTGCGCGGCGAACTCCAGGGCCGATAGCTCGCCGCCGGGTCCGGTCACAACCTGTACCGACAACGGCCAGCCTTCGGCGGAGAGCGCCACCGGCAGCGACACGGCGGGGCAGCCGGTCAGGGTGACGGCGCGGCAGTGTCCCATTATTTCCCAGCCCTCCACGGCCCGGCCGTCGATGTCCAGCTGCCCGTCCGGGTCCGAGGCGGGCCCGCCGGCCACGGGCAGCAGGACGACGTCGAAGGCCGTGATGTGATGGACGGCGGCGGCCCGGGCCGCCTGCGCTGCGCGCCAGGCCTGCTCCACGTCCGCCTGGGGCGCCGCCAGGGATGCAGTGATGGTCTGCAGGTTTGCCGCTGTGATCTTGTGTTCGAGGCCCGTGACCGCGGCCGCGTGGTCCAGCATCGGATCGACCGCCCGCAGGGTGTTGTAGCTGGGCAGGCAGTCGGCGAGCAGTTCAGGGGTGTGGTGGACGTCGTGGCCTTCCGCAGCCAGCCGGGCGGCGAGCCGTTCCATGAGGGCCGCGACCTCCCGGCGCACCGGCCCCAGCACGGCGGCGTCGGTCCAGGCGATGCGGAGTTTGCGCGTGCCGGGCTGCCCGGAAGCGGTGACCGTCCCGGCGTCGGGCAGCCCGGACATCACCAGAAAAGCCGTGCGGAGGTCACGAACAGAGCGTGCCATGGGTCCGATGGTCTGGAAGGCTCCCTGCATTCCGGGGCCGGCGGCCGGCACGGTCCCGTCCGTGCCGAAGTTTCCGCCTGCGCCAGGTACCTGGCCGTCGCCGGGAATCGTGTCCAGTCCGGGGCGCAGGGCGGCAACGCCAACGCATTGTGCCGGCCAGCGCACGGACCCGCCAAAGTCCGTGCCGACACCGAGGGCGGAGATGCCGGCCGCAAGGGAGGCCGCTTCGCCGCCGCTGGATCCTCCCGGGGTGGTTTCCGGGAAGCGCGGATTGGTGGTCCGGCCCAGAAGCGGGCTGTCGCAGGTCATACCGAACGCAAACTCGGGGCAGTTCGTTTTGCCGAGAATGATCGCGTCGGCGTCCAGCAGGCGCTGCACCGCGGGCGCCGTCGTTGTGGCCACCGTCTTGGCGAACGCCGGGCTGGCTGCCGTCACCGGTAGCCCGGCCACGGCAATCACGTCTTTGACGCTGAACGGAACGCCGGCCAGGGGGCCGAGCGCTTCGCCGGCAGCACGGCGTCGGTCGAGGTCCGCGGCAGCGGCTTCCGCCGCGTCCCAGTCCTCCGTGATGAAGGCGTTGAGCGCTGATGCGCGGGCGGACGCGGCGCGGGCCTCGGCCAGAACGTCGACGGCGGTGCGGGAGCCGCCGCGCACAGCGTCGGCGATCGCCGTGGCGTCGGGGAAGCCAGTGTTCAGCGCTGCCAGGAGCGGGGCCGTCATGCGCTGGCCGCCGGGGTGCCGCCTGCTACCGCGTTCCGGTCCAGGTAGTCCCGCTCGCCATGTTCCGCGAATTCCCGCCGGATCCGGTCGGCGTCGCCGGTGCGTAAGCACTCCAGCAGGGCGGCGTGCCGGTCGCAGCCCTTGGTCAAATCGCCTTTGGTGCGGGCCTCGCTGCGCACGTTCGCCGCCATGCTCAGCTGCATCTGGAGCATAAGGGTCCGGTATGCGTCGGTCAGCCGCCCATGCCCGGCCGCCTCAACGATTCCGGTGTGGAACTGGACATTGGCCTGGACGACGCCGGCGCTGTCGCCGCGCGTTGCGGCCGCGCGCATGGTGGCCATGATCGGGTCCAGGGCGTCGAAGGAGGCCGCGTCGTGCTGGGCCAGCAGCAGGTCGAGGGCGAACATCTCCAGTGCCCGCCGCAGCGAGTAGATCTCCTCGACGTCGGCGTCGGTCATTGCTACTACGCGGTAGCCGCGGCGGGGGGTCTGCTCCAGGAGGCGTTCGCTTTCGAGCACCCGGAGGGCTTCGCGCAGCGGCGGCCGGGAGATGCCCAGGCGCTCGGCGAGGGGAGGTTCGTTCAGTTTGTCGCCCGGGCCCAGTTCCCCGCTGACGATCAGCTTCCGGATCTCATTTGCGGCGAGGGAGACGAGGCTTTCCTGCAGGATCATCGTTAAAGACTACTGTCTACAGATTCACCCGGTAGCTGTTAGGTCCGGATTTTACCCAAGGTTTACACATTTCGTCTTTTTGTATAAGTGTCTACAGTATTCTTAGTTGCACTTGTCGATCCGAAGGAAACCTGATGAATGCTGTTCGACGCGCGGCGGGCTGGTTCCGCCGCCGGTTCTCCTGGCTGGATCCGTTTGTAGTTGCGCTCTTGCTGACGCTGCTCGCTGCGTCACTGCTGCCCCCGAACGCCGCCGCCCAGGGGGTCCTCTCCGTGGCGGGAACGGCGGCGATAGCCGTCCAGTTCTTCATCAGCGGACTGCGGCTTTCGACGGCTGAGGCGGTGGGCGGGCTGCGGGTCTGGCGGCTCCATCTGCTGATCGCGGGGTTCTCCTTTGTCTTCTTCCCCTTGCTGGGACTGGGTGTGGCCGCCGGGTCATCCTGGTATTTGACGCAGGAACTCGTCGCGGGCCTGCTGTTTCTGACGATGCTGCCGACAGCCGTCCAGACCGCCGTCACGTTCACCACGATTGCCCGGGGAAACACCGCCGCTGCGGTGTGCGCCGCCTCGATCTCCAATCTGCTGGGCATCGTGGTGACGCCCCTGCTCGTGGCGCTGTTCCTCGGCTCCTTCAGTGGCATGAATGCCGCATCGGCCCTCCGGATCGTGCTGCAGATCGTGGTGCCGTTCCTCCTGGGCCAGCTGCTGAACCGGCGGTTGGGCCGCTGGGCCGAGCGCCGGTCCGCGCCCCTGAAGCTGGTGGACCGCGGGGCCATTCTCCTGGTGGTGTATGCGGCCTTTGGTACTGCGGTGGCCAACGGCGTCTGGGACCGGTTGCCGCGGCACCAGCTGGTCGTGGCAGCCGGAATCTGTGCGCTGATGCTGGGCCTGATGCTGGCTCTCACGTTCTTCGTGGCGCGAAAGATGCGCTTCGACCGGGCGGATGCCACCGCGATCATGTTCGGCGGCTCCGAGAAGAGCCTCGCCGCGGGACTGCCCATCTCGGCGATCCTCTTCCCTGGTCCGCTGGCCGGCGTCGTGATCCTGCCCGTGATCATGTATCACGCCATGCAGCTGGTGCTCTGTGCCGTCATTGCGCGGCGGATGGCGAAACGTGCGGCGCCGGTTCCGGATGCGGCGGCTGCCCTGGAGCCGGGCAAAGTGGCGGCCTGACGCCCCATGCGGCAGCCGCCGTCGGGCAGCCAACGGACACGGCCCGGACCCACCCCACGAGGGGCGGGCCCGGGCCGCGTCCCTGCGCCCTGCCGCTAGCGGACGGCGGAATCCTCCGACCGGCCAGCGGCGACGGCGACCGGCTCGCCGGCGATGATGGCGTCGACTTCAGCCTTTTCCTTGGCGCCCCAGGTTTCGCGGGTGTTCAGCACGCCGATCAAGCCGATGACACCCACCAGGACGTACAGCGAGGCGCCGCCGGCCCAGCCGAAGACCGAGGCCAGGAGCACGGCCAGGAAGGGCGCGAATCCGGAGATCGACGCGGCGACCTGGTATCCGATGGAGGCGCCGGACGTCCTGGTGTTGGTCCGGAACAGCTCCGCGAACCAGGCGCCCTGCGTGCCGGTGAACGTCGCGTGGATGATGCCGATGCCGATCACAAACGCCAGGACGATCAGGAACGGGTTGCCGGTGTTGCTGAGCAGGAACATCGGGAAACCGAAGGCAATGACGGCAATGGTTCCGCCGAGGTAGAGCTTGCGGCGGCCGATCCGGTCGGTCAGTGCGCCGGCGATCAGTGTGACGGGGATGGCAAGGAGGCTGGCGATCACAATGCCGGTGAGGCCGATGGCCCGGTCGTCGGGGTTGTTCTTCGCGATGTAGGACAGCAGGAAAGTGGCCGTCACGTAGTACGCGCAGCTCTCCACGATCCGCAGTGAGATCACCCGCAGGATGTTCTGCCAGTCGTTCTTGATCACGGTGGTCAGCGGGTTCTTGACGATCGCGCCCATGGCCTTGGTGTGTTCGAACTCGGGGGATTCCTCGAGCTTCATCCGGACAACCAGGCCGACGACGATCAGGACGGAACTGGCGAGGAACGGCAGCCGCCAGGCCCAGTCGGTCTGCAGGGAGGCGGAGAGCAGGAACGCGGCGTTGGCCAAGGTGATGCCCAGCGGGTTGCCCGCCTGCGGGATGGCGGCGAAACGGCCGCGCTGCTTCCACGGTGCGTGCTCGAACGTCATCATGACGGCGCCGCCCCATTCAGCGCCGAAGGCGAGGCCCTGGATCATCCGGATGATGACCAGCAGAATGGGCGCAGCGATGCCGACCTGGGCGTAGGTGGGGAGGCAGCCGATCAGGACGGTGGCGATGCCCATGGTCAGCAGCGCGCCGACGAGCACTGGCTTGCGGCCGTACTTGTCGCCGAGGTATCCGCCGACGGCTCCGCCGATGGGCCGCATCAGGAATCCCACCGCCAAGGTGGCGAAGGCCAGGAGCGTTCCGACCACGGGGTCCGTGTTGGGGAAGAAGACCTTGCCGAAGTACAGGGCCGCGGCCGTGCCGTAAGCGACAAAGTCGTAGTTTTCCACGCACGTACCGGCGGCCGAAGCCATCGCGGTCTTGATCTTTCCGGGGGAACCGTGGGCGGCCTGGCGCGGCCGATCGGTGATTTCTGCCGTCATGTTCTATATCTCCTTTGATATTGCTGGACAGCCCTGGGCAGTGTGCCGAAGGCCAGGTATACGTTTGTCGTGCAGACCGGTCGGTCAGATTTCGGCGGCCAGTTCCCGTGCTCCCTCGAGTTCCATTTCGCGCAGCTTCTGGACCCGCCGGATGGTGTCCTCGTCGTTGTCGAACTTCGCGTCGAGGAAGGACTGGAGGACTTCTTTGGCGGTGGCCCGGCCGATCAGCCAGGCGCCCATGGCGATGGCGTTCGCGTCGTCGTGTTCCACGCTCTGGTGGGCGGAGTAGACATCGTGGCCCAGTGCGCAGCGGATCCCCGGGATCTTGTTCGCCGCCATGACGGCACCGACGCCGGTCCCGCAGACGAGGACTGCCCGCTCCGCCTCGCCGGAGCGGACCAGATCGCAGGTGGCGCGGGTGATGTCCGGGAAGTCGACGGGGGCTTCGCTGGGGGCCCCGCAGTCGATGACCTCGTGGCCGAGGTCCTCCAGGACTGACTGGACAAACGCCTTCAGGGGGAAGCCGGCGTGATCGTTGCCGAGTGCGATTTTCATGGGTCTCCTTAGTTCGGGACGACGAGGCTGGGCATTGCGGGGAGCGGCGCGGACGCCTGTACTTCACGACGCCATGGAATCGATTCCATAGCGCCGTTGCGCGTGACTGCGAGAGCCGAAGCGCGGGTGGCGTGAACCATTGCGGCAGGCAGTCCGCGGGGGTCGCCGGCCAGGGACGCGGCGAGGTAGCCCACGAACGTGTCGCCGGCTCCCGTGGTGTCCTTGGCGGCCACCTCCGTCGCCGGGACGTGCACAGGGTTGCCGTCGAGGACCGTATGGGAGCCTTCTGCGCCGGCGGTGCAGATGATGGCCGGACCAAGGATTGGCGGGAGCGTCCGGACGAGGTCCAGGTGGCTCCCGCGTATCCCGGCGAGGCCCGCCAGGACTTCGATTTCCTGTTCGTTCACCACCAGGAGGTCGACGTCGTCGAGCAGTCCGTCGATCTCCCGGGGAGCGGGGGCGGCGTTGAGGATGACGAACGCCCCGCGGCCCTTCGCGGTCCGCGCGGCCTGCCGGACCAGCGCCGCCGGGATCTCCAGTTGAAGGACCAGGACGTCGCCGGCGCGCACGGCGGCGAGTCCGGCTTCGACGTCGCCGGCGGTGACCCCGGAGTTTGCGCCGGGACTGACGATGATCTGGTTTTCGCCCTGGTCGTCGACCGCAATGACGGCTGTTCCCGTGGCGGCGGTGCCGCTGACCCGCACATGGCCGGTGTCGATGCGGGCCTCGGAGAGGACCTCGAGGATCCGGCGGCCGTGGGCATCATCGCCCACTGCGCCGGTGAATTTCACCGTGGCGCCGGCCCTGGCCGCGGCGACGGCCTGATTGCCGCCCTTGCCGCCGGGGCTAAACGTTGCGTCCGATCCCGGGACGGTTTCGCCCGCCCGGGGCAGGGCTCGCACGCGGATGTTCTGGTCGATATTGAGGCTGCCGACCACAAAAACCGTGTTCATTAGACCTGCTCCTTCGGTGGTGATGGATGGTGCCCCAAGGGCAAAACCAGAGGCGCTGAACGGAAAGGTGCTGCTGCTGTCACGGCTGTCCCAGGGTGGGGTCCGCAGTGCCCGAGGAGGCACGGACAATGAGTTCGCTCGGGAGGACGACCGATTCGGGCCTCCGTCCGTCGATGACCTCGAGCAGCAGCCTCACAGCGGTTCGGCCCATCGCCTCCACATCATGGGAGATGACGGTCAGCGGGGGATCCAGGAGCGAGAACCATTCGATGTCGTCGAAGGCAATGAGGGCCATGTCCCGGCCGATCCGCAGCCCTTTCCGGTTCAAAGTGGCCAGGGCTCCGACGGCCATGGGGCTGTCGGCGGCCAGTAGCGCGGTCGGCGGCTGCGTGAGGCCCAGCAGGTGGTGCGCGCCGGCGGAGCCGCTGGCGGACTGGAAGTCGCCAAAATACGTCAGGGCCGGGTCCGTGCTGAGCCCGAAGTCCAGGGCCGCGCGGGAGAAGGACTTGAGTCGGTCCCGACCGGTGGATGTGGTTTGAGGCCCTGCGATGTACCCGACGCGTTCGTGGCCCTGCCGGACGAGGTGCTCGACGGCCTGGCGGATTCCGGAGTCGCTGTCTGTGGTCACGCTCGGGACGTCGACGCCGTCGACGGTCCGGTCAACGAACACGGTGGGGATGTCCCGTTCCAGCAGCGCGCGAAGGCTGGAACTTCCTTCGCCCTGGGGTGCGGCGATTACGCCGTCAACACGCTGTGAGATGAAGGTATCCAGGTACCGGTCCTGCTGCGGAATGCTCTCGTTGGCGTTTCCCAGCAGGGTGACGAGTCCCTCGGCGAGGGCGGCCTGCTCGGCTGCATGGGCAAGGTCGGCGAAGAACGGGTTGCGCACATCGGACACGAGCAGTCCGATGACATTGGTTCTGGTGGAACGGAGGGCGCGCGCCTGGGCGTTGGGGTGGAAATCGAGCTCAGTGACGGCTGCGGCCACTTTCTGCCTGGACTGCGGCGACGTGGCCGGGTTTCCGGACAGCACCCTTGACGCCGTGGCAGGCGAGACGCCGGCGAGTGCCGCCACGTCCTTGATGGTGATGGATGGTCCTGTCACTGCTGCGCACCTCGTTGTGGGACTGCCTTTGAAACTGCTCATGGAATCGATTCCATGGAATCGGTTCCACAATTATGTGACGGGTATTACGTTCTGTCAATGATGGGGAGTCTTCGGCTGGATTTTTGACGTGGGCCGGTCGTGAAGGCGGGGGCCGCGGACCTCGCATCGCCGGCGCCGATCCGGCGCGCTCAGTCCCCGTGGACGGCTTTCTGCTTCGCCTCCGAGCGGTCCAGGTAGGCCAGCAGCAGGTCCCCGGCGCGGTCCAGGTCGCCGGCTTCCAGGGCCGCGCAGATCTCCTCGTTGTCGTCGAGGTAGCCGCGGTAGAAGTGCGCATCCAGCGTGGCCTTGTGGAAGAACAGGCGCATCTCGGCGAGGACCTGGGACATGATCGTGTCCAGCCGGCGGCTTTCCGCCAGCGCCACAATGGCGCCATGGAAGTGCTGGTTCGCGGTACCCAGGGCTTCCTCGTCGCCGGCCGCCGCCGCAGCCCGGCCTTCCTCGACCGCGGCACGGACGGCTGCCACCCGCTCCGGACTGCCGCCGCTCCGGATCGCACTGACCTCGACGGCGCGGCGCACGGTGTAGACGTCATGGACGTCCCCCGGTCCCAGGCTGGCAACGAACACGCCACGGTTGGGCAGCCGGACCACCAGCCGCTCCGCCGCCAGTTCGGCAAAGGCTTCCCGGACGGTGTTGCGGGACACGCCGAGCTCCTCCGCGATGGTCGATTCGGTCAGTCTCGCGCCAGGCAGAAGGACCCCTTCCGCCAGTTGCAGGCGAAGCTCCGCCGCCACCCGGTCCGCCACCGAGGGAACCGTCACGCGCAGCCGCGCCGCCGATGCAGCCTGCGCTGCTGCCTGGGCGCGGGTTCCCGCGTCGGAAGTCGTCATGGGGCCGAATCTACACGATTGTTCCAAGATTTAATTGTCGGATTGTTGAACAATCGGTGAAAGTGATGCATCCTTAGTAGGGGGCTATCATGAGACGAGGATCACAAATGGCAACCATTGACCTGAACAGCGACGTCGGCGAGTCCTTCGGACGCTGGACCTTGGGTGACGACACAGCGATGTTCCGTTCGGTGTCCAGCGCAAACGTGGCTTGCGGATTCCACGCGGGAGACCCCAGCGTCATCCGCCAGACCTGCCGGGAGGCAGTGGGCGCCAACGTCGTGATCGGCGCCCACGTCGGCTACCGCGACCTCGCCGGCTTTGGCCGCCGCTTCCTGGACATCGATCCGAAAGAACTGGCCGACGACGTCGTCTACCAGATCGGCGCGCTGCAGGCACTGGCCGCCGTAGAGGGCGGCGCGGTCCGGTACGTGAAGCCGCACGGCGGCCTCTACAACGCGATCGTGTCGCATACCGCCCAGGCGCAGGCCGTCGTCGACGCCGTGAAGTCAGTGGACCCGAACCTGCCGATCATGGGCCTGCCGGGCTCTGAAGTGTTGCGCCGCGCCGAGGCCGCCGGCCTCCGCGCGGTCCCCGAAGCCTTCGCCGACCGCGCCTACAACCCGGACGGCACCCTCGTATCCCGTACGCTCCCCGGAGCCGTGCTGGAGGACCCCGCTCTCGTCACTGAGCATGTCCTCCGGATGGCCACCGATTCCGCCGTCCGCACCATCGACGGCTCCATCCTGAAGATCAGCGCCGAAAGCATCTGCGTCCACGGGGACTCCCCGGGAGCCGTCACCATGGCCGCGGCCGTCCGCAAGGCGCTCACCGCCGCGGGCATCACCACCGCCGCGTTCGTCTAGGCAGCTCCACCGCTTCACACCCGGCTCCACACCGGGCTCTTTCCGTACGAACACCCGAGCACAGGCAGCACCACGCACCCTGGAGGAAAATCATGTCCGCACCGCACCAGGCCACTCCGGCCGCCAGCAAGAGGAAGGTGCCGCCCGGTGCCCTCAAGGCCTACGTGGCGAGCCTCACCGGCACTTCGCTGGAGTACTACGACTTCGCGATCTACTCCGTGGCCTCGGCCCTGGTGTTTCCCAAGGTCTTCTTCCCGGGCAACGACGAATACGTCGGGCTGCTGCTGTCCTTCTCGACCTTTGCGGTGGGCTACCTCGCCCGTCCCATCGGCGGCGTGATCTTCGGCCGGCTCGGTGACAAGATCGGCCGCAAGCACGTCCTCGTGACCACCCTGCTGCTGATCGGCATCGCAACGGTGGTGATCGGCGCGCTCCCGGGCTATGCCACCATCGGTATAGCCGCACCCATCATCCTCGTGTTGCTGCGCCTGGCGCAGGGCATCGGCGTCGGCGGCGAGTGGGGCGGTGCCGTCCTGCTCTCGAGCGAATTCGGCGATGCCAAGCGTCGCGGCTTCTGGTCTTCCGCCGCGCAGATCGGCCCGCCCGCCGGCAACCTGATGGCCAACGGCGTCCTGGCCGTGCTCGCCGCGACGCTCAGCAACGAAGACTTCCTCTCCTGGGGCTGGCGCGTGGCCTTCCTCGCCTCGGCCCTGTTGGTGGGCTTCGGCCTGCTGATCCGGCTCAAGCTCGAGGAAACCCCCGTCTTCAAGGCCATCCAGGCCCAGGGCGAACAGCCCAAGGCCCCCATCAAGGAGGTCTTCACCAAGGAGCCGCGCGCCCTCGTGTCCGCCGCCCTGTCCCGCATCAGCCCGGACGTGCTGTACTCCCTGCTCACCGTCTTTATGGCCGTCTACGCCACCAAGGAACTGGGCATGAGCACCAGCAACGTACTGACCGCCATCCTGATCGGCTCCGCCTTCCAGCTGGTCCTGATCCCCGCGGCGGGCGCCCTCACCGACCGCGTCAACCGCCGCCTCGTCTACGGCATCGCAGCCGTCGGAACAGCCGTGTACATCCCGCTGTTCTTCGTCATGATCCAGGACAAGTCGGTCCTCACGCTGACCATCGGCATCGTGATCGGGCTGGCCTTCCACGCCTTCATGTACGGCCCCCAGGCTGCTTACATCACCGAACAGTTCCCGGCCCGGCTGCGCTACGCCGGCAGCTCGCTGGCCTACACGCTGGCCGGCGTGATCGGCGGCGCCATCGCACCGTTGGTCTTCACCGCCCTCTTCGCTGCCAGCGGCAACTGGTTCCTGATCGCCGGCTACCTCGCGGTCGCCTCGATCGTGACGGTGATCGGGCTGGCCATCGGGCGCAACCCGCATACCGACGAAGAAGAGCGCCTCCTGCAGGAAGCCCGCGCCTGAGCGGCGCGGATCCAATTCGAGGCACCGGCAACGATGAAGGCAGCTGATGATTGAGACAGCGGGGGAAACCCTGGCAGTACACAAGGTCCGCTCCGTGCGGCCGGTGGGAACTCGCGCGGTACTCGCCGAGCTCTCCGGAACCCAGGACGTGCTGGCACTTCAGGCGCTGCTGCTCGAGAACCCGCTGCCGGGCCAGCTGGACGTCCTCGCAGCGGCCGAGACCGTCCTGGTCACGGCGGACTCGTCGGCTGCCGCCCGGCGGTTCGCCGCGCTCCTGCTCCAACTCGACCTCACCGCCCCCGTGCAGCGGGACGGCGAGCTGGTGGTCATAGACACTGTGTACGACGGCGAGGACCTCGCCGAAGTGGGGGAGCTGACCGGCCTCGGCGCCGAGGGCGTGATCGAGGCCCACACCGGCCAGATCTGGACCGTGGCCTTCGCCGGCTTCGCCCCGGGCTTTGGCTACATGGTGGGGGAAAGCCAGGCCCTCGAGGTGCCGCGGCGCAGCTCGCCCCGCACCGCCGTCCCTGCGGGTTCGGTGGCGCTGGCCGGGAACTATTCGGCCGTGTACCCGCGCCGTTCGCCCGGCGGCTGGCAGCTGATCGGCCGGACCGGCGCCAGGATGTGGGACCTGGACCGGGAGCAGCCCGCACTGGCCGCCCCGGGCCACCGGGTGCAGTTCCGCGCCGTCCGGGACGTGGTGACGCTGGCGCCGGAACACCCGGCACACGCTCTGGAGGTCACGTCCGGCCTGCGGGTTGTCTCGCCGGGGCTGCAGAGCCTGATCCAGGACCTCGGCCGCTACGGCCACTCCGGGCTGGGCGTCTCCGCCGCCGGTGCGCTGGACCGGGCCTCGCTGCGCCGCGCCAACCGCATCGTCGGGAACGCGCCGTCGGCCGCCGCGGTTGAGACCGTCGCCGGCGGACTCTCGGTGGAGGCCGTCGGGGACCAGGTCCTCGCCGTCGCCGGAGCACCCGCGGAGCTGACCATCGAGACGCCGTACGACGTCGACCCCGAAGGCGGCGACTCCGGAGAGGTCTGGCAGCGGACCGTCCCAATGGCAACCCCCTTCGCCCTGCTCGACGGCGAAACCCTCACCATCGGTGCCCCGGGGAGCGGGTTCCGCAGCTACCTCGCCGTCCGCGGCGGCGTGGACGCCGCCCAGGTGCTCGGCAGTCGCTCCACGGACACCATGTCCGGGATCGGCCCCGCGCCGCTTGCTGCCGGGCAACTCTTCGCCGCCGGTGGAGAGGCAGAGTCCGGCGTCGTCGGGCACCCCGAACTACAACCGGACTTCCCGGGTGCCGGCGTCACTGTGCTCGACGTCGTTCCCGGCCCCCGCGCTGACTGGTTCGACGCCGAGGCGCTGGCATCCTTCTGCGGCCAGGACTGGGACGTGTTGCCGCAGTCCAACCGTGTCGGCATGCGCCTGCAGGGAACCCCGCTGCAGCGAACCCGCCAGGGCGAACTCGCCAGCGAGGGCACCGTCGCCGGCGCCCTGCAGGTTCCGCCGGAAGGACTCCCCGTACTGTTCCTGGCCGATCACCCGATCACCGGCGGCTACCCGGTGATCGCCGTGGTGATCGACTCCCAGCTGGACCGCGCAGCCCAGGTGCCGATCGGCGGCAAGATCCGCTTCCGCTGGGCCCCGGCTGAAACAGACGCGGCCTCCGCAAACACTGAACACACCACTTTCGAACGAAAAGCGAGTAACTGATGCGCAAGGTCCTGATCGCCAACCGCGGAGAAATCGCCGTCCGGATCGCCCGTGCCTGCGACGACGCGCAACTGGCATCCGTCGCCGTGTACGCGGACATCGACGCGGACGCCCTGCACGTATCTGCCGCAGACGAGGCCTACGCGCTGGGCGGCAACTCGCCCGCGGACACCTACCTGAACATCCCCAAGCTGCTCGCCGCCGCGGCCGAATCGGGCGCCGACGCACTCCACCCCGGCTACGGCTTCCTGTCCGAGAACGCCGAATTCGCCCAGGCCGTCCTCGACGCCGGTCTCACCTGGATCGGCCCGACGCCGGACGCCATCCGCCTGCTGGGCAACAAAATCACCGCCCGGGAAACCGCCGTCCGCGCCGGCGCACCGCTGGTCGCAGGCAGCGACGGCCCGGTGGAGTCAGCCGCCGAGGCACGGGCCTTCGCGGAACAGCACGGCCTGCCGATCGCCGTCAAGGCGGCCTTCGGCGGCGGCGGCCGCGGCATGAAGGTGGTCCGCGCCCTGGACCAGGTCGAGGAAGCCTTCGACTCCGCCGTCCGGGAGGCCATCGCCGCCTTCGGCCGCGGGGAATGCTTCGTGGAGCGCTACCTCGACCGGCCGCGCCACGTCGAGGCGCAGGTCCTCGCGGATGCGCACGGCAACGTCGTCGTCGTCGGGACGCGTGACTGCTCGCTCCAGCGCCGGCACCAGAAGCTCGTGGAGGAGGCACCCGCGCCGTTCCTCACCGAAGAGCAGACCCGCCAGATCTACGTCGCGGCCAAGGCCGTCTGCCGCGAGGCCGGCTACTCCGGCGCTGGCACGGTGGAATTCCTGGTCGCAGCGGACGGCACTGTGGCGTTCCTCGAAGTAAACACCCGGCTTCAGGTGGAGCACCCCATCACCGAGGAAACCACCGGGATCGACCTGGTGCAGGAGCAGTTCCGCATCGCAGCAGGGGAGCGGCTGCGCATCACAGAAGACCCGGCACCGCGCGGGCACTCCTTCGAGTTCCGGCTCAACGCCGAGGACGTGGGGCGCGGCTTCCTGCCCTCTCCCGGTACCGTTGAGGAGTTCTCCGGCCCCACCGGACCCGGCATCCGGCTGGACACCGGGGTCCGCTCCGGCTCCTTCGTCCCGCCGCAGTTCGACTCGCTGCTGGCCAAGCTGATCGTCACCGGCGCCGACCGGCAGCAGGCGCTGCGCCGCGCCCGCCGCGCCCTCGCCGAAATCAGCATCACCGGGTTGGCAACCGTGCTGCCGTTCCACCGTGCCGTGCTCGAGTCCCCGGACTTCACGTCCGAAACCGGCCTGGGCATCCACACCCGCTGGATCGAAACGGACTTCGCGGAAACTGTCTCCATCTCCGCCGATCCCGGCTACAGCAACACCGCGCCCGACGGCGAACGTCGCACTATCACGGTCGAGGTGGACGGCCGCCGGATGGCGGTGGGCCTGCCGGCTGATCTGCTGGACGGTTGGGCCCGCTCGGGCGGCCCCCTCCCCGCGGGAGTGTCCGTTGATGCAGCGTCCGACGGCGGCGCTGCCGGTGCTGACGACGGCGAGTTGCGGGCTGACATGGCAGGCACGGTTGTGAAGTGGCTCGTCGAACCAGGCACCGAGGTCTCGGCGGGGGACCCCGTCGTCGTCCTTGAGGCGATGAAGATGGAAACCCAGATCTCAGCGCACCGCGCTGGGACTTTGACGGACGTCCGCACGGAAGCCGGCGGCGTCGTTACTGCTGGCGCGGTGCTGGCCCTGATTGGGTAGTAGCTGCCGGGTGCGTTGTCGCGGGCGATCGTGCTGATGATCTCCCCGGGAACGAGGTGCGCCCCCTCGGATGGAGGGGGCGCACCTCGGGTGCTGCAGGTTTCCGGCTAGACGGCCGTGTAGCCGCCGTCGATCGGAATGGTTGCGCCGGTGATGAACTTCGCCTTGTCGCTCGCCAGGAACGTGATGAGGTCGGCGACTTCCTGCGCCTCGCCGACGCGACCGGCCGGGTGCAGTTTTGCGTATTGTTCAAGGGTCGGCTCGTCGATGAGCGGGGTGCGGATGACGCCCGGGGCCACCGCGTTCACACGGATGCCCTCCTTCGCGTACATCGTCCCGGCGGCGCGGGTCATGTTCACGACGCCGCCCTTCGACGCCGAGTAGGCGATGTTGTTCGAGACGGCCACGAGGCCGAACATCGAAGCGAGGTTTACCACGACGCCGCCGTTGCCCTGTTTGAGGAGCTGCTCAATGACGTACTTGTTGGTGTAGAACACGCCCGAGTAGTCGATGCCGTTGGTGCGCTCCCAGTTTTCGACAGTCGAGGTGACGACGTCGCCCTCGCCGCCGACACCCGCTGATGCGACGGCAATGTCCACGCTGCCGAATTCCTCGACCGTCTTGGCGACGGCGGCTTCCACGCTCTCGGCCTTCGAGACGTCGCCCTGGACAAACTTCGCGCCGATCTCGTCAGCAACTTCCTGCGACTTGGGGTTGAAGTCGAAGATCATGACCTTCGCGCCTTCGGCGATGAAGTTCTTTGCGGTCGCGAGACCGAGCCCCGATCCGCCGCCGGTGATGAATGCGACCTTGTTCTCGAGCTGCATGAGTCAGTCCAATCTCTGAGCGATTTCTACGGTCACCGTTCCGCCGGTGTTCCGCACTGCGCAACTATATGCGTATGCATTTAGTTTTCCACTAATGCTTGAAAAGTCAACCAAACGTGTGCCGTCTCACGGCCCGCCGGCCATCGCGGGTAGTTGGCCGAGGCGATCCATTCCCCGGGCATTCTCGCCGCCTCAACGGCATTCATGGTCGCAATTGGTTCCTGTGGCTGTCGCTGTTTCACGGGAAGGTCGGCAAGTAGCAGGGGGTTGGGGACATGCCGGGTCCTTAGGGGGCCGCGAAGAATACATACTAGGAAGTCCTAGTAATTATTGGCCCGTCGTACTACATTGAGTCAAAATCTACGCTTTGGAGGACTGGGCATGTTTGAACTCAACGAGGACCAGCAGTCGCTGGTTGCGATGGTGCGGGACTTCGCCAACGAGGCTCTGGCCCCCAACGCCGCGAAATGGGACGAGACCAAGCACTTCCCGGTGGACGTGCTGCGTGAAGCCGGCGCCCTGGGCATGGGCGGCATATATGTTCAGGAGGAGTTCGGCGGCTCCGGGCTAACGCGCAGCGATGCGGTGCTGATCTTCGAGGAACTGGCCAAGGCCGATCCGACGATCGCCGCCTACATCTCCATCCACAACATGGTGGTCTGGATGATCGACTCGTTCGGCAACGATGAGCAGCGCGCCCAGTGGGTGCCGCAGCTTTCCTCCATGGAAGCGCTGGGCAGCTACTGCCTTACCGAGCCCGGCGCCGGCTCCGACGCTGCCGCGCTGAGCACCAGGGCAGCGCGCGACGGCGAAGAATACGTGCTGAACGGCGTCAAGCAGTTCATCTCCGGGGCAGGGTCATCGAGCCACTACATCGTGATGGCCCGCACCGCCGACACCGGAAACCGCGGCATCACGGCCATCGTTGTCCCGGCGGAAACCCCGGGCCTGTCGTTCGGTCCGAACGAGAAAAAGATGGGGTGGAACGCCCAGCCGACCCGCCAGGTCATTTTCGACAATGTCCGGGTTCCGGTTGCCAACCGCCTTGGCGAGGAAGGCAGTGGTTTTGGGATCGCGATGAAGGGGCTCAACGGTGGCCGCATCAATATGGGCGCCTGCTCCCTGGGCGGCGGCCAGACTGCCCTGGACAAGTCGGTAGCCTACCTCAAGGAACGCGAGGCCTTCGGTGGACCGCTAATCAACCAGCAATCCCTGCTGTTCCAGCTGGCAGACATGGAAACCGAGCTGGTGACCGCCCGGACCCTGCTCTGGCGGGCAGCGGACGCGCTGGACCGCGGCGCGCCCGACGCCGTGAGGCTCTGCGCCATGGCCAAGAGGGTCGCCACTGATGCCGGCTTCAACGTCGCCAACAGCGCCATCCAGCTCCACGGGGGCTACGGCTACCTTTCCGAGTATGGACTGGAGAAGATCGCCCGGGACCTGCGGGTGCACCAGATCCTCGAAGGCAGCAACGAGATCATGCGCCTGATCATCGGACGCAACGTGGCCGGCACCTAGGCCTGCTGCGTTTCCGTCTGCCGGGTCGCCGCCCAGCTGGCCAGCAGCCGCAGCGCGTCCCCGGTGGGAGAGCCGGGCTCGGCCGTGTAGACCAGCAGTGACAGCCCGGCGTCGGCCGGAAGATCCAGGGCCTCGTACATGAGGTGGAGGTCCCCCACCGCAGGGTGCCGGAGGTGCTTGCGGCCGGTGTAGTGCAGGCGCACGTTGTGGGCCGCCCACCGGGTCCGGAACTCCTCGCTGCGGGTGGACAGTTCCCCCACCAGGTCGGTGAGGCCGCGGTCGTAGGGGTCGCGGCCGGCCTCGGTGCGCAGGATCGCCACCGTGTCATTCGCGGCACGCTCCCAGTCCGGGTAGAACCCGCGGGAGCGGTCGTCCAGGAAGAGGAACCGCGCAAAGTTGGCCGGGCGGGCGGGGCTGCCATACATGTCGGAGTACATGGCGCGGCCGAGCTGGTTGGCTGCGAGGACGTCCAGGCGCCCGTTGCGCACGAAGGCCGGGGCGTTGGTGATCGCGTCGAGCATGAGCTGGACACTCGCGCGGACCGCGTGGGTGGTGGCGCGGCGGCGCTGGGGCTTGCGTCCGGCGCCGGCGGCCCGGGCCAAGTCGAACAGGTGGGCCCGCTCCGCCTCATCCAGCTGCAAGGCACCCGCGAGGGCCTCCAGCACTCCCTCGGACACTCCGGAGAGGTTTCCCCGTTCCAGCCGGGTGTAATACTCGACACTGACCCCGGCGAGCATGGCAACCTCGCCGCGGCGAAGTCCGGGGACCCGGCGGCTGCCGCCGTAGTCGGGGAGACCCGCCTGTTCCGGGGTAATTTTCGCCCGCCTGGTGGCCAGGAAGTCCCGGGTCTCGCTCTGGTTGTCCATACCTTCAACGGTAGAGGGTACGGCGGCGTAAGGGAGGCCCTGCCAGTACCCCTCACAGCAGGGCCTCCCTTCCGTACAGCTCAGTGGTGTTTGATGGGTAGTGCCCCCGAAGACGTCCGGGCCGGAAGGCCGCACGTGACCCGTGCCGGACGCCGGGGCCACCCCTAAACCATCCACAAGCAGGAGATCCATGCTTACCGTTAACGCTTACGCCGCCACCTCCGCGACGGAACCCCTTGTTTCCACCACAGTCGAGCGCCGGGACGTTGGCCCGCACGACGTTCTGATCGACATCAAGTTCGCCGGCATCTGCCACTCGGACATCCACACCGTCCGTGGCGACTGGGGCCCGCAGTCCTACCCGCTGGCGCCGGGCCACGAAATCGCCGGCATCGTCACCGAGGTCGGTTCGG
The DNA here is from genome assembly GCF_056395325.1 of Arthrobacter sp. 10L424. Lineage (NCBI taxonomy): Bacteria > Bacillati > Actinomycetota > Actinomycetes > Micrococcales > Micrococcaceae > Arthrobacter > Arthrobacter sp. 10L424. The sequence goes on along the minus strand of NZ_JBFTJH010000002.1, from coordinate 386,871 downwards.
CTGTCACCAGGCACGCCGTCGGCGACCGCGTCGGCGTCGGCTGCATGGTCAACTCCTGCCGCGAGTGCGTCAACTGCCTGAAGGGCGAAGAGCAGTACTGCCTCGCCGGGAACACGGGCACCTACGGCGCCGTGGACCGCGACGGGACCATTACCCAGGGCGGCTACACCACCCACGTGGTGGTGACCGAGGACTTCGTCGTGCGGATTCCGGAGGGCATCGAGCTCGACGTCGCCGCCCCGCTGCTCTGCGCCGGCATCACCACCTACTCGCCGCTGCGGCACTGGGGCGCCGGCCCCGGCAAGAAGGTGGCCGTCGTCGGACTCGGCGGGCTGGGACACATGGCCGTCAAGATCGCCCACGCCATGGGCGCCGAGGTCTCGGTCCTCTCGCAGTCGCTGAAGAAGCAGGAGGACGGCCTGCGTCTCGGCGCGGACCACTACTACGCCACCAGCGACGAGAACACCTTCACGGACCTGGCCGGGACTTTTGACCTGATCATCAACACCGTCAGCGCGTCGATCGACATCAGCTCCTACCTTCAGCTGCTGACCCTCGACGGCGCCCTGGTGAACGTGGGCGCCCCGGCGGAACCGCTCCCGGTGAATGCGTTCGCCCTGATCATGGGACGCCGGTCCTTCGCCGGATCCATGATCGGCGGCATCCGCGAAACGCAGGAAATGCTCGACTTCTGCGCCGAGCACAAGCTCGGCGCAGAGATCGAAGTCATCCCGGCCGGGAAGATCAACGACGCCTACGAGCGGGTGCTCGCCTCCGACGTGCGGTACCGCTTCGTTATTGACACTTCCACGCTGTAGTTCCACCGCACTGTAGTTCCGGCGAACAGGCGCCTCGCCGGTCTGGACCAAGAGTTCAGACCGGCAGGGCCTTTTTTGATGTCCGCTGCCGGGTGTCGTCCCAGTTCAGGCCCTACAATGAACTCGATGATGCCTGAACGAGCTGTCGCCGCCGAAGGGAAGAATTCCCTGAGCGTGCGCGCGGGAATCATTGAATCCGTCTGGCGTCCTGGTTCGTTGGTCGACGTCGAGGACGCCAGGGACGCCATGCTGGCCGTGGAGCGAATCAGCGGCGGAACCCCAATGCCGATGCTCTCGGAAATGACCGATGTGGAGATCACCGCGGCGGCCCGGTACGAGTTCGCCCGGACGACCGGCGTGATCGCGATCGCCGTCCTTGGATCCAACGCCGTGGACCGGGTCATCGCGGCCGCCATGAGCCGCCACACCCACTACCCGCACGCGTTCTTTACCTCCAGGAGCGCCGCCCTGATCTGGCTGACGGACATCTCCAATTTGGAGCCGCGGGGTCAATGAACCGCTGCTAGCATGACCGTCAGGGGCATCAGAGGCAGCGTGCCCGAGAGATGGAGACACGATGAGTATGTCTACGACGTCGGATGCACAGTCGGAAACGCAGTCGGCCGCACCGCACGTGGCGGACAGCCACGGTTTGCTCCGGGTGCAGGGCGCCCGCGAGAACAACCTCAAGGACATCAGCATCGAGATCCCGAAGCGTCGCCTTACGGTGTTCACGGGCGTGTCCGGCTCGGGCAAGAGCTCGCTGGTGTTCGCCACCATCGCCGCCGAGTCGCAGCGGATGATCAACGAGACCTACAGCGCCTTTGTGCAGGGGTTTATGCCCAGCCTGTCACGGCCCGACGTCGACTTTCTCGAGGGGCTGACGACGGCGATCATCGTCGACCAGGAGCGGATGGGCGCGAACCCCCGCTCCACGGTGGGCACGGCCACCGACGCCAACGCTATGCTCCGGATCCTCTTCAGCCGGCTGGGATCGCCGCACGTGGGCCCGCCCACAGCGTTCTCCTTCAACGTCCCGACGCGGAAGGCCAGCGGTGTGATGAGCACCGAAAAAGCCGGCGGCAGGGTCGAGAAGAGCGTTGTGCAGAACGCCGTCTACCTGGGCGGCATGTGTCCGCGCTGCGAGGGCATGGGATCGGTCTCCGACTTTGACCTCACCGCGCTCTACGACGAGACCAAGTCGCTGGCCGAGGGTGCCCTCACGGTCCCCGGCTACAGCATGGACGGCTGGTACGGCCGCATCTTCAGCGGTGCCGGATTCAACATGGACAAGCCGATCGCCAAGTACACCAAGAAGGAAATGCACGACCTTCTCTACAAGGAACCGACCAAGATCAAGGTCGAGGGCATCAATCTCACCTACGAGGGATTGATCCCGAAGATCCAGAAGTCGATGCTCTCCAAGGACGTCGACGCGATGCAGCCCCACATCCGGGCCTTCGTGGAACGGGCCATCACCTTCCAGGCCTGCCCCGAATGCGGCGGCACGCGGCTCAGCCCCGAGGCCAGGTCCTCGAAAATCCAGGGCAAGAACATCGCCGACCTGTGCGAGATGCAGATCAGCGACCTGGCCGCGTGGGTCCGAGAACTCAAGGAGCCCTCGGTCGCGCCGCTCCTGAAGGGCCTGCAGCACCTGCTCGACTCGTTCGCCGAAATCGGGCTGGGGTACCTCTCGCTGGACCGGCCGGCGGGCACGTTGTCCGGGGGAGAGGCCCAGCGCACCAAGATGATCCGGCACCTGGGCTCGTCCCTGACGGACATCACCTACGTCTTTGACGAGCCGACGATCGGCCTGCACCCGCACGACATCGAGCGGATGAACCAGTTGCTGCTGCAGCTGCGCGACAAGGGCAACACCGTGCTCGTCGTCGAGCACAAGCCGGAGACCATCGCCATCGCTGACCACGTCGTTGACCTCGGCCCCGGCGCGGGCACCGAGGGCGGCCGCGTCTGCTTCGAGGGAAGTGTGGAGGGGCTGCGGGCAAGTGACACCATCACCGGCCGCCACCTCGATGACCGGGCCAAGGTCAGGGGCTCCGTGCGGAAGCCTTCCGGGGCGATGGAGGTGCGGGGCGCCTCGACGCACAACCTGAAGGACGTCGACGTCGACGTTCCGCTTGGTGTGCTGTGCGTGGTCACGGGTGTCGCAGGTTCGGGAAAAAGCTCCCTGATCCAGGGCTCGGTGGCCGGCCGCGAGGGTGTTGTGGTGATCGACCAGGGCGCCATCAAGGGGTCCCGGCGCAGCAACCCGGCGACCTACACGGGCCTGCTTGAGCCGATCCGGAAGGCGTTTGCCAAGGCCAACGGCGTGAAGCCGGCGCTGTTCAGCTCCAACTCGGAAGGCGCCTGCCCCACCTGCAACGGTGCCGGCGTCATCTTCACCGAACTGGGCGTGATGGCCACCGTCGAGTCCACGTGCGAGGACTGCGAGGGCAAGAGGTTCCAGGCGTCAGTCCTGGAGTACAAGCTGGGCGGCCGCAACATCGCCGAAGTGCTGGCCATGTCTATGACCGAGGCCGAGGACTTCTTCGGTGCCGGCGAGGCGAAGACGCCGGCGGCGCACAAGATCCTCGACCGGCTGGTGGACGTCGGGCTTGGCTACCTCACCCTCGGCCAGCCGCTCACCACACTCTCCGGCGGCGAACGGCAGCGCGTCAAGCTGGCCACCCAGATGGCGGAGAAGGGTGACGTCTACGTCCTCGACGAGCCCACCACCGGCCTGCACCTCGCCGATGTCCAGAACCTGCTGGGCCTCCTCGACCGCCTGGTGGAGTCCGGCAAATCCGTCATTGTGATCGAGCACCACCAGGCGGTTATGGCGCACGCCGACTGGATCATCGACCTGGGTCCCGGCGCAGGGCACGACGGCGGCCGGGTCGTCTTCGAAGGCACCCCGGCCGATCTGGTCGCCGCCCGGTCCACCCTCACCGGCGAGCACCTCGCGGCCTACGTCGGCGGGTGACTCTTCCGGGTCTGATTCCTCCGGGTCTGTTCCCGGACGACCGTCCCGATCACGGCGATCGCCAGCGCCAGCAGTATGGTCGGCCCCGCCCCGCCGGCGGGGCCGAGGGCCGCCGTGAAAACCTGTTTGCCCAGCGCTGCCATCGCCGGCAGGTCTCCCGCCAGCACCCGCGTACCCAGCATGCTGCTGACCGCTGAGAAGATCGCGGGCACCACCCAGAGCAACGCCAGATCCGCCAGCCACACCAGGGCCCGGATCCGCGGGCGCAGTCCGCACCAGGCGAGTGCAGCGCCCACCAACACGGCCGGGAGCCAGCGCCACAGCATGATCAACACCACCGGTACGCTGCCGACGCCGGCCACCCCGCCGACGCCGGCAGCCAGCCAGGACACCACCGGCACCGCCACCAGGCCAACGCCAAGGGCAGCCAGCGCCGTAGATCTGGCGGCGAGCAGCAGCAGCGACACCAGCCCGGCAGCCATCGCGGCCGCCACCCCGGCCAGCATGCCGGCCAGGTAGAGGCTGGACAGCTGCCCGGGCGCCAGGCCGCCGCCGAGCACCATGAACGCCTGAGTCGCAGCGGCGACTTGGACTGCTGCCACAGCCCCGGCCGCACACCACGTGGCCAGGAGCCGCCGCGCGGGGGACCAGCACCGGACCGCGAAGCCGGCGGCCGCCCCGCCCGTGACCATGAGAGCCACCAGCGTTGTGCTTTCGTACTGGTTCAGCGGCAGGAGTGCCAGGGGCATCTGGGCGGGCAGCACCTGCGTGCCCCACAAGTTCTGGAGCGGGAGCCGCGCGCCGGTGATCAGCCAGGGCGCCAGTCCCAACAGCGCGGCCGCGAACCCGATCGCAAGGGCAACGGCGACATCCCTGCCCGCCCCGTGCGCAGGCGGGCCCGGCGGACGGGGCGCCCGTTGTCGCGGCGCCCGCACGGCGGGGCTGCTGCGCTGTTGTTCGTTGCTGCCGGCGAGGAGATCCGCGTCCGTGCGGGGACGGTGGCGGCCCATCTGGTCGTGGGGGTCACTCACGGGAACTCCTTCGGTGGCGGGGGGATTGCGCGGATGCCTGGGTGATGACCCAGGCCACGGCTGGCCCGTAATGGGCCGGGATAGCAGAAGCAGGCTGGAAGATCAGATTCTATACCGAGTGGATTTATTCACGTTGCAACGTGGGGAACGGCATTTGATCCTGACCATTGCCTGTCGGCTGGGGGTGTCTGATAGACACTGCCACCGTCGGACCGGCCTGCGTAACGTGGTGGATGTGGACAGAAAAGACGAAATCCGTGAATTCCTGATCTCGCGGCGCGCGAAGATCAGCCCGGAGCAGGCCGGCATCCCCCGCTACGGGGAGTTGCGCCGCGTTCCAGGGCTGCGCCGGGAGGAAGTGGCGGAGCTCGCCGGGGTGAGCGCGGATTACTACACACGGCTGGAACGCGGCAGCATACGCGGCGTCTCGGAGGCTGTGCTCGAAGCGGTGGCCGCCGCCCTTCAGCTGGATGAAGCAGAGCGCACGCACTTGATGGACCTCGCGAGGACGGTCAACACGCCGCCTCGGCGTACGGCGCGCCGGCCACCACAGCAGCGGGTCCGTCCCGGAGTATTGCGTTTGCTGGACGGGATGACCGGAGCGGTCGCCATGGTGCAGAACGGACGTTCGGACGTACTGGCCGCCAACCCCTTGGGCCGCGCGCTGTATGGGCCAGTATTCGAGTCCGCAGCAGCTGCTGGTCCGGAGGCTCCGGCCCAGCTACCGAACCAGGCACGCTATCTATTCCTGGATCCGGGCGCCGGGGACTTCTACCCCGATTGGCCAGCAGTCGCCGCCACCACGGTGGCCATGCTGCGCTCGGAAGCGGGCAGGAACCCCCACGATCGGGCCCTGAACGAGCTCGTCGGCGAGCTGACAACACGCAGCGGGCTGTTCGCCGCGCTGTGGGCAGGCCACGACGTGCGGATCCACACCACGGGAACCAAGCGCTTCCATCATCCGGTAGCGGGGGACTTGTCGCTGCAGTTCGAGACACTTCACCTTCCCGGCGATGAGGGTCAGACCCTGTTCACCTTCACCTCTGAGCCAGGCTCCGCATCCGAACACGCGCTGGCATTCCTCGCCAGCTGGGCGGCGTCGCCTCCACAAACAACCATCAGCGAAACTTCCCCGGATCTGCACTCCCACGCGCGGCCCGGAACATCAAACCCAGGAAAGACAGAACATGACTGAACAAGATAACGCCAGGACCGAACAGAAGGTCTGGTTCATTACCGGCGCTGGCCGCGGTATGGGCACCGACATCGCCAAGGCGGCCCTGGCCGCCGGCCATGCGGTGGTCGCCGCCGGCCGCAACCCGGAAAAGGTCGCCCAGGCCATCGGCCAGTCCGAGCACCTGCTGGCCGTGAAACTGGACGTCACCGACCCCGCCGCGGCTGAAGCTGCCGTCAGAGCCGCCGTCGACAGGTTCGGCCGGATCGACGTCCTCGTCAACAACGCCGGCAACTTCTACGCCGGGTTCTTCGAAGAAATCACCCCGGCGGACTTCCGGACACAGATCGAAACCACCCTGTTCGGGCCCATGAACGTCACCCGCGCAGCCCTGCCGTTCATGCGTGCGCAGCGCTCAGGCCTCCTGGTCACCATCTCCTCGACCGCCGGCCTCGCCGGCGGGGAGTTCCTGACCGCCTACGCCGCGTCAAAATTCGGCGTGGAGGGCTGGGCCGAGTCCCTGGCACCGGAAGTGGCGCCGTTCGGCATCCGCACCATGATCGTGGAACCGGGATTCTTCCGCACCGAGCTGCTCAGTCCGGAATCCACACGCTACGCCGCATCCACCATCGAGGACTACGCCGAGCGCACCCGCCAGACGGTCACTGCGTGGAAGGGCATGAACGGCCTGCAGGGCGGGAACCCGGCAAAACTTGCCGACGCCCTCATCCAACTGGCCAAGCTGGATGAACCGCCGTTGCGCTTCGCTGCCGGGGCCGGCGCCGTCGGAGTCTTCGAGACCAAGTCCAAGGAACTCCACGCGCAGGCCGGCGCCTACCGCGAGCTCTCCAGCAACCTCGCCCACGAGGACGCCTGACCCTCCCTGTCGGCGCCCGCCGCGTCCCTGAGCCCGGGGCGTCGGCCGGTCAGCCCGTTCAAGAAACTCCTACAACACTTCCATTGGACGCACATGGCTAGCGCCTGCCCAAAAACGGGCCCAGCCGCCGTCGCCAGCATGAGAACCACACCGAAAGGAAACAAAGACATGAAGAACGCACGCCTCGGAGGCCTGGAAGTCTCCCGCATCGGACTCGGCGCCATGACCATGGCCGGCACTTACACCAGCGAGGGCGCCCTGGATAACGCGGAGTCGATCCGCACCATCCACCGCGCGCTCGATCTCGGGGTCACGCACATCGACACCGCGGAGATCTACGGGCCGTTCCTGAGTGAGGAGATCGTCGGACAGGCGATCAAGGGGCGCCGCGACCAGGTCAAGATCGCCACGAAGTTCGGCTTGGTCTCCCATTCCGGCGGCGGCCCCGGCATGATCGACAGCAGCGCGGCGAACGTGAAGGCCGCCGTCGAGGGCTCCCTCAAGCGCCTCGGCACCGACCATATCGACCTGTACTACCAGCACCGGATCGACCGGGGCACCCCGATCGAGGAGACCGCCGGCGCGGTCGCGGACCTGATCACCGAGGGCAAAGTGCTGCACTTCGGCCTGTCCGAGGCTTCCCCGGAGACGATCCGCCGGGCACATGCCGTGCAGCCGGTCTCGGCGCTGCAGACGGAGTACTCGCTGTGGACCCGCGACGTGGAGGCGGAGATCCTGCCGCTGCTGCGCGAACTCGGCATCGGCTTCGTCCCGTACTCGCCGCTCGGTCACGGCCTGTTGACCGGCCAGATCCGCTCCGTCGAGGACTTCGCCAACGATGACTGGCGCAAGACCAACCCGCGGTTCACAGGCGAGAACTTCCGCCGCAACCTCGCGATCGTCGACGAGGTGACGGCCATCGGTGCCGAGATCGGCGCGACTCCCGCGCAGACCGCCCTCGCGTGGCTGCTAACCCAAGGGAACGACATTGGCCCGATCCCCGGCACCCGCCGCGTCAGCCGGGTCGAAGAAAACACCGCGGCCGACGGCATCGAACTCACCGGCGACCAGCTGGACCGGCTGGACGCGCTCCGACCCGCCGCCGGGGAACGCCACGACGAGGTCAACATGGCCTCGATCGACCGCTGACCCGAAAGGAACGGCGCCTGAAAGTGGACAGCTGAGCGCCTCACGACGACGACCCGAAATCGGCCTCCATTCACCTTCCGCACCGAATCCCCTGGCACGGAAGGCCGCGGAAACAAATAGGGAAAGTCTCCGTCGTGCAGGACGGGAGCCGGACTTCTCAGTCCTGCACGTCTCCGGTCGAGCCCTCCCGGATCACCGGGATGGCGGCCTCAGGTGGTCCCAATCCGCTGGGTCCTCGCGGTCAGCGCTGCGGAGCCGCGGCCAGGTGCCGGTTGCGTGCCTCAATGAGCGTCCGGAGATAGCGGGCCAGGACCAGCTTCTCCGCCACGCGCCCGAGCAGGCCGAACGGGGCCACGAACTCGATCCGGTCCACCATGGTGGTCCCGTCGGAATCCTCGCCGAACTCATGGACGTGCCGGAACCGCCGGAACGGGCCCCTGACCTGCTCGTCGACAAAAAAGTCCGGAGCCTCCATCTGTGTGATCCGGTTCGTCATCCGGATCGGGACCCCGAAGTGCCAGGCCCGCCAGGTCACCTCTTCTCCCAGGGAGATCAGGCCGGTCCTGACGCCGGCGACGGCGTCTTCCCGTGAGCGCGCCATCGAGTCCTTGTGGGCGTCGATGCTGCGGGCAAGGTCAAACAATTCCGGCTTGGGCATGCTTGTCCGCGTTGTGCATTCGAAGTAGACCGCCATCGTCCGAGTATGCCAGCCCCCGGGCTAGGATCGCCCTATGGGGACGACGGAGGATTTGTTTGAAGGGACGCCGGGCGGGCTGCCGGATGCGGTGGCACGCGGCAGGGCGCTGTACCGGTCAGCGAAGGGCCCGACGGCGGCCGTCAGGCATGTGGTCGGCTACGCCCGGTTCATCGAATTCTGTGACCGCAACGGCGTGCGGGCCAGCGAGCTGGCCGCGGACCCTGAACGGCTCATCTGGTTCCTGCGGACGCACGGCTCCCAGCTTGCGGACGACGGCGCGCTCGGCGCCGCGGCGGCCATATTCGCCGGGAACACCATCGCCGGGCTGAGGCCGGACGCGCGGTGGACCGCCTACGAAGGGGCTTCGCCCACGGTGGGGAACGTGGTGAGGCAGTTCGAGGTTGATCGCCTGCTCGACGTCCTGCGCAGCGCCGACGACGAATCGATTCGAGGCCTCGTTTCCATGCTGGCGGACTGGGCCCAGGAAGAGCTGGATGAGGCCCCTGCAGCGCAGCCGATCCCGGTGGCCCCGGCGGCCGGACAGCCCCGCTATGTCCGGCCGCACCTGCCGACGACGGTCTATTACTCGCCCGAGGGGGAACCCATTCCGTACGGCCGGCAATGGGGCGACGACGGGCCCGACCCCGATGCCTACAGCGTGGACAGCCACCCCGAGCGTTTCGCCGGGCTCCACACCGTCGCCCGTGCCCTGATCGACCATCTCAGGGACGTTTACGACGTCGACGTGGACGAGAGTCCGGTGCATGCCGCGGAAATGCTGCTGGACGTCAAGGACGTGCTGGAGTCAGTCAAGGTCACGCCGCGGCGTTCCGGAGCAGCGCCACTGACGTTTGTGCTGACCGGGTATCCGGGCGTGGCGGTGCACGCCGGGGTGCTGCACGACTTCCCGTTTCCGGTATGCGGCTGCGACGCCTGCGACGAAACGGCCGAGACAACAGCGGACCGGCTGGAGCTCCTGGTACTTTCGGTCGCCGCCGGCGGATACCGCGAACGCTACCCGGTGGGCCGCAAACGCTGGAGCGAATACGCCCTGAACGCGTTCGACGGTTCCGGCTCGGAAAGCGGCCAAGGTGAACCCGTCCCGGCCGCCGCCGCCCGTCTTCACGACGCCGAGATCCGGCTGCGGGAAGTAGCCGGGGGATGGAGTCCCTGGCCGCTGCGCGGGCACTGAAAACGACGGCTCGGCCGGGCCGGTCCCGACCCCCGGGCCACCGGTTTCAGTCAAATCCGGGCGCCGATGCCCGTGACCAGCCGTTGAGTGTCGGCACATGAGACGAGCACGGTGGTGTTGCTGCATTGAATGCGCACGGTCGGGCCGCCAACGAGGTATCCGGTGCCGCCGCCTGGGAGAATACGCAAACCCATCCCCTGGAGAAATCCGGTGATGGGCCCGGCGGAGACGGCAGTGATCTCCCCGTAGGGGACCGTGGTTGAGAACAGGCCGGCGACGCGGATGGACAGGCCGACGTCGTCGAGTTGAACCCGGACGGACATCGTCATGGCCGCCATGAAAACCGCCGCCACAAACACCGCCAGCAGCGGCATCTGTCCCGCGAGCAACAGAACGGCCACCGTAGCAACACCAATGCCGGCCAGCGCCGCACGGTACCGCAGGGGCATATAGGTCCGGAACTGCACGATTTTCGCGTCTCCCCCTGGCGTCATGCTTGCAGTCTTCTCGACGATTGCGGCGTCAGCAACTCGGGTCAGGTGTTGCGGGTGCCCGCAGTGTGCTGCATCGACCGTGCGAGGCCGTCCAGGACCAGGTCCAGCCCAAACTCGAACTCCGCGCCGTAGTCGTAGCCGGGTTTCATCACATGCTCGATCGAGAATTCGGCGAGGTGGGGGTAGTCCCCGGAGGAATAGTGGCTCATCATGCGCTCGGCAACCTCGGCCAGGGGTTCCGGGCCGTTGACGGGCAGTGTGGCCTCGGAGAGGGCGAACCCGTATACGTAGGCGTCGATCACCGCGTAGGCGTGGGCGGTCATCTCCACTGAGAAGCCCGCCGCACGCAGGGTGCCAATGACGGCGTCGTGGTGTTTCAGCGTTGCCGGGCCGGGGCTTGTCCGCGTCTCGACCAGGCCGATTGCCCAGGGGTGGCGCCGCATCGCCTCGCGGGCGGAGGCGGCCCGCCGTCGCATCTCAGTGTGCCAGTCGCCGCCGATCACCGGCAGGTCGATCTCGCTGAAGACGGTGTCAACGATGCCGTCGAGAACCTCATCCTTGTTGGCCACGTGGTGGTAGATGGACATGGGCTTGACCTCGAGGGCGTCCGCGAGCGACCGCATCGTCAACGCTCCAATGCCGCCGGCGTCGGCAACCGCGACGGCGCCGCGCAACACGAGTTCCCGGCTCAGCCGGGGGCGGCTTGGGCTGGTTCCTGCAAGCATTTCACACTCCACGTTTCTTAAGGCCATAGACCGTACGTACTTAGTACGATACATTAACCGTACTAAGTACGAAAACCTCTTTGGAAAGGTCCCGAGATGACAAACCACATCAGTGCGACGGCCGCTGACAACCAGGCTCCCGCTGACGACACCATGAAAGCCATCGTGCAGGACGCCTACGGTGCCGCCGACGTGCTGCGTTCCGGCCGGACTGAGCGGCCGCGCATCGCAGAGAATGAAGTGCTGATCCGCGTGCACGCGGCGGGCATGGACCGCGGAACGTGGCACGTGATGACCGGCCGCCCCTACCTCATGCGCGTCCTCGGATTCGGGTTCCGCAGGCCGAAGAACAGCGTGCCTGGACTCGACGTCGCCGGCACCGTCGTCGCGGTCGGTTCCGCCGTGTCCCGGTTCGCCGCGGGAGACCAGGTGTACGGGATGTCCCGGGGGTCGTTTGCCGAGTATGCCGCCGCACTGGAGGACAAACTGGCCCACAAGCCCTCCAACCTGTCATTCGAACAGGCGGCCGTGGTGCCGATCTCGGCGGGCACCGCCCTCCAGGCCCTCGACGCCGGGCGGGTGGAGCGCGGCCAGAAAGTGCTGGTCCTGGGCGCGTCAGGCGGCGTCGGAACCTACGCCGTGCAGCTGGCCAAGTCCCTCGGCGCGGAGGTCACCGGCGTGAGCAGTGCCGGAAAGGTCGACCTGGTGCGGTCCCTCGGAGCGGACCATGTCCTGGACTACGCTGCGGATGATTTCGCCGACGGTTCGCGTCGTTACGACGTGATCCTCGACATCGGCGGCAACCCGAAGCTTTCCCGGCTGCGCCGGGCCCTTACTCCCACCGGGACGGCCGTCGTTGTCGGAGGCGAGGAAGGCGGCAAGTGGACAGGGGGCTTTGGCCGGAGCCTGCGGGCTCCCCTCGTGTCCCTGGTCGTGCGTCAGCGCCTGGCCATGCTCGCTTCCAAGGAACGCGCCAGCGACCTCGAGCGGCTCACGCCCCTCCTCGAATCCGGTGCCGTGACGCCGAGCATCGACAGGACGTACACACTCGGGGAGGTGCAGGACGCCATGCGCCACCTCGAAGCCGGACACGTGCGCGGAAAGATCGCCATCACGGTTTTTAGCGGCGAAGCCGCCTCATGATCGCGATGGGCTCTGCCCGTTCAGACGTCCCGGCCCGAGGCGCGCCGCCGAAAGCGCACCCCCTCGGCCAGGACCAAGGCCATGAACGACGCGATTCCCAGAGCGCCAATCGCAATGCGTGCCCATGGCTGCAGGCCCCACAGTTCGTAGGCGGGGGACTGCAGCCCGAAGACTCCGGAGATCAGCACGAGTGTTCCGCCCGAGGCCAGAACCACCGCGGCAATGACCAGAGCCCAAAACCGGGCCATCCGCGACTTCGGCGCGAAGTTGTCGGCGTACTCGCTGGGTGTTCCGAACGCCGCCGTAGGGTCCTCACCGGATTCGGCGATGCGGCTTTGGACGTCCCGCACGATCCGCGTTACCGCCGCGGCCGGCACATCCCGCAGTTCCAGAATCTCCGTCAGTTCCTCCGCGTATTCTGCTGCCGGCGTCTCAGTCATGCTGGGGGTTCCTTCCCGTTACCTTGCTAGAAGCGGATTGCATCGATGACCTTGACGCGGACCGCCACGACGGCGGGGATGGCCCCGGCCAATGCGCCGACAAGAACTGCCGCGCCCAGACCGAGCAGGGCCGCGTCGACCGGGAATGGCGGATAGTCCGTCAGGCTCGGCGCGATTTTGGATTCGATCCAAGGGTTCTTGACCACCGCGACGGCGATCATGACGCCTACCACCCCGGCCACCGCCGTTGCCACGACGGACTCCATCATGACGCCCAGGAAGATGCGCCGGGACGTGGCCCCAAAGCTTCGCCGGATTCCGATTTCCCGGACCCGGTACCGCACGGTGACCATGGAAATGTTCAGCATTCCGACAGCCCCCAGGAGCAAAACGAGGCCGGCCACGCCGCCGACGACCAGCTGGGCCGGGGCAAAAGGATCCCCGTAGCTGGCGTAGTCCGAGCGGTCCACCATGGACTGCATGCCGGGGAACTGCTGCTCCAGGTCCGAGGCGATGGCTGCCTTTAGTGAGGCGGCCTGTTCGTCCTGGACCCAGATCTTGAACTGCTGCCCGGGTCCTGCCGCCCCGCCGGTGGTGACCCCCGACCGCTCGGCAGCGCCCGTCAGCATAAACGCCGACGGCGGGTTCTCAGGATAGGGATCCGGCACGACGCCGATGATCACAGCCGTTGTCTTCAGGTCTCCGGCCATTGTGACTTTGGGACTGGTGGCCAGGTTTGGCCGTCCGGCGGCGTTGTAGAAGCTCTCTGTCACGACCAGCGCGGGTGCGAGCCGTTCCTCGTCGTTCGCCGCGAACCAGCCCCCCTGGCTTACGTCGACCCGGTGAATGACGCCGTAGCCCGGATCGACCACCTGGAGCTGCACGGGCTGGACGCCCCGGGGAAACTGGAAGGACTGTGTCGCCGATGCCGAGTGCGAGTAATTCGTTATTCCGTACCGCTCGATGATGCCGCGGTATGCGCCCTCCAGTTTTTCCGGATCGGGTTGGCTGGGGCCGTAAACCCCGATGGCGAGGGTCGCCGAACGGCCGCCATTCCGCTCCGAATCTGCCTTGAACCCCTCCCGCGCGAGGTCGCCGACGCCGACGACCGACGTGAGGGCCGCGACCGACAGTGCCACTCCCACGAGGGCCAGGAGAATGCGTGTCTTGTTGATGCGGAGTTCCTGCCACGCCTCCACCAGGGCGGACACGACCCCGGTCACGCGGGCACCCCCGCCGGGATCTCGGCGGGGGTGAGCACGCCTGCTTCCAGCCGGTAGCACGCCCGGGCAAGGGCTGCGACGTTAGCGTCGTGCGTGATGGTGATGAGCGCGGCTCCCGATTCGGTTGCCACGGTATCGAGCAGCGCCATGACGGCCTGGCCGGTGTCGACGTCGAGCGCCCCGGTGGGTTCGTCCGCCAGGATCAGCCGGGGCCGGCGCACGAGCGCCCGCGCTATCGCGACCCTTTGCTGTTCGCCGCCGGAGAGCATGTTCGGCAGTGTGTCGGCGCGCTCTGCCAGGCCCACACGGTCCAGCATCTCCATGGCCAGTTCCCTGCGCCGCCAGAACTGGGATCCCCTGGCGTACAGCAGGGGAGTGATCACGTTTTCCAGCGCGCTCCGGCCCGGCAGGAGGTTGAACTGCTGGAACACGAACCCCACCGAGGACCCGCGAAGTACGGCCCGTTCGTTGCCGCGGAGCCGCTCCACAGGGGTCCCCTGGAAACGAAGTTCTCCGCTGGTGGGCAGGTCCAGCAGCCCGAGGAGGTTCAGGAGGGTGGACTTCCCGCACCCGGACCGACCGATCACCGCGGTGTGGTCACCGGCGTGGACGGCCAGGTCCACACCCCGGAGAATGTGCAGTTCTTGATCGTCGGGTAGGCGGACGGTCCGCGTTACACCCGCGAGGGACACCAGTTCCTCCATGGTTACCCGCCTGCGATGCCGGCGAACTGCTGCCCGGGCTGCGGCTGGGCGGGCGCGCCGGGAATGAACTCAAGCACGGCCTCACCTTCGGCGAGGCCCGAGACGATCTCCACCATCGAGCCGTCGTTGAGGCCCAGCTGCACCTTCCGCTCTTCTGGTTCTCCACCCTGCGGCCCGGCCGGGGATCCTGCCGGGGAGCCCGCGGCGGAGTCCGGGAAGGTGCCGGCGGGAGCGAGCCACACTGAACCTTCCTTCACACTGCCCCGCACCGAAGTGAGCGGCACCGTGACGACGTCGGTGGCCTGGCCGGCAGTGACCGTCATCGTCGCGCCCAGCCCGGCGAATACCTCGACGCCGGACGGAACGGCGCAGCTGATGGTGCCGGTCGGCGCGCCGCCCTGCTCGGGCATGCTGCCGCCGCCCGGGATGGCGGCAGCGTACGGCACCGAGCGGCTCACCCCGCCGGACGCACCGCCCGCGCCCCCTGGCACGCCGCTGGCTGCGCCCGTCAACGTGACCGTGGGGCAGGAGAAGGGGGCGGGACCGCCGACGACGGCGATCTCCGCCGAGCTTGGTTTGGCCAGCAGGCGGTACTGCTGGGCCGCGTCGACGGATCCGCTCACGGTGAAGGTCCCCGGGTTGACGGCTCCCGCGGTTTCGCCCACTCCGACCTGCTGTTTGAGCAGCACAGTGAGGCTCTCCAGCAGGCCCGACGCCGGAGCGAGGACGTCGGCGTAGGTGTAGGCAGGCCCGGTTCGGCTCAGCTGCTGCCGGGTACCGGCTGCATCGGGCTGGCCGGCCGCCGTCGCGAGGCTGCTGGTGTCCTGGGCTGTTGATTCGGCCGCGACCTCAGTGCGGACCTGGTAGAGACGATCACCGGAGGTCACTTTGTCTCCCGCTGCGACAAACAAGTGCGTCACCACGCCGGCGGTTGTATTGCGGACGCCCACGGCAGCATCGCTTTGCACGGTTGCCTTGATCTGGACTGAATTGGTTACGGTCGCTCGGGCGGCCTGAACCACCGGTATGGCGACCTCCGCCGACGGCCCGTTCAGCATTTGTCCCGGCTTCATCCCGTCGACAAACGCGATCTTGACCAGCGCCACGGCTATGACGGCGAACACGGCCAGCCATGCCAAGGGCATAACGACGCGCCTGAAAATTCTCATCTCTGCCCCGTTCGGTAACTCCCCACAGAACCTCTCTGCGAGAGATGCAATTCACACCCTAGTGGCTGAGCGGTTTCCGGCTGGGGAGGTTGCGCTGTCGGCGCGGGGGCGGGCGGGCTGAACCGAGGTTGTACCGTGGGGCCGGTGAATATTTCAGAACTTCTCACGGCATACGACCAGCAGTTGCGGACGGACGCGGAGACCCCCAGCGCGGTCGCCGTCGAACGCCTTGGCCCGTTGCGTCTGGTGACCTTCGCCGGCGGCCGGGGTTTTGTGACTTACCAAAGCCTGGACGGCGCCGGTGCGGCAACGATTGCGGGCTGGGTGGCCGAAACCGCGGCGTTCTTCCGTGAGGACCCTGCCATGGTGCGGGTTGAGTGGAAGACGCGCGGCCACGATGCTGCGCCCGGACTCCATGAGGCGCTGCTCGAGAACGGATCCTCCCCGGAAGAGGCCGAGTCCGTGATGGTCGGGCCGGCCAATGCGTTGTGTGCGGACGTGGACCTGCCCGACGGCGTGAGCCTGCGACGAGTGACCGAAGAGCCGGACATCCGGGCCATGAGCGCCATGCAGGACGAGGTCTTTGGCAGCCCCGTCTCTGACGGCAACGCCGAGGCAATCCTGCGCCGCGCGGGCCTCGACGACGGAATGGAACTGTGGGTCGCCGAACACGAGGGAAAAATCGTCAGCGCGGGACGGCTTGAACCGGTTCCAGGGACGGACTTCGCGGGCATCTGGGGCGGGGCCACCCTCGAGGCGTGGCGCGGCCTGGGGATCTACCGCGCCGTCACCGCGGCACGGGCCAAGGCCGCGCTGACTATGGGCAAGAAGCTCATCCACAGCGATTCAACGGAATATTCACGGCCGATCCTGGAACGCTACGGCCTGCTCCGGGTCTCAACGACGACGCCGTATTGCTGGCGCCGCTGAGGTCCGGAGGCTCGGCGCAGCCGTTGGCGGTTCCCGCGTTTCACTGATCCTGCGAGGCGCCCGGGTGCTCGATCGTGACGGTGCCGGCGTCGCCGTCAACGCGGATCTGCCAGCCGCTCGCTATCCGCTGGGTGGCAACGCCGGTACCGAGCACGGCCGGGATGCCGTACTCGCGGGCCACGATGGAGCTGTGGCTCAACGGGCCGCCGACGTCGGTAACGACGCCCGAGGCCATTGCGAAAAGCGGGGTCCAAGCAGGAGTGGTGATGCGGGCCACCAGCACATCGCCGGGCACCATGCTGGCGAAATCCTCGGGTCCTCTCAGGACGCGGGCCGGGGCGCTGACCTGGCCCGAGCTGGCACCGGCGCCTTTGATGACGTCGCCGGGCGCTCCCTGCGAGGCTGCCGGCATCATTGACCCGAAGACCCGTTCCATCCACGGGCTCTCCGGGAGAAGTTGCGGGGCGGCGGCCTTCGCCTGGCCCCGCCACAGCATCTTGCGTTCCTCGACGGCGTGGGCGCGGACGGGGCTGTCTGCTCCGGTGATGGCTACGGCCGCCGGTGCGCCCGGCCCGGCGAGGCCAAACTCGACGGCGCTGCGCAGCTCCTGGTGGCGCAGCCAGAACACGTCGGCGGGCTCTGCGATGACTCCGGAGTCAACCAGCCGTTGTCCTAGTTCGAGCAGCATCCGCCGGAGTAGCGGCCACGCCAGGCCGACGTCGGCGAGGGCATCCTCGCGGATCGGGGCGGCGCGCTGTGCCCACCGGAGCAGCCGCAGGAACGCGGCCCGGCGGCGTGGCCCCAGCCGGGTGATCATCTGACTGGTTTGATTCTCCCGGCGCGCGGCTGACAGCCGCTGCCGCTCGTGCGGGTCGACGCCCTGCCCCCGCAAGTAGAACTTCACTGTCTCCAGCAGCTGCAAGGGGTCATCGGCCGGCACCGGGCTGGCGAAGTCCAGGTTGTAGACCGCGTGGCCGAACCGGTTGAGGTGGCCCTGGAAGCGGGGATCCCACTCCTGCCAGAGGGCCGGATCCATCCCGGCGGGGGCGAGCCCGGTGCGCTGCGACTCCACAAGGGCGGCTGTGCTTTCCGCGAGAATTGCCTGCGCCAGCCCCGGAACGCCCCGGGCCCAGGCGGCGAGGTCGTACAGCGATTTCTCGGCCCGGATGGGTTCGCTGTCATAGCCCAGGAGAAACGTCTCGGCGGAGGGATCTCCCTCACGCCGCACGAACTTCCCGTAATACGTCCGGAAAGAGATTTCGCTGGTTGCGGCGATCGGAATGACCGACTGCACGGCCGTGTAGTAGACGGTGCCGGCGTCCAGCAGCGTGAGCACGCCCTCAAACAGTTCCGCTCCGGAGAGCTCCCGGACCGGCTTCGCCGACCATTCGTTGATCGCCCTTTCGTAGCGTGGATGCGAAAATTCCCGCCAGCCGCCCACGCCCATGTGCGACTGGCCGCGGACCAGCGCTCGTACCGCAGCCAGCGACTTGCCCATGACCCGCCACATCGCCGCGTTGCGGTAGTAGTAATAGGCGTAGCCGTTGATGGTGGGCAGCCCGACGTCGTCCCCGCGGATGACATCCGTGCCGACGGCCGCGGACATCAGGGCCCGCAGCGACCGGGACACCGAGCCGTCAATGAGGTCGGCGAACAAGGGCGAGAGCGGGTCAGGCATCTGTTCCACGATGCTCGCCCGGAAGTAGAGTCCTTTCGGGTAGGGCACAGGCCAGGCATCCGGGGTGTCAGCCGCCGGTTCTGGCAGGGCAGTGACGGGCCTTGACTGCAGGATAAAGAACTCCCCGCCGGCCCGGGCCCACTCGATGTCCTGCGGCACCCCGAAATGATCCCCGATCCGTGATCCATAGCCGGCCAGCCCGGCCGCTGCCTGGTCATCCAGGACGGGCTGACGACGGCGGCCCGCCGGCACCGGCTGCTCCCGCGTGCCGTGGTCCGCATAGACAGTCATGACGTCCTTGTCCGCGGTCCGGCGCGACAGCACACGGCCCGTCCCAGCGTCGACCACGACGTCGTCGGTGGTGACGCTTCCGCTGACCACCGCCTCGCCCAGGCCCCACGCGGCACTGATCACGAGCTGGTCGCGGCGCCCGTTGGCCGGATTGGCGGTGAACATCACCCCGGCGGACTCGGCCTCGATCATCCGCTGGACCACCACCGCGAGGCGCACCGTGTCCCGTCCGATGCCTTCACGGGCCCGGTAGGCCATGGCGCGCGCCGTCCACAGGGAGGCCCAGCAGTCCCTGACGGCCCCGGCGAGAGCCTCCATCCCGACGACGTTCAGGTAGGTTTCCTGCTGCCCGGCGAAACTGGCCGATGGAAGGTCCTCGGCCGTGGCGGAAGAGCGCACCGCCACGGCCGTATCACCCGTGCCGATAAGCCCGTAGGCGGCGCCGAGTTCCGCTGCGATCCCGGCCGGCATGGTGCCGGCAGTGAACAGGGCAAGGATCCGCCGGGAGGCATCCTCGTAGTCCTCTGGCCCCGCCTGCAGCGGCAGCGCGGCCAGCTCATTGATCCGTTCGCCGAGGTTGTTGGCGTCCACAAAATCCGCATAGGCCGAGGTGTTCAGCACGAATCCCGGCGGGACCGGCAGCCCGGCCTGAACGAGGCCGCCCAGTCCGACGCCCTTGCCGCCGACCAGTGCGGTGTCGCCTGGTCCCACATCACCGAAGTTGTTGGTGTAGGTCATGACTGTGCGCCCTCCCTGCCCGGAAGCCCAGCGATTTGATTGAGCCTGATGCGCAACATAGTGGCACCGCCGCAAGCGGGAGGCCAGAGCTGCGCCGGCCGGATCTCAGCCCCGACCCGCGCTGAGGCTGAGGTCCCGCCGTCGGGCTCTTTCAGCACCCGCCGCGCCATGGCAGACTGCGGCCATGAGCATTGAGCAATGGTGGCCGAAGCTGAAGCCCGCAACGCGGGAATGGCTGATCGACAACAACGGCGACGCAGTGCCGGCAGGGATCGTCGGTGAGATCGAGGAGGCTGGCGGATCGGTCAGTTCCGGCGCCTGGTGGGTGGGCGAAAACGGGCCCTCGGGCTTCTACTTCTCGGACGAGGCGATCGACTGGATTGAGGCCGTCGGAAACGGTGAAACCCCGGACACCCGCTGAAATCTGCGCAAGGACTCTCCAACGTCAACCCACACGAAAGTGCCCCCTGCCTGTAAAGGCAGGGGGCACTTTAGTTCGGGTCTAAGGGACTATTCCTGACGCGTCCTTTCGGCCCGCCTAGTGCGTCAGGTCCTTGCCCTTCGTCTCCGGGATGGTGAAGACGAACAGCACGCTGATGAGCAGCAACACCACGGCGTACACGTTGAACAGGTTGGAAAGGCCGATGGTCCCGAGCCAGGTCTGCAGGTACGGGGCGGTGCCGCCGAAGACTGCCACGCAGATGGAGTACGGGACGCCGACGCCGATCGTCCGGATGCTCGTGGGGAACAGTTCCGCGTAGACGGCAGGAACGATCGCGGCGCTGGCGGCGATGAAGATCAGCATGACGGACATCGCCACGGCCAGCTGCCAGGCCGAGTCCTTCAGCAGCCAGGTCATGGGGAAGTGCATGACGGCGCTTCCGGCCGCACCGGCCCAGAGCACCTTCTTGCGGCCGATCCGGTCGGACAGCTTGCCCCAGAACGGCAGGGCGGCAATGAACACGATGTTCGCGACCACGCTGGCCCAGAGCGCCTCGCCGCGGTCGATCTTCAGCGTGGTCGCGGCGTAGCTCGGGGCCACAACACCCCAGATGTAATAGATCACCGTGAGGCCCACCGTCAGCCCGATGACCTGGAGCGCCTGCTTGCGGTGCTTCACGATCTGCGGCCAGATCGCGGCCCGCTTCTGGGTGGCCGTCTCGCCTTCGAAGGCCTCTGTTTCGTGCAGCTTGGAGCGCATGATCAGCGCGTAGAGGCCCATGACGGCACCGACCAGGAACGGGACACGCCAGCCCCAGTCATTCATGGCCTCGGCGCTCAGGGTCATGTTGAGGACCGCGCCCAGCAGCGTGCCGGCCAGGATTCCCACCGTGCCCGAGGTGTAGATCAGGGTGGCCCACAGGCCGCGCTTCTCCTTCGGGGCCACCTCGGAAAGATAGGTCTGCGACGACGGCAGCTCACCGCCGTGGGCCAGGCCCTGGATCAGCCGGGCCACCAGGAGCATCAGCGACGCCCAGAACCCGACGCTGGCGAAGGACGGCGCGACGCCGATCATGAGGCTGCCCAGCGACGCGAGCCCGACGGCCAGGGTCATGGAGGTCTTGCGGCCGACCCGGTCGCCGATCCAGCCGAACAGGAAACCGCCGACCGGCCGTGCCACGAACCCGACGGCGAAGATCGCCAGCGTTGCCAGTACCGCCGAGGCAGGATCCGCCTTGCTGAACAGCTGGCTCGCGATGAACGGCGTGAACGTGGCGTAGATGGCCCAGTCGTACCATTCGACGGCATTTCCAATGCCCGTGCCGAGGAGGGTCTTCCGCGTGGCCGCCCGGCTGGCGAGCTGCGGGTCAACGATGGTGGTCATGATGTCTCCGAAAGAAGTAGGGCTAGGAAGCGGCGGATGTGGGGGTGCCGGCCAGGGCTGCGATCCGGGCAATGGCGAGCTCTGCGTAGAGCGCCGCGCCGTCGGTGAGGACGCCGTCGTCGAACGTTGCGTAGGGGGAGTGGTTGAACGCGGCGGCGGTGTGGTCCGCTCCCGGGGCGACGGCGCTGAGCCCGATGAAGGTGCCGGGGACCTCGTCCATCACCCGGGAGAAGTCCTCGGATCCGCTGAGGGGGGTGGCCCAACGGGTCAGCCGGGACTCGCCGAACAGGTTCTGGATGGTCCTTTCCGCGGTGAGGGTCTCGTTTTCGTCAGTGATGCTGAGCGGGTATTCCCCGCGGTATTCGACGTCCACCTCCAGGCCGTGGGCGTGGGCGATGCCCTTCAGGAGGGTGGGAACTGCGGCCATCATCCGTTCGCGGGAGGCGTGGGAGAAGGTGCGGACGGTCGCCTCGATGCGCGCTGTTTCGGGGATAACGTTGCGCGTGGTGCCCGCCTGCAGGACACCGACGGTCAGGACGACCGGGTCAAACATGTTGAACTGCCGCGTGATCATGACCTGCAGCGCGGTCACCATCTCGGCGGCCGCCGTGACGGGGTCCTTCGCCGCGTGCGGCGCGGAGCCGTGGCCGCCGGCGCCCAGGATGGTGACGAACAGCCCGTCCGAGGCGCTCAGCATCACGCCCGGCTTGGTGGCGAAGTGGCCGTGCGGCTCCAGCGAGGAGAACACGTGCATGCCGTAGGCGGCGTCCGCGCGCCGGCCCGCGGCGTCCAGCACGCCTTCGCGGATCATGTGGCCGGCGCCGTCGTAGCCTTCCTCGCCCGGCTGGAACATCAGGACGACGTCGCCGGCCAGCTGCCCGCGGCGTTCGGCCAGGAGGGTGGCGGCTCCGGCCAGCATCGACGTGTGGAGATCGTGGCCGCAGGCGTGCATGGCGCCGTCCAGCCGCGAGGTGAAGTCGACGCCGGTGCGCTCCTGGACGGGGAGGCCGTCCATGTCCGCGCGCAGCAGGACGACGGGTTTGTCGGCTGACGCGTGCGGTGCGCCTCCGCGCAGAACCGCGGTGACCGACGTCGTGGTCTCGCCGAGGGTGATTTCGTACGGCAGGCCGTCGAGGGCTTTGAGAACTTTCTCCTGGGTGCGCGGGAGGCTCAGGCCGATCTCGGGTTCCTGGTGCAACTCGTGGCGCAGCCGGGTGATGTGGCTTTGCAGTTCCTTGGCATCGGCGGTGACCGACATATGTTCCCTCTTCCCGAACGGTTGGCAGGTGCTTACGAACCATTGTGAAGTGACTGGAGTCACACGCGAGGGAATGGCTGGAAAAATGCAAAAGTAGGATCCTAAGTACAGGAATCATTCATCGAGGGGGGAGGTCCCGTGGAGATCAGTGAAGAAGACCTGCAGCTGATCAACGCACTGCAGATTGCGCCGCGGATCAGCTGGTCGGATGCCGCCGGCATCCTGGGCGTCCACGCGACCACCCTGGCGGCCCGCTGGGAGCGGCTGAAGGCCTCCGGCGCGGCCTGGAGCACGGCCCACCTGATCGGCGATCCGAAGCAGATGTGCCTGGCGCTGGTCGATGTGGACTGCGAGATGAAGTCGCGGGCGGCCGTAACCGCAGCGCTGGCGGCGATCCCCGAAGTGGTCACGGTGGAGGAGGCCGCCAGCAACCGTGACCTCATGCTGACGGTCATCACGCCCACCCTGGCCCAGTTCAGCGACGTCGTCCTCGAGCAGCTCAAGGAGATCCCCGGCCTCACCAAGTACCAGACGGCGCTGTGCACCCGGCTGCACTCCGGCGGCTACGCGTGGCGGCTGAACGTCCTGGACAAGGCGCAGATGGCCGCGCTTCAGGCGCTGGCCGGGCCCGAGGCCTCCGGCACTGCACCGGCAGGAAACCAGGGTCCGCCGCTGCCGCGGAGCCACCTGGACCTGATCCCGTTCCTGGCCAGGGACGGCCGCGCGGCGGCGGCTGACATCGCCCGTGCCCTGGGGCGCAGCCCGGCCACGGTCCAGCGCCAGCTGAACCGGGTCCTGGCCAGCCAGGTCCTCTCGTTCCGGTGCGAAATGGCGCAGAAATACTCGGGGTACCCGGTGACCTGCCAGTGGTTCGCCAACGTTCCACCGGGCCGGCATGAGGCCGCCGCCGCCGAGCTGCGCAGCTTCCGCAACATCCGGCTCACTGCCTCCACCACCGGCCGCACCAACTTTGTGATCCTGATGTGGCTGCATTCCCTGGCGGACGTCATGAACGCCGAACAGGCACTCCAGCTGCGGATCCCCGGCATCGAGCTCGTGGAAAGTGTTGTGGTGCTCAACTCCGCCAAGCGGGTCGGATGGATGCTGAACCCGGATTCCACCGCCACCGGCGCCGTCGTGGTGCCCGCCGCCGAGCTGGCGCCGACGGCCTGAGGACTTCTGTTCCCGCTGCCGGCTGCGCTCCTGCCCGGTTACTTCGCTGCGGCACAGCCCGACACCGGCGTGTCCCGGGGAAAACGCCGGATTCCGGGGCTGCGGCGGCCGGTAACTGGGCAGGAGCGCTGTCCGGTCTGACGGCCGAAGCTAGCGCAGCACGACGGTCCGGTTGCCTTGCAGGAAGACGCGCCCTTCGCAGTGCCAGCGGACGGCGTTGGAGAGTGCCTTGCGCTCCGTGTCGCGTCCGGCGGCCACGAGATCGTCGGCACCGAAGGTATGGTCCACCTCCACCACCTGCTGGGAGATGATCGGCCCCTCATCGAGCTCGGCATTGACGTAGTGGGCAGTGGCGCCGACCGTCTTCACGCCGCGCGCATGCGCCTGGTGGTAGGGCTTGGCCCCCTTGAAGCTGGGCAGGAAAGAGTGATGGATGTTGATGGCGCGCCCGTCCAGGCGGCGGGTGAGATCGTCGCTGAGGACCTGCATGTAACGCGCTAGAACCACGAGTTCGACGTCCAGCCGGTCCACCAATTCCATGAGCCGTTGTTCGGCCGCAGGCTTGGTGTCCGGCGTGACGGGCACATGGAAGAACGGGATGCCGTGCCATTCGACGATTCCCCGGTGGTCCGGATGGTTCGATACAACCCCGACAATGTCGATGGGCAGCTCCCCGATGCGGGCGCGGAACAGCAGGTCGTTAAGGCAGTGCTCGAATTTCGAGACCATGATCAGGACCCGGCGTTTCGTCCCATGGGCGCGCAGCTGCCAATGCATGCCGAACTTTTCGGCCACGGGCACAAAGGCTTCCTGGAGCGAATCAAGGGTCGCCGGTCCGCCGGGGGAGTCTCCTGCCGAGGCGAAGTGGATCCGCATAAAGAAGTGGTCGTCGTCCTGGGAGTCGAATTGCTTGCTTTCCAGGATGTCGCAGCCTTGTTCCAGCAGGAATCCGGACACGGCGTGCACGAGGCCCCGAGTTTCCGGGCAATCGAGGGTCAGAACGTATTCAGCGGTGCTGCTATTGAGGGTGTCCATGGCTCAGCACTCGATCACATTCACGGCGAGTCCCCCGCGGGAGGTCTCCTTGTACTTGGTCTTCATGTCCGCTCCTGTCTCTCGCATGGTTTTGATGGCTTTGTCCAGCGATACCTTGTGCCGGCCGTCGCCGTGGAGGCACAGGCGGGCGGCGTTGATGGCTTTGACGCTGGCGATCGCGTTGCGTTCGATGCAGGGGATCTGCACCAGCCCGCCGACGGGGTCGCAGGTCAGGCCGAGGTTGTGTTCGATCCCGACTTCGGCGGCATTTTCCACTTGTTCCGGGGTTCCGCCCAGTACTTCGCACAGCCCCGCCGCGGCCATGGAGCAGGCCGATCCGACTTCACCCTGGCAGCCGACCTCCGCCCCGGATATCGAGGCGTTGATCTTGAACAGGATCCCGACGGCGGCCGCCGTCAGGAGGAAGCGGACGACGCCGTCGTCGTCGGCTCCCGGAACAAACTTGACGTAATAGTGCAGCACGGCGGGGACAATGCCGGCCGCGCCGTTGGTAGGGGCGGTGACGATGCGCCCGCCCGCGGCGTTTTCCTCGTTGACGGCCAGGGCGAACAGGTTCACCCATTCCATCGCGAGCAGCGGGTCGGCGGGCACCTGGTCCAGGGAGGGGGCACGGTCCCCGGCGCTGGCAGCGGTGGCCGACAGCGTGCGGAACAGGGCCGGGGCGCGGCGTGTGACGTTTAGCCCGCCGGGCAGGATGCCCTCGGCCGCGCAGCCGTTGTCCACGCACTGGCGCATGACCGCCCACAGTGCCAGGAGCCGTTCCCGGAGTTCGGCCTCGCTGCGCCAGACCAGTTCATTGGCGAGCATCACGTCGGAGATGGACATGTGCTCGCGGCGGCAGATCTCCAGAAGTTCATTCGCCGTGGTGAACGGGTAGGGCAGCGCTGTGTCGTCCGCGACCACCTGGTCCACGCCCTGGGCGTTGCCGTCAACAACGAAGCCGCCCCCAACTGAATAGAAGCTCCGTTCGCTGAGGACAGTCCCGGAGTGGTCCAGTGCCCGGAAGGTCATGCCGTTCGGATGAGCGGGGAGGGACTTGCGGCGGTGCAGCACCACGTCCTCGTCCCAGTTGAAGTCCACGCGGTGATCCCCGCCGATCCGGAGTTCGGCATCCAGTGCCGCAGCCGCCACCTGGTCATCGGCGGTGCCGGTATCCACGGTCTCGGGGCTGTGGCCCTGAAGGCCCAGGACCACGGCCTTGTCCGATCCGTGGCCCCGGCCGGTGGCCCCCAGGGAACCAAACAGTTCGGCCTGTACCCGTGTGGTTGCGCTCAGCCGCCCGTCACTTCTGAGTCCGTCGGCGAAGCGTTTTGCCGCGCGCATCGGGCCGACCGTGTGGGAGGAGGACGGCCCGATGCCAACAGAAAACAGGTCCAGGACGCTGAGCGCCATCAGGGGACCTCGGGGGTCTCAAATTCGCGCATGGCGTCGAGAAGCCAGCGGCCCAGGAACTCCGCAAAGGAGGCCCGCGGGAAGATGCGGTACGTCTCTTCCGCGGTCTTCCACAGAATGGCCGGGATGCCGCCGATTTCCGTGGACAGCGCCGTTCCGGCCTTGAAGACGCGGGGGTGCAGGTCCAGCGAGCACCCCTTCTCCAGGACGGCCCGTGCCCGCGGACCGGTGAGTTCGAGCGTGGTGCGGTTGGCGGAGAGATCGACCACCTGGCCGGCACCGTCCCCCAGGGCTGCGATGAGCGTCCGGGGGAGTTCGCCGCCCACGCTTTCGTGGGATTCCGCGGGTGCCACGAGCAGGAATTCTGCCGGGCCCAGCCACAGCACCGCGGTGTCGCCGCTGCTGCGGACTTCCCCGGACGCGGAGGGCAGGCCTCCCGTAAGGGCACCCAGCCGCTCCCCGGCGTCACCGGCAGGATCGACCCGCAACCCCGCCATGGTCAGGAACGGCACCTCGCGCAGCTCCACGGTGCCCGCCACGGATCCAGCTTCAAAAGCTGCGGCCAGAAGCGACGCCGGGCTCTGCCGGAGGGCCAGGATCTTCTTGGAATTTTCGAGTGCTGCTGTGTCAGCCATCTTTGCGGGTCCCTTCAGAGTCAAAAAGTACGGTTTCTGCAACAACCACGTCAACCAGTAGGTCACCGGCGGCGGCCACGAGGGTTTCGCCGATGCGGTTGCGGCCGTTCTTGATCAGGGCCAGGGCAAACGACCTGCCCAGTGCGGCGCTGTGGTAGCTCGAGGTCACGAATCCCTGCATGGGGACAGGGCCGTAGGCGGGGTTGACGATGATGCCCTGTTCCACCAGCTGGGTGCCTTCGGGAAGCCGGATGGTGCCGTCCACGGGGAGGACGCTGACCAGGTGCTTCCGGTCCGTGCGGGCGGCGTCCTTGCGGGTGTAGGAACGCTTGCCGATGAAGTCCTTGGCCTTGGAGACAACCCACTCCATCCCGGCGTCCTGCGGGGTAACGGTCCCGTCGGTGTCCTGGCCGACGATCGGGTAGCCCTTCTCCGCACGCAGGACGTGCATGGTCTCGGTGCCGTACGGGGTGATGTTGAATTCCGCCCCGGCCGCTGCCACGGCTTCCCAGGTGTTCATCCCGTACCAGGCCGGCACATTGATCTCGTAGGCCAGTTCGCCGGAGAAGGAGATCCGGCAGACCCTGGCCTGGACGCCGGAGGCCAGGGTGGTCTCGCGGAACGTCATGAACGGGAAGGCCTCGGCGTCGAGCCCGCCGTCGGCCGCCAGTTCCGGGGCCAGCTTGGCCACGACGTCGCGGGACTTCGGTCCGACGACGGCGATGGTGGACCACTGTTCTGTGACGGAGGTGCAGTGCACGTCCAGGTCGGGCCATTCGGTCTGCAGCCATTCCTCCAGCCAGTCGAGGACCTTGGCGGCACCGCCGGTGGTGGTCGTCATGAAGTACCGGTCCTCGTCGAGGCGGAGGGTGACGCCGTCGTCGAAGATCATGCCGTCCGGCGTGCACATCACGCCATAGCGGGCGGAACCCGGGGCGAGCTTCTTGAACGCGTTCGTGTAGATGCGGTTCAGGAACTCGCCGGCGTCCTTGCCCCGGATTTCGATCTTGCCCAGGGTGGTGGCGTCCATGAAGCCCACGGATTCCCGGACGGCGGCGCATTCGCGGAGGACCGCGGCGTCCATGTCCTCGCCCGCCTGCGGGTAGTACCAGGGGCGCTTCCACTGGCCGACGTCCTCGAACAGGGCACCCTGGGCGACATGCCACGGGTGGATCGAGGTGAGCCGGGCCGGGTCAAACAGTTCGTTGCGCTGGCGTCCGGCCAGGGCCGCGAAGGCCACCGGGGTGAAGGGGGCGCGGTACGCGGTGGTGCCGATCTCCCCGATGCCCCGGGACGCTTCGCCCGCCTGGCGGAGTGCAGCGGCGATGACGCCGATCGCGTTCACCCCGGAGGTCTTGCCCTGGTCGTTGGCGGTGCTGATCGAGGTGTAGCGCTTGACGTGTTCCACCGAGCGCATGCCGGCGCCGGTGGAACGGAGCACGTCGGCCACGGACTGGTCGCGCTGGAAGTCGACGAAATGGTAGTGCCAGTCGTCCGGTCCGCCTTCCTGCCCGGGGACCAGCCAGAGCTGGCGCGTCGGGGCGGACGCTTTAGGCTCAGCCAGGACGGACGATCCGCCCGAGTTTTCAGGCTCGAAGCCGGCGGCGCTGGCCGCCGCTGCCCCGGCGGAGATGCCCTCGGTGACGCAGTCTGCGAGCTCGAAGCTGCCCCGGCCCGCACCGGCCACCTGCTGGTTGGGAACCACGCTGCTGGGAACGAACGCCGCCAGCTCATCGTCCCAGCGGATCTTGCCCTGGCGCTGGGAGTGCAGGTGCACCACGGGAGACCAGCCGCCCGAGACGGCAAGCAGGTCGCAGGCGAGCTGTTCGACGCCGGAGGTGAGTTCGCCGGCGTCGTCGATGCTCCGGACGGTGACGGCGGTCAGCCGGCCGCCGTCGGACAGATCAGCGGTGGTGTCGGCGACGGCGCTGCCGATCAGCACCCGGGTGCCGGTTGCGGCCGCTGCGGCTGCCTTTCCGCTCAGCTGCGGGCGGGCGTCGACGACGGCCTCGACCCGGATGCCCGCGGCCCGGAGGTCGGCTGCCAGTGCGTAGGCGCTGTCGTTGGTGGTGCTGATGACCACGCGCGAACCGGGGGCCACGGCGTAGCGGTTGACGTAGCTGCGGACTGCGGAGGCGAGCATGATGCCGGGGCGGTCGTTGTTTTCGAACACCAGCGGGCGTTCGTGGGCGCCGGGCGCCAGGATGACCTGGGCGGCGCGGATGTGCCAGATCCGCTGGCGGGACACGCCGGGGGCGGCCGGGGTCAGGAGGTGGTCCGTCCGGTTCTGGGCCGCGATGACGTAGTTGGAGTCGTAGGAGCCGAAGGCCGACGTGCGGTTCAGGACCGTGCACTCGGCAGCGGAGATCAGTTCGGCTTCGACGTTGGAAACCCAGTCCAGGGCGGGGGCCCCTTCAATGGTCTCCGCGAGGGCCGGATCGGTGGATCCGGCCAGCAGCGAGCCGCCGAGCTCGGGCTGGTCGTCAATGAGAATGACGCGGGCGCCGCTGCGGACGGCTTCGCGGGCTGCGGCCAGGCCGGCCGGCCCGCCGCCGACCACGAGGACGTCGGTGTGGACGTACTTCTTGTCGTACTCGGCGCGGTCCTCGGCCGGGTCCAGCTTTCCCAGCCCGTTGAGGTACTCGGCGCTGAGGCCGTCCACCAGGGTGACGGTGGTGGCGGGGAGCATGGACTCGGCCACGTGGCCCGGGAACCGGGGGGCGATCTTGACCAGGGCGTTGGATTCCTCGACGCCGGCGGACATGATGCCGCGGGGCCGGTCCTCGTACAGCGAGTTGCCGGCGGCGAGCTGGCCGTTCGCGAGCAGGGCGGAGGCGAGGGTGTCGCCGGGGTGGCCGGTGAATTCACGGCCGTCCATGGTAAAGCGCCAGGTGACGCTGCGGTCGATGCGTCCGCCGGTGCTGAGGCGCGCGGGCTGCGGCTGAGCGGTCATTTGCTTGCTCCTTCCGGGGAGACGGGGCTGGGAAGTGTGGGGGCGGTGGTTCCCGTGGTGGGCCGAAGCTGGCCCATCGGGTACACGGCCTGGATGTCGTAGGTGACGGTGTCGCGGAGCATGTTGAACCACTGGCGGCAGCTGGTGCTGTGGAGCCAGCGTTCGGCGAAGGCGCCCTTGGTGTTGTCGCGGTAGAACAGGTACTCGGCCCATTCGCGGTCGGTGAGGTCCGCCGGGTTTTCGGGGTAGGCGATGTGGGCCTGGCCGCCGTAGTGGAATTCGGTCTCGTCCCGGGGGCCGCAGTTGGGGCAGGGGATCAGGAGCATGTCCGTACCTCTTTCTAGTGGGCCACGGCAGCGGCGCCGTGTTCATCGATCAGGGCGCCGGTTTCGAAGCGCTCGAGGGCAAAGGGCTTGTTGAGGGCGTGCGGGGTGCCGGTGGCGATGGTGTGCGCGAACGTCAGCCCGGCCGCCGGGGTGCCCTTGAAGCCGCCGGTGCCCCAGCCGCAGTTCACGAACATGTTGTCCACCGGAGTGGTGCCCACGATGGGGGAGGCGTCGAGGGTGGTGTCCACGATCCCGCCCCAGGTCCGGAGCACATGGGCGCGGGCGAAGATCGGGAAGAGTTCGACGGCGGCCGCCATCTGGTGCTCGATCACGTGGAAGGAGCCGCGCTGGCCGTAGCCGTTGTAGGAGTCGACGCCGGCGCCCATGACCAGCTCGCCCTTGTGCGCCTGGGAGACGTAGACGTGGACGTGGTTGGACATGACCACGGTCGGGTGGACGGGCTCGTGCAGTTCGGACACGAGTGCCTGCAGCGGGTGGGACTGGATGGGAAGCCGGAACCCGGCCATTTCGGCGAGGACCGAGCTGTGCCCGGCAGCGCAAAGCCCGACCTTTTCGGTGTGGATGGTGCCCTGGTTGGTCTTGACGCCGGTGACGCGGTTGCCGTCTTTGACGAAGCCGGTGACTTCGCAGTTCTGGATGATGTCCACGCCGAGCTCATCGCATTTGCGGGCGAAGGCCCACGCGACATGGTCGTGCTTGGCGATGCCGGCGCGCGGTTGGTACGTGGCCCCCATGACCGGGTAACGGATGTTGTCGTTGATGTTCAGGATGGGGCAGAGTTCCTTGACCTGCTGCGGGTCCAGCCACTCGGCGTCGACGCCGTTGAGCTTGTTGGCTCCGACCCGGCGGACGCTTTCGCGGACGTCGCCCAGGGTGTGGGCGAGGTTCATCACGCCGCGCTGGCTGAAGAGGAAGTCGTACTCGAGCTCCTCCGGGAGGATCTCCCAGAGTTTCAGGGCGTGCTCGTAGATCGCCGCGCTCTCGTCCCAGAGGTAGTTGGAGCGGATGATCGTGGTGTTCCGGGCCATGTTGCCGCCGGCGAGCCAGCCCTTTTCCAAGACGGCGATGTTGGTCATCCCGTGGTTCTTGGCCAGGTAGTAGGCGGTGGCGAGGCCATGCCCGCCGCCGCCCACAATCACGGCGTCGTAGGAGGACTTGGGCTCCGGGTTCCGCCAGAGGAATTCCGGGTGCTCCGGAAGCTGTTCCGTGCTCATCGTGCTGCTCCAATCAGTTCTGCCTCAAGAGCGGGTGCCGCCGTCTTGTCGCCAAGGTGCGGGTAGAGGGGGAATTTGTCCGCCAGGGTGCTGACGCGCCCGCGGAGGCCGGCTGCGGTTTCGTCGCTGAGTTCGTTGTCGACGGCCGGCGAAGTGAGGGCGCAGGCGATGATGTCCGCCACCTCCGCGAATTCGGTGGCGCCGAAGCCGCGCGTGGCCAGGGCCGGGGTGCCGATCCGGAGCCCGGACGAGACCATGGGCGGGCGGGGGTCGAACGGAACGGCGTTGCGGTTGACCGTGATGCCGATCTGGTGCAGCCGGTCTTCGGCCTGCTGCCCGTCCAGTTCCGAGTGCCGCAGGTCCACCAGGACCAGGTGGACATCGGTGCCGCCGTTGACCACCGTGATCCCGGCGGCGTCGACGTCGTCCTTCAGGAGCCGGGATGCGAGAAGTCGGGCACCTTCGAGGGTGCGTTCCTGGCGTTCCTTGAACCCAGCCGAGGCCGCGATCTTGAAGGCCACGGCCTTGGCCGCGATGACGTGCTCCAGCGGGCCGCCCTGTTGGCCGGGGAAGACGGCGCTGTTGATTTTGCGCGCATATTCCTCCTTGCTCAGGATCACCCCGCCGCGCGGGCCGCCGAGCGTCTTGTGCGTGGTGGTCGTGACGACGTCGGCAAAGGGCACCGGGTTAGGGTGCAGCCCGGCGGCCACCAGGCCGGCGAAGTGCGCCATGTCCACCATCAGGTAGGCGCCCACGAGATCGGCGATCCGGCGGAACTCGGCAAAGTCCAGCTGCCGGGAGTAGGCCGACCAGCCTGCCACGATCATTTTGGGCCGGTGCTCGAGGGCCAGGGCCTCGACTTCGGCCATATCAACCAGGTGGTTGTGCTCGCTGACGTGGTACGGGACCACGTTGTAGAGCTTGCCGGAGAAGTTGATGCGCATGCCGTGGGTGAGGTGTCCGCCGTGTGCCAGCGAGAGTCCCATGATGGTGTCGCCCGGTTCCAGCAGGGCAAACATGGCGGCGGCGTTCGCCTGGGCGCCGGAGTGCGGCTGCACGTTCGCGGCTTCCGCGCCGAACAGGGCCTTCACCCGGTCGATGGCGAGCTGTTCGATCACGTCGACGTGCTCGCAGCCGCCGTAGTAGCGCTTGCCCGGGTAGCCTTCGGCGTATTTGTTCGTCAGGACCGAGCCCTGCGCCTCCATGACCGCGGCGGGGGCGAAATTCTCGGAGGCGATCATCTCGAGGGTGGACTGCTGACGTTCCAGTTCAAGGTCAATGGCGCGTGCGACGTCGGCGTCGACGCTGGCCAAGGGTTGGTTCAGGGTGCCCGTCATGGCGGCCTCTTTCGGTTCAAGGAAACTTCTAGACGAATGCAACAGTGTTGCGTTGGATGCAACTCTAGGTGGACAACAATGTTGCGTCAATCACTTTCTTCATTGCGACGGGGATTGGGCTTGCTCCAGAGAACTCGGATGAATAAGCCTTGACTGTGTCGCTGGTCACGCATAGCCTGTTGCAACAGCGTTGCTCTGAATGCAACTGCTTGGAGTTCTCATTGAAGAAAGGCAACACACCATGACCAGCACGCAAATCGAAGCCGCCAACGACGTCACCAAGCTGGAGCGCCTCAAGGTCCTGAACAACGGCAAGAAGGTCAGCCTCACGTTCTCCGATACCGAGTTTGAGCGCCGGCTTTCAGGGCTGCGCCGCATCATGGCGGAGAAGAGCCTGGACGCCGTCGTCCTGACCAGCTACCACTCCATCAAGTACTACTCCGACTTCCTCTTCACCTCGTTTGGCCGCTCCTACGCCATGGTGGTCACCAAGGACGACACCGTGACCGTCACGGCCAATATCGACGCCGGCATGCCGTGGCGCCGGAGCTACGGCGACAACGTGATCTACACGGACTGGCGCCGGGACAACTACATCTTTGCCATCCAGGAGGCGCTCCGCACCCGCGGCATCAACCCCCGCCGGCTCGGCGTCGAGGACGATTCCCTGCCGCTGGACAACCGCAACAAGATCCAGGCAGCCTTTGAATCCGCCACCTTGGTCGACGTCGCGCAGGCGGCCATGCGCCAGCGGATGATCAAGTCGGCTGAAGAGATCGAGGTCATTAAGCACGGTGCCCGCATCGGCGACCTCGGCGGCGAGGCCATCCGCAACGCGATCACAGCCGGGATCACCGAATACGAGGTCGCCCTGATCGGCACCGAAGCCATGGTCCACGAGATCGCCCGGACCTTCCCGGATTCGGAAATCCGTGACACCTGGGTGTGGTTCCAGTCCGGCATCAACACCGACGGCGCCCACAACTGGGCCACCACGCGGAAGATCCAGGAACACGACATCCTGTCGCTGAACTGCTTCCCCATGACCTCCGGCTACTACACGGCACTTGAGCGCACCCTGTTCTACGGCGAACCCGACGCCCGCTCCCTGGAGCTGTGGAACATCAACGTGGAGGTCCACAAGCGCGGTCTCGAGCTCATCAAGCCGGGAGCCGTCTGCAAGGACATCGCCGCCGAACTCAACGAGATCTACGTGGGCCACGGACTGCTCGCCAACCGGACGTTCGGCTACGGACACTCCTTCGGCGTGCTGAGCCACTACTATGGCCGTGAAGCCGGACTGGAACTTCGCGAGGACATCGACACCGTGCTGGAACCGGGCATGGTCGTCTCGATGGAACCGATGATCACGGTCCTCGACGGCCAGCCCGGCGCCGGCGGCTACCGCGAGCACGACATCCTTGTGGTCGGTGAGGACGGGGCCGAGAACATCACCAAGTTCCCCTTCGGCCCGGAATACAACATCGTGGGCGCTTGACCAGCCCCTGATCCGCAAAGAAGCGGCGCCACGTCCACCGTGGCGCCGCTTTTCGGCCTCTGTACGGAATGATGGAACAACCATGAGCCAAGAAGAACCCCCGGAGATCAACGGAAGCGGCGACACCAAGGGCACATCCGTCATCGTCAACGCCATCGCCGTGCTGAGGTCATTCACCGCCGATGAGCCGCTGCTCGGTGTCACGGAGATCGCCAATCGGGTCGGGCTGCACAAAAGCACCGTTTCCAGGATCCTCGCCACCTTCGAGCAGGAACGCCTGGTGGAACGCGACCCGGAAACGCGCCGTTACCGCCTCGGCCTGGGGCTGATCGCGATTGCCGGTCCGCTGCTGGCCGAACTCGAGGAACGGCGGGTGGCCTACCCGGTGCTGCGTGAACTCACCGAGCAAACCGGCGAGACCAGTGCGCTCATGGTGTGGAACGGTGCAGAATCCATGTGCGTGGAACAGATCGCCAGCCACCACCAGATCAAGCACACCACCCCGCTGGGAGCCCGGTACCAGGACGCCATGAGCGCGTCCGTCCAGGTCTTCCTGTCCGCCGAACCCGCCGAACGGGTCCGTGCCCTGCTCCGCAGCGGAACCATCACCCATCCGGGGCTGGATGATGCCAGCCTCGACGGGTACCAGATTAAGCTCGACGACGCAGCGAGCCGGGGCTGGGCCATCAACTACGGTGAATCATCCATCGACGAAGTCGGCGTGGCCGCCCCCGTCTTCGACCACCGCGGCGACATCGTGGCCGCCGTCCTCATCCCGGCCCCCCGGTTCCGCGTTTCCCGCGAACGGCTGCAAAGCCTGGGCGAGGCGTGCGCCGCTGCTGCGCGCCTTGTCACCACACGTCTGGGCGGCCGACCGCCCGGGGGCCCGGAGCAAGCAGGCCAAAGCTAGGACCCGGGCAGCCGGGCAACTCAGACGAGCCGGGCGAGGCCGGCGGCCAAATGCAGGGCCGCCAGCCGCCCCGTTTCCCGGGGGTCGCCGCCGCAGAGCTCGAAGATCCGCCGCAGCCGCTGGTGCATCGACTGGCGTTCCAGATGCAGCTCCCTCGCGGCCTGGGCGGTGTTGCAACCGCAATCCAGCCATGCGGCCAGAGTGTCGAGCAGCCGCGAATTGCGTTGGGCATCATGATCCAGCAGCGGCCCCAGCTGCTGGCGCACGAAATTCCGGCGCTGATACGGGTCCAGGGACTGAATGGCGAGACGTTCCACGGCAAACGCCTCCGCGTCGATGACGGGAGGGTGCGCGCCACCGACTTCGGAACGGAACTGCTCCCGGGCGGCCGCCAATTCCAGCGTGAGCTTGGCTTCGGACAGCGACCAGGGAGCGTCCGAAACGCCCGCCACCAGGGGACCCACCGCCGCGAGCGTCCTGGCCAGGGCCGGTACCTCCAGCAGGCCGGCCAGAAGCTTTTGCCGGTTCTCTGCCGGAGTATCTCCGCCAAGACCTGCCACCGCGAGAAGCTCGGCGTTGTCGACGTAAGTGGCGTGGGAAGGCGCCGCCCGGGCCAGCAACTGCTCAACCGACGTCCGCAACTGTTGGGACGTATCCGACCGGACCACCAGGGCCACCAGCGGTTCGGCGGCCGGAATGCCGGCGGCTGATGCCAACTGCTGAAGCCGCCACGGCTGGCTACCGGAATCAATGGCGCGGATCAGGGCAGCTCCCGCAACCTCCCGGAGCCCGGGCGACATCCGCTGCAACATCGCCAGGGCCAGGATGTCCACCGAGCGCTTCCCTGCAGTGCGGGCCAAATTCTCATCCTCGTGCGCCGGGACCCGCAGCATGAGCTGGGCCGCAAGGATCCCGCGGACCGGCACGTCAATCTGGATCAGACGGGCATGCTCCTGGCCGACGGGAACTGAGCCGGCAATTTCGTCGTCGTCGGTCCCGGCCGTCCCCGCCGTCGCGCTGGCCAGGGTTGCGCCCGTAAGGGACGCCAGGGTCACCTCGGCGTTGATGATGCCGGCGAGCACAGCGAGAATCCGGTCCAGACTGCCACCGTGGGCCAGCTCAACGGCCATTGCATGGCTCGCCTCGTCCGCCCGCCGCAACTGGGAAACCGACTCGCTGACCAGTGTCGAATTGATGGCCTGCATCACGCCAACGAAGGGCACGACCTTGCGGAGCTCGATCAGCGGGAGGCCGGCTGCCTCAGCGGCCGACACCATGGCGGACGGGAGCGAGGGGAGGGCGATTCCGGTCTCGATGGCCAGGGCGGCCACGCCCCGCTCGGCCAGCTGGCGGATGTAGATGACTTGCCGTTCCTCACCAGCGCGGGCAAGGGCCTCCCCTCCCGTCAACAGAAGCTCCCCGCCGTCGAGCAAGGGGGCGATGTCCAGGATCTCGCTGGAGTGGATCCAGCGGAGCTGGGTTCTGGCCGCCGTTCCGGCCGCCGCCCTGACGATGGGATCAGCGACCGAGAGGGTCGGATGATCGAGCACATCCTGAAGACGTATGGACATGACACTCCGTCGCGTTTGCTGAACATTAACTAGACACATTCTATATAGGTGGATGTGGTGCACGCCACTTAACCTTGAAGTACCCCCAAAACTCTCACGGAGGCCCCAATGCGTGAAAATTCCCCAGCGGTTCCCGCCGGTCCAGTGGTCAATGAGGACCACATAGACCACGAAGCTTGGCTCCAGCCCATTCCGGAATCCCAGCGAACCCGGAAAGTCTCCGGTCAGTTCTGGATCTGGGCCGGCGCCAACCTTGCCCCGATCAACTGGGTGCTCGGCGCCCTCGGCATCCACCTCGGCCTAGGATTCTCAGACACAGTCATTGTGCTGGTTTTGGGGAACCTGATCGGCATGCTGCTCTTTGGCTGCTTTGTCCTCCTCGGCCAGAAAACCGGGGCCACCGGCATGGTGCTGGCCCGGGCTGCCTTCGGCCGGCAGGGGAACTACCTCCCGGCCGCCATTCAGGCACTGCTGGTCATCGGCTGGTGCGCGGTCAACACGTGGATCATCCTGGACCTGGTCATGGCACTGTTCGGCACCCTCGGCTGGGTGGACCCCACCGCCCACAACTATGCCTGGAAGATCGGCGTCGCCACGGCCATCATGGCAGCGCAGGTCGCCATCGCGTGGTTCGGCTACAAGGCCATCGCGGCATTCGAGAAGTGGACGGTCCCGCCGACCATCATCATCCTCGCTGTGATGTCCGTCGTCGCCTGGTTCGGCATGAAGATCAACTGGTCTTACGCCGGCCCGGCTGGCAACATCCTCGAAGGCTCGGAGCGGATCGCCGCCATGAGCGCCGTCATGACCGCCATCGGTATCGGCTGGGGCATCACCTGG
The DNA here is from genome assembly GCF_056395325.1 of Arthrobacter sp. 10L424. NCBI lineage: Bacteria > Bacillati > Actinomycetota > Actinomycetes > Micrococcales > Micrococcaceae > Arthrobacter > Arthrobacter sp. 10L424. The sequence continues at coordinate 349,406 of NZ_JBFTJH010000002.1, read as the reverse complement.
TTCACCTACGCCGCCGACTACTCCCGCTTCGTCAGCACCGAAGTCCCCAAGCGCAAGCTCTACCTGGCCTCCGTGTTGGGGCAGTTCATCCCCGTCGTCTGGCTCGGAATCCTGGGCGCCAGCCTGGCCACCAACAGCGGCGAGATCGACCCCGGCAAGCTAATTGTGCAGAACTTCGGCGTCATGGCACTCCCGGTGCTGCTCATGGTCCTGCACGGCCCCATCGCCACCAACATCCTTAATATCTACACTTTCTCCGTAGCCACTCAGGCGCTGGACATCACCATCAGCCGCCGCAAGCTCAACCTGTTCGTCGGAGTCTTCTCCCTCGCCGCCGTCGTCTTCTTCATCTTCCAAGAGGACTTCGCCGCCGTACTGGATGCCTGGCTGATCGGACTCGTGGCGTGGGTGGCGGCCTGGGGCGGCGTCATGCTGGTGCACTACTTCTGGATTGAGAAGCGCTGGCCCAGCGACCCGGTCCGGCTGTTCGACGCCGTCGGCACCAAGCGCCTTCCGGGCGTGAACCCCGCCGGCATCGCATCCCTGCTCATCGGAATCTTCGCCACCTGGCTGTTTATGTACGGCCTGGTACCGGCAATGCAGGGACCCATCGCCGTCGCCCTGGGCGGCTGGGACCTGTCCTGGCTCGCCGGCGGCCTGACCAGCGCCGCAGCCTATGCGCTGATGGGGCCGCGTTTCCACCGGAAGTTCCTGCAGGTGCCAGGCGCCGGCGAGGCCACCCCGGTTTCCGCTCAGCCCTCCGATTTCGATCTCTCCACCACCACCACCACCGCCCCTGCCGGCCTTTGACCGGGAGTTCACCCCACTGGTGCCGATAACGTCACCAGATTCCCCGTCGGCACGGCCCACAACATCACCAGCGCCCGACACCCGGTGGCGGCGGCCGCCGCCACCGGGACGGAACATAACGAGGAGCACCACGAGCATGGACAAGTCAGTATTTCTGGAGGACCTGGATGCCTTTGCCTACCGCGAAGCCTTGGTATCCGGGGAGGCGATCGTTCTCATTCCCGTCGGGTCCCTGGAGCAGCACGGCCCTCACCTTCCGCTGGGAACGGACACCATCTTGTCCTCCCACTTCGCGGAAGGAGTCGCCCGGCGGCTGGGTGCAATGGTTGCCCAGCCGATCGCCTACGGGTACAAGTCGCAGCAGAAGTCCGGCGGCGGCAACCACCTCCCGGGTACTGTCAGCCTGGATGGTGCCACCCTCATCGGCGTGGCGCGCAACCTGGTCAAGTCCTTCCTCAACCAGGGCGTCCGGCACGTGGTCTTCATCAACGGCCACTTCGAGAACTACCAGTTCCTGTACGAGGGAATCGACCTGGCCCTGGATGAGCTTGGGATTCGGCCCGGGGCTAAGCAGAGTGTGCTGCTGTTGTCGTATTGGGACTTTGTCAGCCAGGACACGCTGACCCAGGTCTACCCCGACGGCTTCCCGGGCTGGGACATCGAGCACGGCGGGGTCCTGGAAACCTCGCTCATGCTCCACCTCGAACCGGCCCGGGTTGCCATAGACCGCCTGATCGACGGTCCTGCCGCGGTCCTGCCGCGCTTCGACAGGCTGCCGGTAGTGCCGGAGCGGACACCCGCCACCGGGTGCCTGTCGTCGGCCGCGGGCTCCAGCGCTGCCAAGGGCGGGTTGCTGTTCGGGCAGGTGGTCGAAGATCTGGCCGTCGACCTCGTACGCGAACTGGTCCGCGAACCAGCACCCGCAGGTGTTCCGGTGTAGGGCCTGACGATCCACAGGGCAGCGCGATTCACACAGTAGATACGGTGCCGCGGGGAGACTTCCCCGCGGCACCTTTGCTGTCGCGGTGCTGTGCAATCGAATACCGGGGGCGTCGGCCAAAACCAGCCAAACTGCGCTCCTGCCCGGTTACTTCGCTGCGGCACAGCCCGACACCGGCGTGTCCCGGGGAAAACGCGGGATTCCGGGGCTGTGGCGGCCGGCAACTGGGCAGGAGCGCGGTCCGGTGGGACGGCCACATGGAAGTCGGGGATCCAGCGCCGACGGTTCCCTCCGGCGCGACAGCCTGAGCGACGCGCGTCGTGCGCCGCGGTGCGGAAGATGCCCACCGACACCCGAAGCCGGCCGGGTCAGGAATTTTGCGCGTCGCAGAACAGGATGAACGCCGCGCGTCAGTCGTTTTTCGTCCAGCGCTTCGGCCACTTAACGTTCATCAGGAGCAACCCGAGCAACAGCGCGTCGACTGTGATGATTGCCGCCAACAGGTAGGCCCAGCCGACCATCATGGGGTGCCAGCCGCCCGGCGGCCGGAACTGCGCGTTCGTACCAGAATGCCCAAGGCGATCTCCTGACGTGGATCCCCCCAGTCACTCGATAGTCCACCAAGTGTGCCACCGCGCCGCCCCTGGGGGAACGGCGGCACTTTACAATTCAAGCTTTTCTCAGGTCGGCGCGCAGGTGACCCAAAGAGATGTGGACGCTGGAAGCCAAGACACACCGCGCCGCGCTGGTCTGCTAGAGACCGGCGGTCATCGTCGACGTCGGCCCCTCTGAGATTTTGACAACAAATCTTGCTCTAATCTGGGGGAGTGGCCAGCATTCGAGAAGCTCAAAAGCAGATGACCCGCCGATTGTTGCTCGAGAAGGGGCTGGAGCTTTTTGAGGAGAAGGGGTTCGCCGCCACGACGGTGGACGACATCGCTGCTGCCGTAGGCACCACCAGGGCCACGTTCTATGCCCATTTTCCGTCCAAAGCCGAGCTCATGCGGTCGCTGGTGGTGCGGTCCAACGAAATGCTGACCGAGGCCGACGTCCCGCCGCTGCACTCGGTGGTGGAATCCGGGGACCGCGAGCTGATTCGGGTCTGGCTCGCCCGGAAATTCGACCAGTGGGCCGAAATCCGCCCCTACGTTGTGGCGGCGCACCAGGCCGCGGCCAGTGAACCGGATATCCAGGCGGCGTTGGATCAGTGGTTCGACACGGCGATCGACGACATGCAGGCCGGCCTTGACCGGGCCGGGCGGTTCGACCCGGCCAGCCGCCGGGTGCGGTGTGCGCTGGCCTTCGGGGAATTGGAGTTCTTCTCCCGGCGCTGGATGCGGCTCGGCTGGACCGTTGACCGCGACGTTTCCCTGGATCTGATGGTCGACAACTGGTGCTTCCTGCTGGCTGAGTGATCCGGAGGCAGCTACCGGGATGCACCTCCGGCCGCGGCGTTCAGGCTGACCTGTACGCCGCGGCCCGAATGCGTCAGCCCGCCTGGCCGGCCGCCGCCTTGCGTGTGGTGAACGGCAGCACGAGCCGGGACTGGTGGGCGGCGTCGCGGTAGATCTTGTGGGTGACGGGCCGGCCCACCGGCAGGTGGAAGGCATCCGGTGGGAGCAGCGCGTTGTGCTCGTCGGCCAGCGGCTCGGCGTTCGACAGTTCCACCGTCAGGGTGTGGCCGGGCTTGAAGGTGTTGGCGAACGGGTAGAGGCGGAGCACGTACTCCTCGATCTGCCCGGGTTCGACCGGTACGGCACGGGTGTGCGGATGGAACGGATTGCCGTCGGTGGTCCGCCCGTCGAGCTCGCGGTGGGAGGCCTTGAGGTAGCCGCTGGTGATGAGCTGGCGCTTGCCGTTGGGCGCGTAGTCCCACAGGCGCAGGATGAAGTTGGTGTCCGGCTGGTCGATCTCGGCGAAGATGTGTGCGGCACCGGTGCCGATCATCTCCGTGTCCTCCTCGAAGGGAGGGGTGGACCAGCTGATGATTTCCACCTTGTCGGTCACCGTCAGCGGCGCCTGGTAGAAGCCGTCCGGGGCCGCGTATTCGGCGCCCATCAGCTCCGGCTCGGCGGACAGCTTGTGGCGCGGGCGCAGGTAGAGATTCGTGTACTCGACGTCCTTCGGCGGCCAGGCCGTCCCGGTCACCAGCTCGCGCGAGCCTTCCACAAAGACGCTGACGGCCGGTTCATCCATGACACCGTTGTCGATGCCCTTGATCCAGTAGTCGTACCACCGGAACATTTTGTCGTGCTCCTCGATGAAGGGGCGGGACTGCATCGGCGGGTAGGGGCCGATGTCCAGTTTCTTGGGGCCCTTCAGCGCGCCGAACAGCTCGATGGTGCCGTCCAGGGTCCAGCCACGGCCCTGGTCCAGCTGCAGCCACACCGGGATGTCGATGTTCGGGGCCAGCGTGATGGGGTTGCGCTCCTCGTACCAGTCGCCGTCGAGTTCGTTCATCACAATGTCGAACCAGGCTTCGTGGTTCTTGGGGTAGTTCAGGACGTGCACCAGGTTCGGCCAGGCGGCAACGTCCGGATCCTCCAGACGCTTCTGGACGAGCTCCGTCAGCTCCTCCGGGGGGTACTTCTCGATCATGCGGGACTTGACGCCGTCGGTGAAGGCCCAGCCGGAGTCGCCGCCGCGGCCCTCGCGGGCGGCCCGGGGCATAAACCACATGATGCCGCCGTGGTAGGTGGTCTCGTAGAAGTCGTAGTGGCCGCCGGAGACGAAGATCGCCTTCAGGTGCGGCGGGCGCTCGGCCGCGGCCAGCACCTGCATGGAGCCGAAGTAGGAGATGCCGACCATGCCGACGTTGCCGTCGCACCACGGCTGCTCGGCGACCCACTCGATGAAGTCGTACGCGTCCTGGCCCAGTGAGACGCCGCCGGCGTTGTAGTTGCCAATGTGTTCGCCGCCCGAGTGGCCGGAGCCGCGCAAGTCGCCGATGACGTGGACGTAGTCCTCCTTAACGATGCGGGCAATGTCACCGGCCTCGATGCAGCCGTCCCACATCGGGCTGGGGCGCCGCTGCGGCGGGGTGGTCAGGGCCAGCGCCTGCAGCTCCTTGCCGTACGGGCTCAGCGCCACCAGCGCCGGCCGCGGCTTGTCCTCAGTGCCCTGGTAGGCGTCCGCGGCGAGTTCGACGCCGTCGCGCATCGGGACGCGGAGGTCCTTGCGGACGGCAATTTTCTCTCCGCCGGCGTCGATTGTCTGGTACTCATTCATGATTGCGAAGGCTCCTCTGTTAGGACATCAGGTTGATCTGCGTGCGGTAGCCGTGCAGCGTCGTGAAGAACGGGGAGGGCTCCAGCGTGGGGTCGCCCGTGTAGCCGAGCTCCTCAGCCACGGAGGCGAACGGGGAGTAAACCGAGTCCGTCTCCTGCAGGCCCTCGTGCAGGTAGCGGCCGGCGGCGTCGCCGATCCGGGCCTCAAGGTCCAGGCTTTCCTGCAGGGCGTTCCGGGCCGTCTTCCGGTCCAGTTCGACGCCGGACGGCACGCCGTCCGCGCCTCTGTACGGGTGGCCGAGATACAGGTGCTGCGGGCGGACCTCGTCGCGCAGGTACTGCAGGCTCGCCCGGTAGGCGGCAGGATTCTCGTAGCCGGGGAAGCCGTTGGCGGCCCCGTGGATCTGGACGGCGTCGCCGACGAAGACCGACTGCTGCCCGTCCACGACGTAGGCCACGGAGCCGGCCGTATGGCCCGGGATGTGGTGCACGGAGACGGTGACGTCCCCGCCCAGGGACAGCGTCTCGCCGCCCTTGACCAGCATCGTCGGCTCCATCTCGCCCGAGATGACGTGGTCCGCCGCCTTCGTCTGCTCCTCGACGGCGTCCGGGTTGTTGAGGTACTGCTGGCGCACGTCCACGTACTGGTCGACGTGCGCGCGCCGGGAACGCAGCAGGTGCGCGTCGGCCTCATGGATCACGACCTTGGCGCGCCGGCCCGTGAGCTCCCAAAGCGCGTGCGCGCCGCCGAGGTGGTCGATGTGGCCGTGGGTCAGCAGGATCCAGCGCACATCCTCGATGCGCCGGCCCAGCTTCTCCAGCGCGGGGACCATGCCTTCAGCGGGAGACGAGGCGATCCCGGTGTCGACGATGGCCGGTTCGGGGGAGTCGATGAAGAAGCTGTACAGGCCGAACCGGCCCCACGGCGAAACCAGCGGATGTATACCGACGGACTCCGTCATTGCGCGGCCCCCGCGTTCAGGAATTCACCCGTCTCCTGGAAGGCCCGGTAGAACTCGGGGATCCAGGAGAAGTTCTGGACGAAGCCGTGGTTGGCTCCCTCGTAGCGGCTGACCGTTGTGTCCACGCCGGCGTCCGTGAGGCGCCGGCCGTAGAGTTCGCCCTCGTCGCGCAGCGGGTCGTGCTCGGCCGTGATCACCAGTGCGGGCGGCAGTCCTGCGAGGTCACCGCGCTTGAGGGGGGAGACGAGCGGATCTGCCGGATCCGCTCCGCTCTTGAAGTAGAACGAGTTGAACGGCAGCAGGCCCGCCGTCTCCAGACCATAGCCTTCAGCGTTCTCCCGCAGTGAGGCATAGCGGTCGACGTCGAAGTCCAGGTCCAGCGACGGGTAGAACAGGACCTGGTGCGTGATCGCAAAGAACCCGTCATCGTGGGCCTTCGCGGCGACTGCAGCGACGAAGTTGCCGCCCGAGCTGTCACCGGCAATGGCGAGGTTCTCCCCGTCCCACTTCAGGGCGGCACCCTGTTCGGCGGCCCAGCGGACCACGCCGTAGCAGTCGTCGAGCCCGGCCGGGAAAACCGACTCGGGGGCAAGACTGTAGCCGACGGAGATGACCTTGTGGCCGGTTTCCCTGGCCAGCGCCCGCGCCACGTGGTCATGGGTGTCCAGGCTGCCCAGGAAGAACGCGCCGCCGTGGAAGTAGACCAGCACCCCGTAGGTGTCGGCCTCGACCGGGGTGTAGATCCGCACGGGAACGTCGCCGGATGGCGTCGCCGCCGTCAGGTCCTCGACCGCGTGCAGCGGCAGCCGGTCCGCGAGCGGGGCGGCCTGGGCGGCCTCGCCGACGCGCATGGCCGCCGGATCCAGGGGCGACCCGTCAGGTGTCGGCAGAGTTGCCAGGATCTTGGCGATTTCGGGATGGATTGTCATGGCGTTACGCCTTCGCCGCGGCGGGCTGCTGGGACGAGGGCTTCTGACCCGGGAAGACGTCGTTGACCTCTTCTTCGGACCAGCCCTGGCGCGAGATGCGCTGCAGCTCGTCCGTGACCGGCTTGCGCGTCGCCTGGAACCGGGCCAGCGCCTCCTTCACCGAGCCGGCCATGGCCAGCGCATCGGCCAGCGCTCCCGCGTCCTCGATGGCGGAATTCGCGCCTTGCCCCTGGTGGTGCAGCATGGAGTGGGCCGCATCGCCCATGAGGACCACCGAGTCCGTGTGCCAGGTGTCAACAGGATCGATGTCGTAGACCGCGCGGATGTTGACAGTGTCCATGTCCAGGCCGCGGGCGATCCCAACGATCCGCTCGTCGAAACCTTCCACAGTCTTCAGGAGCTCTTCCTTGGTGATCGCGGGCGCCCAGGTGCCGTCAGGGTTCAGGGCGGTGATGTCGAAGGACATCTGGTTGCGGTGGCGCAGCGGCAGGAGATAGACCTTCGTGCCCCTGCCCATGTACATCCTCAGGTTGTCGTCAACCACCATGCCGTGGGCGTCGTCGGCGGAGATCACCACGCGGTAGGCGTGCTCGCCGGAGAACACCGGGCCCTTGTCGCTGAACAGCTGCTCGCGCACCACGGACTTGATGCCGTCGGCACCGACCACCAGGTCGGCCTCGACGGTCTCGCCGTTGGCAAAGGTCAGAACGGAGTGGCCGCCCTTGTCCTCGATGGTCTCCAGCCTGTGGCCAAGCTGCACCATGCCCTCGGGCAGGACGCTAAGAAGGGCCTCGATGAAGTCGCGGCGGTGGATGAGGTAGGTCTGCTTCTCGTCGCCGGACTCCGGCCAGGTGTCCTTCATGATCGGGTCCCCGGTGGCCGTGAGGATCTCGAAGTAGTCACTCGCCGAGCTCACCTTGGCGATCGCGTCGTAGATCCCCCACTGCCGGAACCGGGCCATGGTGGCGGGGCGCAGGCCGATGCCGGCGCCGACCTCTCCCATCTGGGGAGCCTGCTCATAGACCTTGACGTCTGCACCGAGCAGGCTCAGGGCCTTGGCTGCCGCAGCGCCGCCGTAACCTGCGCCGATGACGGCGATCTTGAGGTTCTTGATTTCTGAAGCCTTCATGGATTCATCTCTTTCTTGGCTTTGACTTGGCCCGGGCCAAGTCTGGGGAACGGGTAAGTGGTGGTGGCCTGACCGGGGTCAGGCGCTGAGTGAGAGGAAGTCGGCGGGATTGTCCTCGAGCAGGAGTTTGATTGTGGCGTCGTCGATGCCGGCCGAGCGCATGTCGGGGATCATGTCCTCGAAGATGTAGTTGATGGTGTGGCCCTTTACTCCCGGCCAGCCCAGCGGGCTGCAGTTTGCGTCGGCCGAGACGAGGAGCTTGTCCGCGTAGCCCTTGTTGACGAGGTTGACGAAGTGCCCCATGCGTTCGGCGCGCTTGCGGCCCCAGAACGGCGGATCGGGCAGTTCGAGGTCGTAGCCGAAGGTGTCGAAGCCGATGCGGCCGCCCTGCTCGTAAATCCAGTCGTGCGGGGTGATCGGGGCGTTGAGGCCGTCGTCGGCGTGGCCGAAGAGCACGCGGTCCAGCGAGAGGCCCTCTTCATTGAAGATGTTCACTGCCGGTTCGGGGTCGATCGCCAGGTGGGTGAGGATCGGTGCGCCGGTGACGACGGCGGCGCGGGCCGCGGCCCGGTAGATGCGCTTGTCCAGGTCCGTCATGCGTCCGCCGCGGCTCACGCCGACCTTGATGACGCCGGCCTTGGCGCCGGTGTTGCCGATGCCGACGGTGATCTCGTGAATGAACACTTTTGCGAGGTAGTCCACGGTTGCGCGGGAAAAATGCGGCAGGGCGGTGTCGCCGCCGACGAATCCGGTGCAGGCCACAATGTGCACGCCTGTCTTGGCGGACAGGGACTTGTAGTAGTCCACGTCGCGGCCGTTGCAGATGCCCGTGGCGTCCACGAAGGTCCCGCCGCCGTATTCGCGGAATTTCCGCAGCTTCGGCACGGTCTCCTCATAGGCCTGCTCGGGGGTCTTCCACCACGTGGTGTCGAGTTCGGATCCGGGCATGCCGTAGCCGATGTGTTCGTGGACCGCCACGATTTCCAGTTCTTCGGCCGGGATGGTTCCCAGCACGGTGTTGACCTTGGTCATTTCGTTCATTCACCTCAGGGGTTCGAAGATTGCTTGTGTGGGCCGACGGGTGCTTAGCGCACGGTCAGCAGGTTGCGCGGGTTGTCCACGAGGATGCGCCGGGCGTCCTCGTCGCTCAGGCCCTGGGCCTTGAGGAAGGGTGCGAACGTGGACAGGACGTGGCTGAACGGCAAGTCGTAGTCGGGCTGGCCCTTGGCCACGCCGATCGAGTTGCCCGAAAGGATGATCTTGTCGGCGTGGCCGGCCGCAACGAGCTTGAGCACCAGTTCGGCCCGGTCCTGGTCGGTGAGGTAGTCCGCGTCCTCGTTCAGGCCCACGTGGTCGATGCCGACGAACGCTCCGCGGCGGGCCACCTCGAGGGCAGCGCCGTCAGCGTCCTTGCGGTCCAGGCCGCCGACAAGGACACGGTCGGCCGGGAGCTCTTCGGCCAGGACGATGTCGAGATCGTGCAGCGCGTCGGCACCAAACCGGATAGACACCGGGACGCCGGTCTTCACGGCTGTCCTGGCCGCACCGCGGAACAGGCTCTCCTCTGTCGGTGTCATGCCGGCCCGGTCGGCCGTGGTGGTCACCAGCCCGGCGGCGCCGCGCCGCTCAACGCGCGGAACCACCATCCCCTCGGTGACTTCCCTGCTGAAGAGTTCGGCGAACCTCTCGGCGGGCCACGGCGTCGGCGGGTTGGTCTGCGGCGTCAGGAAGTAGCCGCCGAGCATTTCCTCCGGGCCCATGCCCGTCGAGGCGACGATGTGCACGCCGGTAGAGCGCGACAGCGCCTCGTACAGTTTCACGTCGCGGCCGTGGAACATGCCCGTGCTGTCCACAATCGTTTGCCCGCCGTGCTCGCGGAAACCTGTCAGCTTGCCGGCCAGGATCTCGAAGATCTCCGCCCGGTCCATGGAGATGTCCGGGGCGTACTGGGCCCCGGGCACCACCGACAGCAGCGCCTCGTGGACGGCAACCACACCCAGTTCGGAAGCTGGGATGGGCCCAAGGACCGTATTGACGGTTTGTTGGGTCGGGGGGTGGAACGTATCACCGGTGGCGACGGGTGGGGTGGAACTCACGGGCTTCTCCCTTGAAGATCGGTGCTGAATGCGGAGCTTGACTGTGCCGGCGTCGCCCCGTTGCGGTGTAGTCAGCGTCACATATTTCTATACACAGTGTCAAGCAAATATACGTGACGTACATTTATGAACCTTCTTGTCGCCCACAAGTCCAACAGTTCGTTAATACTCTTGACACTCTGTAAATCTAATGGCCACAATGTGTTGAAAGCCACATCTACCACCGGCTCAGCCCGGGGCTGGCCCCGGTGGGGCACCAGCCCTGGCGAAACGCCGGAGGATCGACCGGAAACAAAGGAGTTTCATCGATGAGTCAAACCATTAAGGTGTCGAGCCGAGGCTCGGTACGCGCCACCTTCGTAGCCGCCTACAGCGCGGTCACGCTTGCCCAAATCACCAACGCCCTGCCAGGAGCCCTCAGCGGCACGTTTGCTGTGGAATTCCACACCTCGGGGGCTGGCCTGACCTGGATTGCCGGCATGTTCCTGATGGGCATCGTTGTGTTCGAGCTCAGCTGGGGCCTCCTGGGTGACGTGTTCGGGCGCAAGAAGTTGCTCTACGTCGGCGCTGCTGTCAGCGTTGTCGGCTCCGTGCTGGCCGCGCTGGCGCAGACCACCGAAATGATGATCTTCGCGCAGGCGGTCGGCGGCATCGGGGCGGGCATCCTGTTCCCCATTTCGCTTTCCATGATCGCGGCGATCACGCCGGACCACCGGGCACGGGCGAAGGTCATCGCAACTTGGGCAGGGTTCCTGTCCCTCGGCGCGGTGATCTCCCCGGTGCTCGCAGGTTTCACGGCGCAGTTCTTCACCGTGCCGGGTGTTGCTCCGGGCGCACCGAACGCGTTCAGCGGCTGGCGGGCGGCCTACTTGGTTGCGGCCGCCGTCGCCGTGCTCGTTCTCATCGTCGCGCTCCGGGCGAAGGACTCGGCGGCGGGGGAGGGGCGCAAACTGGACCTGCCCGGCCAGATTACGCTCGCGCTCGGCCTTATCGCCGTCCTCTACGCCACCGTGACAGCGGTGGATGCAGGCTTCGGCAGCGCCCAGGTGATTGCAAGCTACGTTGTCGGCGGAATCCTCCTGGTCGCCTTCGTCGTCATCGAATCACGCACCGCGCAGCCGCTGATCCACCTTTCGCTGTTCAAGAACAGCGCCTACTCGATCACGGGCATAGTGGCGGTCACGGGCATGTTCGCCTTCCTCGCGATCTGCTTCAGCACGAGCGTCGCCGTCAGCGGCCTCGCCCTTGCCGAGACCTGGAAGATCGGTGTGCTCTTCGTCTTCATCCAGGGTCCCGCATTCGCCTTCATCCCGGTTGTGGGATGGCTCATTCACCACGTGGCCCCGCGCTGGGTACTCACCGCGGGCTTCGCACTCATGGCCGTCTCCGGTTTCTGGCTCTCGACATTCGCCCTCGGCACTCCGGAGGCCTTCGGCGGCACCCCCTGGACAGCCTTCATCCCGCCGCTTCTGGTGCTCGGTATCGGATTCGCCCTCACCGTCGGCTCCGTCACCGCCGTTGCCATCAACACCGTCCCGCCCCAGCAGATCGGCATGGCTTCGGCGACGACGAACCTCCTTCGCGACCTCGGCTTCGCCCTCGGCCCCGTTGTCGGCTCAGCCATCGCCTTCGGCATCGGAGCGACGGCCTTCGCGGGTCCCCTTGCCGGGATCCTCGGCGGGGCGGGACTCCCCGCAGAGGCCGTCAGCGGGCTGGCGAACGTGCCGCCGCTGGGCTTCCTCGCCGGCTGGGACGGCGTCATCGCCCAGTTCACCGGCCAGGCAGTGGCCGGAGGCGCACCCGCCCCTGCCGTCGACGGCATGGTCCAGGCCCTCAACGCCGCACAACCGCAGATCCAGGGCGTGGCAGGGACCTCGCTGGGCCAGGGGTTCCAGGCTGTGTACCTCACCGCGGGCATCGCGGCGGTCCTCTCCGCCATTCTTACCCTCTTCATCTCCGCACGGTCGTCGGCACCCAAGTCCGATGCCGTCGCGGATACGACTGAAACGAACGTCGAGGCTGCCGTCTAAGACGGCACGTCCCGACCCCAACCATCCGCAAGGAGAACACCGTGACTGCACCCCTCGAATCAGACATCGACATCTGGAACGACGACATCCTCGTCGACCCGTATCCCACCTACGCCGCGCTGCGTGAGCAGGCCGCCGTCGTCCACCTGCCAAAAAACGACCTGTACGTCCTGACGCGCTACGACGCCATCCGCGACGCACTGGGGGACCCGGAAACCTTCTCGTCCACCAGCATCGGTTTCAACCCCATGGTGAACGAGGCGCTGCAGGGCACCTCGCTGGCCTCCGACCCGCCCACTCACACGCAGCTCCGCGCCACGCTGTCCCAGAACCTCACCCCCCGCGCCCTCCGCGGCCTCAAAGTCACCATCGACGAGAAGGCGGACAAGCTCGTCGCCGAGCTCGCCGCCAGTGGCAGCTTCGAGGCCGTCGACTCGCTGGCCCGCGCCTTCCCGATCGAGATCGTGGCCGACCTCATTGGGTTCAGCGGCCACGTCAGGGACAACATGCTGCGTTGGGGCCAGGCCGCGATGCAGGTCCTTGGCCCGCTGAACCAGCGCACCCAGGAGAACTTCCCGATTGCCGGCGAGCTCTACGGTTGGTGCTCCACGGTCACCGCCGAGGACCTCGCGCCCGGCTCAATCGGCCGCGGCATCTTTGACGCCGAGACGCGGGGGGAGATTCCCCAGGGAACTGCCGGGCACATCATCCACCAGTATCTGGGGGCGGGTGTCGACACGACCATCGCGTCCATCGGGAACATCATCGCCCTGTTCGGACACCACCCGGAACAGTTCAAGCTGGTCCGGGAGAACCCGGAGCTCGTCCCGGCGGCTTTCGCCGAGGTGCTGCGCTATTGGGCACCGATCCACGTGTGGGGCCGCAAAGCAACACGTGATGTGCAAATCGACGGCGTCACCATTCCTGCAGGCGCCCAGGTGGGCATCCTCTTTGGCGCCGGCAACCGCGACCCGCGGCACTACGAGAACCCCGACACCTTTGATGTGCTCCGCAACCCGGTCGACCACCTCGCCTTCGGCTATGGACCGCACGGCTGCGCCGGCCAGGGTCTGGCAAAGCTTGAAGCGCATGCAATCATCGAGGCGCTGGCCCGCCGGGTGGAATCCATGACCATCTCCGACGAGCTCCGCGAACCCAGCAACATGACCCGGAGCTTCGAGAAGCTCCAGGTCGAAAAGGTGGTGGCAGCATGAGGATCGAACTGGACCGGCCGCGCTGCGAGGGACACGGTCTGTGCGAGGAAGCGGCACCTGGACTGATGCACCTGGATGACGACGGCGAACTGGTCATCGATGTGCCGGAGGTGGACGGTTCCGGGCTTGATGCCGCGAAGGCGGCGGTCAGGGTCTGCCCGGTAGCCGCGCTGCGGCTGGCGGCGGCATGACGATGCGCAGGATAGTGGTGGTGGGCAATGGCATCGCCGGCCTCACTGCCTGTGACTCGCTCCGCTCGGCCGGCTTCGACGGTGAGCTGACGGTCGTGGGTGCCGAGCGCCACCATCCCTACAGCCGCCCGGCCCTGTCGAAGGCGCTGTTGCACGGTGGTGATGGGAGCGGCGTCGGCGATCTCCAGGCTCATGAGCTGCCCGAGCCGAGCCACAACGCGGCCGAGCTGCTCGGGATCAGCGCCACGGGTCTCGACGTCGACGCCCGCCTGGTCCGCCTCGACGGGGGCGGTGAGCTGCCGTATGACGGCCTTGTCATCGCCTCCGGATCCCGGGCGAAGCGCCTCGCCGCGGGACCAGGGCCAGGAGGAACGCAGGGGGACGGCCCGCCCCGGGAGCTCACCCTGCGCACCATCGAGGATGCGGTACTCCTCAAGGAACGCGTCGCGTCGCGCCCCACGGTCATCGTGATTGGCGGCGGACCGCTCGGCATGGAGGTCGCGTCGGGATGCCTGCACATGGGCTGCGAGGTCACCCTCGTCGCCGACGCCAAGCCGCTGTCCGGCCAGCTGGGTGACCATCTGGCCGGGCTCTTCACCGACGCTGCCATCCGCCGCGGACTCCGGGTGGTCCGCGGCGGCAAGGCCCGCCTGGTCGATCACGGTGCCGGGTCCAGAGTTGTCCTGGCCGACGGCACCGAGCTCGAAGCGGATCTGGTCGTCACGGCCATCGGCGACGAGCCAAACATCGAATGGCTGGCCGGCTCCAAGCTCCTGGTCGACGGCTCGCTGCGGGTGGACACCCGCGGCCGGCTCCGGCCGGAGATTGTTGCCGCCGGCGACGTGGCGTTCTTACCGACTGCCCGCGGGCTGCAACGCGTGCCCCTGTGGACCAGCGCCATCGACCAAGCCAAGGTCGCTGCCGTCGGCCTGCTCCAAGGCGATGCGGCGCCCGAGCTCAACTTCCAGCCGTATTTCTGGACGGAGGGCTTCGGCCTGTCGCTCAAGTCGGTCGGCTTCACCCCCGTGGCCGGCGCCCCCGACCACTGCGAGCCGGGCAACGGCCCTGAGTCGGTGCTGCTGCGCTGGGAGAACCAGGACGGCTCCGGAACTGCCGCTGCGGTCAATTACAGGATCCCCATTCCGAAACTGCGCCGACTGGCGGACGCCGGCCCGGGAGCGCTCCGCCCGGCAGCGCCCGTGACCGTCTGATGCGCGGCTGCGCGCAGCTTGCTTTACAGCATGTCCGGTGGCTTGCCTTAGCGCATCCTTGCTCTTCCGCCGGGCAAGAACCGCACACCATGGATAGGATTGGCTCATGTCGTCACTGCGAGAGGCCCAGAAGCAGCTGACCCGCGACATGATCATCGACCGGGCGCTCGAACTCTTTACCGGGAAGGGCTACGCTGCGACGACGATCGACGAGATCGCCGTGGCGGCCGGGACAACCCGGGCGACCTTCTATGCGCACTACCCCACGCGTGCTGACCTGATGAGGGACTTCATGGCGCGGGTGAACGCCGTGCTCGACCGCGCGGATGGCCCCGGCCTGGCGACCACCGCCGCCGGGCTCGTCGACGTCGTCCGTGGCGGTGAGCTGGAAGGCATCCTTGCCTGGCTCGAGACGCGCGCTGCGCTCTGGCCGGTCTTCCGCCCTTACCTCGACGTGCTCGACGAGGCTGCCGCCGTCGACCGCGAGGTGCGGGCGTTGGTCCGCGGGTGGCATGAGGAGGTCATCTCCGACATCGTCCGCGGCATGCAGCTGGCCGGCCGCTTCTCGCAGGAGACGCACCACATCCGGGGAACGCTCGCGTTCACCCAGCTCGACTACGTCGCCACGCTGTGGACGCGACGCAAACTCGAGCCAAACCGCGACCACGCGCTCGAAGTGCTCGCCGACAGCTGGTACCACCTGCTCTGCGACGAAGGCTAAGAGTGAACCGCCCGTAGTCCTTGCCGTCCGGTGCGTGCTCAGTACAGGAAGATCGGCAGCCAGTCGCGGTTGTGTGCGTGGACCAGCGCGAGGAACAGGACGAAGTCGAACGTCAGGTGCACAGCCACAACGTAGGTGAGGGACTTCGTCAGCTTGAATGTGTAGCCCTGCAGCAGCGCAAACGGGAACGTCAGCAGCGGCCCCCAAGACTGGTAGCCGATCTCCCACAGGAATGACGAGAAAATCACGGCCTGCAGGATGTTGGCCAGCCAGTCCGGAAAGTGTTGCCGGAGCAGCGTGAACGTAGTGCAGATGAAGAACAGCTCGTCCCAGATACCGACGGCGTTCACTCCGAGGAAGAGCCGCCAAAAGATGGCCGGGTCGGTGGCGTCCGGCCAGTTTTGGTAGACCCCGGTGCGGATCAGGTACGCGGGCAGAATGAAGTAGCCGAGCAGTACGACGCCGGCCAGGTACAGCTTTGCGGTCAGCGGCCATTTCCGGCCGGTTTTCACCGGAAACCGGATGATTCTCTCGCCGTAGACGAACCGCGATACCAGCCATGGCACGAGTACGGCCAAGGCGAGGGCGCCGCCCATGAGGACGATGTGCTGCGTGCTCAGGTCAGCGTTCAGCGGGACCGCGCTGATGATGACCATGCCCGCCGCGATCAGCGCGAGATGCCGCAGCAACGCGCCGTCGATGAAAGCTGCAGTGACCAGGCCCAGGGCAAGAATTCCGTAGCCAAGGTGATTTTCTGCGCCAAACAGCACCACGCCGGACACCGAGACAAGCGCCGCGGGCACCAGCTTCCAGCTGAGCGCGGTGCGGGGAGCGTCCGTCGAGATCGATTGCACCCCACCAGCATGTCAGTGCCGACGACGGCACGCATCGGTAGCCGGAAAGCGCACGTGGGGTGCCGCCGTCGTCTCCCTTGCCGGGCTCGTTCCGGCTCAGGAACTAACGCAGGAAATGTCAGTGCGCGCCGGGCCAGCCGGTATAGGCCTCGGCGAGGTAGGCGCGGCCGTGGCGGGACGACACCACCGAGTTGAGTTCGCCGAGCTGGCGGGCGCGGGCGAAGTCGTCGCCGTCGGCCGGGGTGTGGAGCATGGAGGTCAACCAGTAGGAGAACTGCTGGGCCTTCCAGACCCGGTCCAGTGCGTTGTGGCTGTAGGCATCCAGGAGTGCGGTGTTTCCGGTCTTGTAGAAGCTGTCGAGGCCTTCAAAGAGGACCTTGACGTCGTGCAGGGCCAGGTTCAAGCCCTTGGCCCCGGTCGGCGGGACGGTGTGGGCGGCGTCGCCGGCGAGGAACAGCTTGCCGTGGCGCATCGGGGTGTGCACGAAGCTGCGGAACTTCAGGACGGTCTTGTCGATGACCGGGCCCTCCTTGAGTTCGAAGCCGTTGCCGTTGACCCGGCTGCGGAAGGTGTCCCAGATCCGGTCCTCGCTCCAGTTGTTGACGTCCTCGTCCGGGTCGCACTGGAAGTACATCCGTTGGACGGTCTCGGTCCGCTGGCTGATCAGGGCAAAGCCGTTCCCGGAGTTGGCGTAGATCAGTTCCTCGGAGCTGCGCGGGGCTTCGGCCAGGATCCCGAACCAGGCGAAGGGATATTCGTGGAAGTACCACTTGCGCCGGGCTTCGGGGATCTGGAAGCGGCTGTGGCTGCGCGAGCCGTCGGCGCCGGCGATGAAGTCCGCCTGCAGCTCCCAGTCCACGCCGTCGGCGTCGGTGAACCAGACCTTCGGCTTGCCCTCGAGGTCGTGGATCGTGGTGCCGGTGACGCTGTAGCGCACGTCGCCGCCGTCGGCCCGGCGCCGTGCGGCGAGGTCGAGGAACACGTCGGTCTGGGGGTAGAGCCAGACGGACTCGCCGACGAGGTCCTGGAAGTCGATCCGGTGGCTCTCCCCGTTGAAGCGCAGTTCGATGCCGTCGTGGCGGTCGCCGTCGCGCAGTACCCGGTCCGAGACGCCGCTGTCCACGAGCAGGTTCACGGAGCCGTGTTCCAGGATGCCCGCGCGGACGGTTTCGGAGATTTCCCGGTGGCTGCGGATCTCGATCACGGTGGATTCGATGCCCTGCCTGGCCAGCAGGTGCGAGAGCATCAGGCCCGCCGGGCCGGCGCCGATGATGGCGACCTGGGTGGTGATGACTTTGCGGCTTGCCATGGGTGTCCTCGCTTCATTGCGGTGCCGGACTGCGGGGTGGCCGGGCCGGGTGGGTGCTGGCTACAGTGTGCGCCCGGACACGTGAGGTGGGTTACTCGGATTCCGTTGAATAGAATGCATGGCAGGTTCCGGAACCTGCAGCTGCCGCCCAATTCCGCGGGCGGCGGTCTGCAGGGCCGGAACCAGCGCCTGGAGCCGCATCTCCCGCAGGGGAACGACGACGCCGAGCGCCGCCACAGTCCGGTTTCCCGCGTCGCGCACCGGTACAGCGATGCCCCACGTGTCCGGATCCACGACGCCGGCCAGCTGCGCGAAGCCCAGGCCGGCCGCCTCGTCCAGCAGGGCGCGGATTTCCTCCGGCTGCACCTTCCCGGCGGGATCGTGGAACTGCCGCACGTAATTCGCCTGCACAGCGGACGGCTGATTGGCCATCAGTGCCAGCCCGACGGAGGACAGGTGCACCGGCATCCGGCCCGCCACCCGGGCCCGGTTCGTCACAGAGCCGCGGCGGGACAGTCGCTCGACAAACAGCGCCTCCCCGCCCTCCAGCACGGCGAGGTTCACGTTCTGGTTGAGTACCTGCTGGATGTCCTCCATAAAAGGGATGGCCGCCTGGCGGAGGGCCAGGGTGGGCGAATTCCGGTTGACCAGCTCCCACAGGCGCAGGCCCAGCCGGACCGACCCGCCGCTGCCCAGCTCCAAGAGCCCGTGGCCGGCGAGCTGCCGGACCAGCCGGTGGGCCGTGCTCAGCGGCAGGTCGGCCCGGTCCGCAAGCTCGGAGAGCGGCAGCACGGTGACCCCCTCCGGGAACGCTGCGATCACCCGGACCACACGGTCCACCACCGAGTCGCCGGTGCCTGAATTAGCCATGGCCGTCACTTCCGTTGAATGGATTCTGCTGCCACTCTACGTGCCCGGACGGCTCTCCGGGCTCTCCAAGGGTCATGCGCCGGGGCCGGGGAGCGGCATTCCGCTTTCTGCGGCAGCTGCCGCCGCACCCGAACCCGACGGACTGTTTATTCCTCGTGCCCCTGGTCGCGGCTCATCTGGTCCTCGGCCGGCGGGGTCTCTCCCGGAGGCACTCCTCCGCCGGGTTCCAGCCCGGTGATCTTCCCGCTGAGCGGATCCGGGTTGGCCGAGGAGGCCGGGTCTGCAGCGCCGTCGCCGCGCGCGCCCGGGCGCTCTGCGCGGTCCGCCGGCTTCGGCGGATCCGGATTGGCCGGGTCATTTTCAGGATGGTAGCTGCTCACATTTCTGCCTTTCGTGGGTCGTTCCGGCGGTATCTTCCAGCTATGGCTTCAGGACCACCTTGATGCAGCCGTCTTCCTTTTTCTGGAAGATCTCATAGGCGGCTGCGGCGCCGTCGAGGGAGACCTCGTGGGTTTTGAGGTCCATGACGCCAAGCGGGTCGGCGGGATCTTCCACGAGCGGGAGAAGTTCGTCCGTCCACCGGCGGACGTTGCACTGGCCCATCCGAAGCTGGATCTGCTTGTCGAACATGCTGAGCAGCGGCATGGGGCTGGCTGTGCCGCCGTACACGCCGCTCAGCGAGACGGTCCCACCCCGGCGCACGGAGTCGATGGCGGCATGGAGGACCGTCATCCGGTCGACGCCCGCGGTCTCCATGGCCTTCTTGGCCAGGGCGTCGGGCAGGAGGCCCACCGCGTTCTGTGCAAAAGCGCCGACGGGCGAATTGTGCGCTTCCATGCCGACGGCGTCGACCACTGCGTCGGGGCCCCTTCCGTCGGTCATGTCGCGAAGCTGGTCACCGACGTCCTTGGTGAAATCGATCGTTTCCACTCCGTGCCGCTCGGCCATGCGGCGGCGTTCCGGTACGGGTTCGACGGCGATGACCCGGTGGCCGAGGTGCCGGCCCACCCGGCTGGCGAACTGCCCCACCGGTCCGAGGCCGAAGACGGCCAGCGTCCCGCCGGCGGGCACGTCGGCGTACTTCACGCCCTGCCAGGCGGTTGGGAGGATATCCGAAAGGTAGAGGTACCGCTCGTCGGGCAGTTCCTGCCCCACCTTGACCGGTCCGTAGTCGGCGTGCGGCACGCGCAGGTATTCTGCTTGGCCGCCGGGGACCGACCCGTAGAGCTCGGAGAATCCGAACAGGCTCGCCCCGCTGTTGTGCGCGTGGACCTGGGTTGTCTCACACTGGGACTGCAGGCCCTGTTTGCACATCCAGCAGTGGCCGCAGGAAATGTTAAACGGGATAACAACCCTGTCGCCGGGCTTGAGGTTCATGACTCCGGACCCCACCTCCTGGACAACCCCCATGGGCTCGTGGCCCAGGATGTCGCCGGACTTCATATACGGCCCGAGCACCTCGTACAGGTGAAGGTCTGAACCGCAGATCGCCGATGAGGTGATCTTCACGATGGCGTCCGTCGGTTCCTGGATTACCGGATCCGGAACCTCCTCCACGCTGACCGACCGTTTCCCCTGCCAGGTAAGTGCCCTCATGCCCGCTCCTTCAGTTGCTGTTGGAATTGATAAGTATGCTGACCAATCTGATTATTGCCTGTCTTCGCTTCGATGGGAAGGCTGCCCGACCCGCGGGCGGCACCGACGCCTATGCTTATGGAATGGAAAGTGTTCGCGCAGACGAAGGACCGGTGAAGGCTGTGGACCACCGCGCCCTGGCCGTCTCCGTGATCGACATTTCCGCCGATATCCGCCGGAAATCGCTCAATGACACCGGCGTCCGGCCGCTGTCCAACGGCGTGCTGGAGATCCTTCGCGTCATCGAAAGCCACCCGGGCATCACTGTCGCGGAAGTCGCCGCCCGGCTTGGCCGGCAGTTCAGCAACGTCAGTGTCCAGCTGCGGGAACTGGTCGCCGCCGGCCTTGTTACGCGCACCCGCGACGCCGCCGACAAGCGCTATGTCGCCCTCCACCCCACGCCGGAATCCCAGCGGGTCAAAGCGCTCCTTGAAGGCGCCTGGGCAGACGCCCTGGCCGCCGCGAGTTCACGCCTGCTGCCCGAAGAACGCGAGCAGATCGCCGCCAGCCTGCCGGCCCTGCAGCGCCTCGCCTCGCTTCTCGCCGAGCCCGAGTAGCGCACCTCACCGCCCAAACCGTCCTTCAGCAGGGCTCGATGGTAGTTATACTTGCATAAGTATTAGTACTTTGAAGGGTGGAAACAGGCGTGGCAACACAGTTGGCAGAAACAGGCATACAGCAGGGGAGCAGGCCCAAAAGCCGCTGGTGGGCGCTGGTGTTCCTGGCCCTCGCGCAGTTCATGGTGGTGCTCGACGGCACCATCGTGAACCTGGCGCTGCCGCGGCTCCAGGTCGAGATGGGTATCAGTGACTCGACGCGGTCCTGGGTGGTGACGGCCTACGCGCTGGCCTTCGGCGCCTTCCTGCTGCTCGGCGGCCGGATCGCCGACTTCTGGGGCCGCAAGCGGACCTTCATCGTGGCCGCCGTCGGCTTCGCCGTCGCGTCCCTGGCCGGCGGCATCGCGCAGCAGCCCTGGGAACTGATCGGCGCCCGGGCGCTGCAGGGTGTGTTCGCGGCGCTGCTGGCCCCCGCCGCGCTGGCGCTCCTGACGGTCGCGTTTCCGGGCGGAAGGGACCGCGGCACGGCGTTTGCGATCTTCGGCTCCATCACCGGCGTCGGTGCCGCCGCCGGCGTCCTGCTGGGCGGGTTCCTCACGGAACACGTGAGCTGGCGCTGGTGCTTCTTCGTGAACGTGCCGATCGCCCTCGTCGCTCTCGCCGGCGTGTGGTCCCTCGTCAGCGAAAGCAAGGCCCAGGGATCCACCAGGTACGACTGGCCCGGCGTTGTCCTGGCCGCCCTCGGCCTGGGGTCCCTCGTGTACGGCTTCACCAACGCGGAGCACGGCTGGGACGCCCCCGAAGCCTGGGGTTTCATCGCCGCCGGCGCCGCGCTCATGGTGCTGTTCGTCGCCGTCGAGCGGAAGGTCAAACACCCGCTGCTGCCGCTGCGTGTGGCCACCGAGCGGAACCGCGGGGCGGCCTTCCTGGCCTCGTTCCTGTCCGGTGCGGTCCTCATCGGCGGCATTTTGTTCATCAACTTCTACATCCAGATCGTTCTTGGCTTTGCACCGTTCCTCGCCGGTCTCGCGTCGCTGCCCATGACGGTGGCGGTGCTCATCACGGCGGGTCTCGTGGCGAAGAACCTGCCGAAACTCGGGGCAAAAATCCCGACGGCCGTGGGCCCGGTCTTTCTGGCGGCTGCGATGCTGTGGCTCTCCCGGGTCAGCGCCGAGGGCAGCTACCTGGTCAACATGCTGCCCGCGCTGCTGCTGATGGGTATCGGCCTGGGCATGGTCTTTGTGCCGATGCAGAACCTCGCCCTGTTCGGCGTGGACAAGGACGACTCCGGCGTCGCCAGCGCCCTGGTCAACGCCTCGCAGCAGATCGGCGGGTCCCTGGGCATCGCGCTGTTCAGCACCATCGCCGCAACGGCCACGGCGGGCGGCGTTTCCCTTGCGGCGCTTTCGACCGGCTACGCCATGGTCTTCCTGTGGGCCGCGGGCGTCGCGATCCTGATCGCCCCGATCGCCGTGCTGCTCATCAACATCGACCGGAGAAAGTTCACTGGGACCGACGGCGACGCCCCGCTTGTCCACCTGGGCTGACGGGCGGCTGCGGTCCGGGGGCACTTTGGCGCGGACACGCCGTCAGCCCGCGCGCCGGCGTCGAATATCGCCCTCAAAGTGCCCCGGGACGGTGGATTTGAGGCGCAAAACAAGGAAAGCCCCCTCGGTGTGAGGGGGCTTTCCGGTTATAGTTGCGGTTCAGATCCACTTGGGCGCGGCCGGAACCGTGCCGTTGGATCCAGCGCCCGGGCCGACGGCGGTGACGCCGCTGCTTCCGCGGCCTGCGGCCCACTCGACGACGGCCGCCAGCGGCCCGGAGACCACGGTGTGGGACGCCGACGTCGTGTCCCCGAACGTGAGATCGCGGTCCGTCACCTTGACCACGAGGCCAGCGTCGGTGCCGCGCGTCTTCCAGGCGCCGGTGATGTCCTTCAGCAGCCGTTCCAGGACGGGGGCCGGGATGTCGGCAAAGGCGGCGCCGTTGGCCAGGTCCACGGCGTGCATCCAGACTTCGCGGCTGCGCATCCAGACCGTTTCGGTGGCGGGCACTTCGCGGCCCTGGATGGTCCGCACCTTGTGGTGCCAGGCGTCCCCGGGCAGGTCCCGCCATTCGACGTTCAGGTGCACGGCGGAGTGGTCGAACAGGTGCCGCAGCGCGATCGGGCTCAGCGTGGCGCCGAAGTCGATCTCGTGGTCCCGGACATCGGTGGAGGCGTACATCGGGGTTTCCACCCCGGTGGCCGCCCACTCGATCAGCCGGGCGATGGCCCGGGCGTTGTAGCCGATATGCGCCGTGATGTGGCGGCGGGTCCAGCCCGGCAGCAGCGAGCCGCCGTCGAGCTCCGCGTCGGACAGCTCGTTGAGCTTGCGGGCGAAGAACGCCGTGCCCCGGCGCGCCTGCAGCAGGGCTGCAAGCAGCTCCGGGTCCGTCGTCTGGTCGTGGCGGGCAACCATCAGGCTTCCTTGACCACGCGGTTCTTCAGCTGTCCCAGGCCCTCGATGCTGGTGACCAGGATCTGGCCTTCCTGCAGGTAGCGCTTCGGGTCCTGGGCGTGGCCCACTCCGCCGGGGGTGCCAGTGGCGATGACGTCGCCCGGGTTCAGCGTGATGATGGTGGAGATGTAGGAGACCAGGAACTCCGGGGTGAAGACGACGTCGTTGGTGGGCGTCTGCTGCTGGATCTCGCCGTCGACCGCGGTGGTCATGAGGCCGCCGCTGAACTCGTCCTTGGTGACCAGGGCCGGGCCGAACGGGGTGGACTTCTCCCAGGTCTTGCCCTGCAGCCACTGGATGGTGCGGAACTGGTAGTCGCGCATGGACACGTCGTTGAGCACGGCGTACCCGGCGATGTGGCCCGCGGCGTCGGCTTCGCTGATCCGGCGGCCCTTCTTGCCGATCACGACGGCGAGCTCGGACTCCCAGTCGACCGTGTCGGATTCCTGCGGGAGGGCCAGGTCATCGTTCGGGCCGATCAGGGATTCCTGGTACTTGGCGAACAGGGTGGGGAATTCGGGGACTTCCCGGCCCATTTCCTTGATGTGGTTGCGGTAGTTGTGGCCCACGCAGATGATCTTGCCGGGGGAGGGGACCACGGCGTCGAGGTCCGCGCCCTCGAGCGGGTGGGTGGCGCCGTTCGCGTTCTGGGCGGTCGCTTCCCAGCCTTCTGAGCGGAGCAGCGCTCCGACGTCGGCGAAGCCGTCGATCTCGGTCAGGGTGTCGCCGTCCTGGCGCACGGCCTTGGTTCCGGCCGGGGTGCGGAGGGTGAGGAGTCTCATTTACTTGCGTCCTTCGATGTAGGTGCGGTTGAAGTTCAGCCGTTCGAAAATGGGGGCGTCGCTGAAGCGGAAGAGATCGAACTCGGTCTCGGCCTGCAGCGACCATTGAGCCCAGGACGGGACGACGAACAGGTCGCCCTTTTCCAGGGTCCTGGTTTCGCCGTTGAGGACCACGGAGCCGGAGCCCTCGAAGACCTGCCACACGCTGGAGCCGACCTCGCGCACAGCCTCGGTGGAGGCGCCGGCACGGAGGCGGTGGAATTCGGCCCGGATGGTCGGCATGACGTCGCCGCCGGTGGTGGGGTTGGTGAAGCGGACGGCGGCATGGCCCTGGGCCACGGTGGCCGGATGGCCCTCGTCCTCGAGCAGCAGCTGCTCGCGCAGTGCGCGGTCGGTGTGTTCCCAGCGGTAGGCCGCGATCGGGGAGCTCGTGGTGTCGTCCAGGCCCGAGAGGGGACGCAGGCCCGGGTGCGCCCAGAGCCGCTCGGAGCGGGAGATGTCCGGGGTGGCCTCGTCCGTGACGCGCTCGGTGCCGAACTCGAAGAAGCCGGCGTCGGCGTAGTGCACGAACGGGATGTCCAGGCCGTCGATCCAGGCCATGGGCTCATCGGTGTCGTTGTGGTGGCCGTGGAAGTTCCAGCCCGGGGTCAGCAGGAAGTCGCCGCGGGACATCCGGACCGGGTCGCCGTTCACCACGGTCCAGACGCCTTCGCCCTCGACGACGAAGCGGAACGCGTTCTGGGAGTGGCGGTGTTCCGGGGCGGTCTCGCGGGCGCCGAGGTACTGGATGGCTGCCCACAGCGTGGGGGTGGCGTACGGGGTGTTCCCCAGGCCGGGGTTGGCCAGGGCGATGGCGCGGCGTTCCCCGCCGCGGCCGACGGGAACCAGGTCGCCGGCGCGGGCAGCCAGCGGGTACAGGTCGCTCCAGCGCCAGACGTGGGGAACAGCTTTGGGGGTCGGGACCATGGGCATCAGGTCCGCGATCTCGGTCCACAGCGGGATCAGGTTCTCGCGGTCAAAATCCCGGTAGAGCTCCTGCAGCTGGGCGGCTTCTTCGGGCGTCGGCTCCGGGGCAGTGTGCCCGGCGGCCACTGATTCGTGGGTCGTGTTCTCGGCGCTGATGGACACGGAGGCCTCCTCGGTAGGGTCAGAACTGTTCATTGGCGTAGTTCGACTCTACGGACGCCGCAGTGTGACCCCCAACATATTCTGCTGGACAGAATCGTTGGGCTGGCTGTTAGTCCGGTTCGGCCGGGTTGGCCGCGATATCGATCTCCAGCTGCCGGCAGGTTTCCCGCAGCGCGGCGACAAGCCCGGCGTCGAACACCCTGCGGAAGCGGGTCGCGGGGGTGGCGACGCTGAGCGCGCCCACCACGAGCCCGTGCCGGTTGTGCAGGGCGATGCCAAGGGCGCTCACGCCGTCCTCCGTGCCTTCGAAATTGGCGGCGAAGCCGTTGCCGCGGATGGACTCCAGCTCGCGCAGGAACGCAGCATATTCCGCGGCCGGAATGGTGTCCCCGCCGATCTCGGCATTGTTGCTGCGGAAGAGCTGTTCGATCATCGGGGGTTCCAGTTCGGCGAGCATGGCCTTGCCGCCGGAGGTTCTGTTGGCGGGCATCACGGTTCCCTGCCGGTCACCAATCCGCAATACATTGTTTCCCTCGACGGTGGCCAGGAAACGCACTTTTGTCCCCACCCGCACCATGAGGTTGACGGTCTCGTTGAGCCGCGCGGAGAGCAGTTCCATGTGCGGCTGGGCCAGCGAACGGAGCAGCCTGGTCCAGCTCAGCCCGGCCGGCCCGACGCCCATCGCCGGACCCGGCACATAGCGGCGGGTTTCATCCTGCACTGCGAAGCCCCGGTAGACCAGCATCGCCAGGAGGCGGTGGGCGGTGGACGGGGCCACGCCCAGCTCCTCAGCGGCGTCCTTGAGCCGCAGCGTCCCGCCGTCGCGGAGCAGCTGCAGGAGCTGCAGCGCGTTGTCGACCGCCTCGATGGAATAGGTCGGCCGCTTCTGGACGGGCTTCCTCGCCGACTTGGTCACTGGCTTGTTCTGCACATCAGAATTCTATTGTGGTTCACCTGCGGCGGCTAGGACAGTTAGTGGCATGAATCACACACCTTCCGCTGCAGCGCCGCACCGGCCCCCGCCCGGGGCCCCCGCACCCACTGCCGCCGATGGGCCCGCATCCCGGTTCTCGAAAGGCTCGGCAGCCGCCGTCTTCGTCTGCTGGCTCCTGGTGGTCTTCGACGGCTACGACCTGATCGTCTACGGCACGGTCCAGTCCTCACTGATCTCCGAGACCGGCTGGGGCCTGACGAAGGCCACCGCAGGAACCATCGGTTCCATGGCCTTCGTCGGCATGATGATCGGGGCGATCTTCGCCGGCCGCATGGCCGACTCGTGGGGCCGCCGCCGCACCATCCTGGGCTGCGCCGTCGTCTTCTCGGTTTTCACCGTCCTCTGCGCCTTCGCCCCCAACGCCGCCGTCTTCGGCGCCCTTCGGCTCCTAGCCGGCATCGGGCTGGGTGGCCTGGTGCCCTCGGCCAACGCCCTCGTGGCCGAACTTGTCCCGACCAAATGGCGGTCCACCATCGCCACCCTGATGATGTCCGGTGTCCCGATCGGCGGATCCATCGCCGCCCTGGTCGGCATCCAGCTGATCCCCGCCTTGGGCTGGGAGTCCATGTTCCTCGTGGCCGGGCTGGCCCTGGTGATCGTGGTGCCGCTGGGGCTCAAATACCTTCCGGAGACGCTGGCGCCCGTCGGCGCCAAGGACAAGCACACCGGCGCCGGCAAGACCCACACGATCAAAGAGCCGTCCGGGTTCTCCTCCCTGCTCCGCGCCCCGTACCTTGGCGTGAGCATGCTGTTCGCCCTGGCCACGATCGCGACGCTCTTCGCCTGGTACGGACTGGGCACCTGGCTGCCCAACCTGATGCAGCTGGCCGGCTACAACCTGGGCTCCGCGCTGACCTTCGCGCTGGCACTGAACCTGGGTGCGGTGGCCGGTTCGGTCCTCACCGCCTGGGCCGGGACCCGCTTCGGCCCGGTGCCGACCGCCATCGCCGCGGCTGCCGTCGCAGCCGGCGCACTAATGGTCCTGGTCGCCGGCCCCCCGGTCACGGTCGTGTACCTCATGCTGGTCCTCGCCGGCGTCGGAACCCATGGCACGCAGTGCCTGATCATCGCCGCCGTCGCGAGCCATTACCCCGGCCACCTGCGCGGCACCGCACTGGGCTGGGCGCTGGGGACGGGCCGCATCGGCGCCGTCGCCGCACCCCAGGTCGGAGGCCTCCTGCTGGCCGCCGGGCTGGGCGTCAATTCCAACTTCCTCGCCTTCGCCGGGGCAGCCGCGATCGCCGCGGTCCTGCTGGCCGCCGTCGGCCTCAAACTCAAGTCAAAATCCTCAATCTCACCCTTATCAACAGGAGCAAGCAATGTCTGAGAACGTCCAGTCCACCGGTGACCAGTCCACCGATGTCCTCGTCATCGGAGGGGGAATGGCCGGACTGGCCGGGGCCCTCGCGCTGCGTGAAAACGGCGCCAACGTCACCCTGGTGGAGCGGGCTCCCGAATTCGGCGAGGTCGGCGCCGGGCTGCAGATGGCGCCCAACGCCTCCCGCGTGCTGAAGCGCTGGGGCCTCCTGGAGAAGGCCCTGGAAATCGGCGTCCAGCCCAAGCACCTGGTCTTCCGCGACGCCGTCACCGGCGAGGAGCTCACCCGCCAGACCCTCAACGGGGAATTCGCGGACCGCTACGGCGCCCCGTACGTCGTCATCCACCGCAGCGACCTGCACCGGGTCCTGCTCGACGGCTGCGAGGCGGCCGGCGTCAAGCTGGTCAACGACGTTATGGTCGAAAGCGTGGAAACCGTCAACGGCCGCGGCGTGGCCCACACCGCCGCCGGCGTGGACTACGAGGCCGACGTCGTGATCGGCGCCGACGGGCTCCGGTCCACCCTGCGCCCGCTCGTGGCCAGTGACGAGCCCGTCTCCTCGGCCTACGTCGCCTACCGCGGCACCGTCCCGATCACCGAAGACACCCCCAAGGCCGACCTCGAGGACGTCATTGTCTACCTCGGCCCGGACTGCCACCTCGTGCAGTACCCGCTGCGCAAGGGCGAGCTGCTGAACACCGTGGCCGTCTTCAAGTCCCCCTCCTTCGAGCGCGGCGAAGAGCAGTACGGC
Source organism: Arthrobacter sp. 10L424 (assembly GCF_056395325.1). Classification (NCBI taxonomy): domain Bacteria; kingdom Bacillati; phylum Actinomycetota; class Actinomycetes; order Micrococcales; family Micrococcaceae; genus Arthrobacter; species Arthrobacter sp. 10L424. The sequence continues at coordinate 321,247 of NZ_JBFTJH010000002.1, read as the reverse complement.
GGAGTGGACGAGCTCGAGGCTGCCTACAAGGACTGTGTCCCGGCCGTTCAGGAAGCGCTGAAGAATCTGGCCACCGGCATCCGCTGGCCCATGTACGACCGCGACCCGATCGAAAACTGGGTCGCCGGCCGGATGGTGCTGATGGGCGACGCCGCGCACCCGATGCTCCAGTACCTTGCCCAGGGCGCCTGCCAGGCGCTCGAAGACGCCGCCGCGCTGCAGGACGCCACCGAGGGCACGGTCTTCACGGACCACGGCGTGAACCCGGAAGCCTGGGACAGTGCAATCAGGGAGTTCAACGAAGTCCGCGCCGGCCGCACCGCCCGGGTCCAGCGCACCGCCCGCGTCTGGGGCGAATCCTGGCACGTCTCCGGCCTGGCCCGGACGCTGCGCAACCTGCTCTTCAAGAGCCGGAAGGACAACGACTTCAGGTACAACGACTGGCTGTACGGCCAGGACGGCGACGGCGTCCCGGCAGTCCGCGAGGCCCGCTCCACCCTGACGGACCGGGTTACCGCCTGACCTGATCAGAACGACGCGGGGTCACTTAGCGCCCGTCCCGAGGCCCGGGATGGACGCTATGTGACCCCGCGTTGTTTGTTTGGTGGGCCGGGCAGGATCTGGCCGGCTCGCAGGACCGCCACCAGCTCGAAGTCCGGGCCCACGGCGACGACGTCGGCGCGCATCCCGGCCCGGAGCCCCCCGATCTCGGCCTCCAGGCCCAGGACCCGGGCAGGGACCAGGGTTGCCGCCAGAACGGCGTCGGCAGGGCTCACCCCGCCGGCAATGGTGGTCCGGACAACCTCCAGCAGCGTCGCCGTGCCGCCGGCGAGGGCGCCGTTGCTGCTCAGGGTCGCCACGCCGTCGTGCACCACCACCTCAGAAGGACCCAGGGCGTAGCCGCCGTCGGGCAGCCCGGTTGCCGCCATGGAGTCCGTCACCAGCGCGATGTTTCCGGCGCCGGCCAGGTCGAACACCATTCGGACCGTCTCCGGGTCGAGGTGCACCCCGTCGCCGATGAGCTCGACGACGGCGGTCCCCGCCGCCGCCAGCCGCAGGCAGGCCGCGGCCGGCCCCGGCGCCCGGTGGTGCAGCGGAGGCATGCCGTTGAACAAATGAGTCACCGTCGGCCGGGCATGCGGCCCGAAGCCCCGCGCAGCCCTGCCGATGAAGTCTGCGGCCTCCGCCAGCGAGGCGGCGGCCGTCCGCGCATCGGCGTCGGTGTGGCCCAGCGAGGGCGTGACACCGTGGCCGGTAAGCGTCCGGACCAGCTCGCTGGCGCCCGGCAGTTCGGGGGCGTAGGTCACCGTCCTCAGGGCACCGCCGGCAGTGTCCAGCATTTCCCGCAGCAGTTCAGGATCGGGGTCCCGGAGCCAGCGGGGGTTCTGCGCGCCGCAGCGGGCGCGGGAGAGGAAGGGGCCTTCGGAATGGATCCCGGCGATGAGTCCCTCAGCGGTCAACTCCTTGAGGACGCCGAGTGCCCGCAGCAGCTCATCGGCCGGGGCGGTGACGAGGCTGGCCAGCAGCGTGGTGGTCCCGTGGCGGTGGAGGAAGTCCACTGCCTCCCGGCAGGCCTGGTCATCTCCGGTCGGGAATCCGCCGCCGGCCGCGCCGTGGCAGTGAAGATCGACGAGTCCGGGCAGCAGCGAGCTGCCGGGCGGCAGCGTGAGCTCCTCGGCGCCGGGGAATTGCGTGGCGTCATAGCCGCCGCCGGGTCCCGCGTAGGCGATCCGGCCGCCCGTCACGGCCACGACGGAGTCCGCGGTGCTGGCACCGTCGGTGAGGAGGGTGCCGCGCAGGACGAAGGCGGGAGCGGTTTCGCGGGATTCCGGCATCTGGAAAGTCCTCAGCAGTACGGCGCGGCGGATGGGGTCAGTTGAAGACTAGCCGCCCGGTGAAGCAGACGCCGTTCCGGCTGCCGTCGGTTTCCACGATCCGGACGCGCGCAGTGCGGGTGGCGAAACAAAAGGGGCTGCCTCCAGCCACATCTGGAGGCAGCCCCGCAGGCATCGGGCAGCGGGGTCAGGCCCGGGGGCTGACCATCTCCTCGATGGAGAGGCGCTTGGCGGTTTCCTTCGCCTCGACGCGTTCGGCGGCGGCTAGAACCTGAACGGCGTCCTGTTCGCTCACTACGACGACGCCGTCGGCGTCGGCAACGATGATGTCGCCCGGCGCGACGACGACGCCGGCGATCGCCACCGGGATCTGCAGCCGTCCCGGGCCGAACTTGTACGGCCCGGCGGGTGTGACCGAGCGGGCGAAGACGGGGAGTCCGCAGGCGGCCAGAGCCTCTGCGTCGCGGACCGCGCCGTCGATCACGAAACCGGCGATGCCGAGCTTCTTCGCGCGGAGGCCGATCAGGTCACCGATGAGCGCTCGTGACTGGTCCCCGCCGCCGTTGACCACAATGACGTCACCGGGCTTCGCACCGTCGAGGGCGGTGTGGATGATGAGGTTGTCCCCGGGGCGCGTCCAGACGGTGAAGGCGGGGCCTGCGAGCCTGGCGCCGGCCCAGACCGGATAAAGGCCGGACGCTACACCGATCCGCTCCTGGGCGTCGCCGATGTTGGCGGCCGGGATGGCGCCCAGCCGGCTGATCACGTCCGGGGTTGGAGCGTAGGTGGAGGAAATGGTCTCTGCCTGCATGTCCTGCACGGCCTCTCTGATGGTTTCCATGGTCACTTCTGCTGGAGCAGTTCTTCGATGACGGGCTTGATGGTCTTTTCGCGTTCTTCCCAGAGTTTGCTGGCATCGCTGCTGGACAGCCACGCCGGCTGAGTGGCAGCGCCCTTGAGCTTTTCCTGTACCGCAGTGTTTTCGTAGGCCTTCTTGAGCGCCGCCTCGAGCCGGGCAACGACGTCGGCGGGGGTCTTGGAAGGAACCGAGAGGACAAAGGTGCTGGACATCGGAGCCATCTGGTAGCCGGCGCTCTTGAGCGTCGGGACGTCGGGGGCGAACGGGCTGGGCTGGTCCGAGACCACCGCGAGGAGTTTGAGGTCTCCGGCCTTGTACTGGCCGAAGAAACTGGATACCCCGCCCAGGGAAAAGTCGAGTTCGCCGGAGACCAGGGCGGCTACTTTGTCGGCGCCGCTGTTGTAGTGGACGATGTTGAAGTCCAGGCCCAGCTCCTTCTCGAGAAGCAGGAGGTTGATGTGATCGTCGCCGGCACGGGAGTCTGTCCCTGCCTTGATGGTCCCGGGTGATGCTTTGACGGCCTCGAACAGGGACTGGATGTCCTGGTAGGGGCTGTTCTTGTTCACTCCGATCACCACGGCATTCGTCGCGTAGGCGCCGATGGGAGTGAAGCTGCTGCGGGTAAACCCTGCCTTCTTGGACGGGTCCAGGTAGCGGCCCAGGATGGACGGGACGTTCGTGGTTCCAAAAGTGAGGCCGTCGGGCTTCGCGTTGGCCACGTAGCTGAGGCCCACGATCTGGCTGCCGCCTTCCTTGTTGACCACCTTGACGTTGGCGCCGAGGTCCTCCTGCATGGCGGGCGCCACGATGCGGGCCAGAATGTCGCTTCCGGCGCCGGCCGCGGACGGAACGACCCACTCGATGGTGGCCCCTGCTTTGGGGAACGCGCCGCCCGCAGGGCCGGTGCCGTTTGCTGCGCCTCCGCAGCCGGTGAGGGCCAGGGTGGCGGCGGCGATGGCCGCTGTGGCCAAGACTGTCAGTTTCTTCATTTCGCAAGCTCCTTTGGTGCGACGGGGACGTTGGTTTTCTTCTTCAGCGTTGAAGCGATGAGGGGGCGGACGGCGCCGAACACGATGGCGATGACGATGACCGCGATGAGGGTGAGGCTGATGGGTCCCTCGAGGAAGACGCTGTAGTCGCCGCGGGACAGGGCCAGCGACCTTTGGAAGTTTTCTTCGAGCATGGGTCCAAGGATCAGGCCAAGGACCAGCGGGGTGAGCGGGACCTTGACCAGTTGGAAGATGTAGCCGAGCACCCCGGCGCCGAGCATGATGAGGATGTCGAACGGGCTGCCGTTGATGGAGTAGGTCCCCAGGAACATAAAGGCCAGGATGGCGGCCATCAGGTAGTGGAAGGGGACTTTCAGCACGGCGATCCATACCCGGGCGAGGGGGACGTTGAGGATGAGCAGGATCAGGTTGCCGACGATCAGGCTGGCGATGATGGCCCACGCGACATCCGGGTTATCGCGGAAAAGCAGCGGTCCGGGGATCAGGCCGTTCATGGTGAAGGCGCCGGCCATGATCGCCACCGTCGCCGACGTCGGGATGCCCAGGGTGAACAACGGGATCATGGACGACACGGCCAGGGCGTTGTTGGCCGATTCCGGGCCGGCGATGCCCTCCACTGCGCCCTTGCCGAACTCGTGGGACCGCCTGGACATCTTCTTCTCGGCGGCGTAGGACGCCAGGGAAGTCGCAGCACCGGGCGAGCCGGGGAGCAGCCCCATAAAGAAGCCGATGACGGAGCCGCGCAGGGCCGGGAGCGCGGAGCGCCGCAGGTCGGTGCGGGTGGGCATGAGCCGGGCCACCTTCAGCGGGCTCGGCACGCCGAGCGGGCCTTTCTGGGCCTGTCCGAGGACCTCGCTGAGGCCGAAGATGCCCATGACCACCGCCACCAGCCCGACGCCGTCGAACAGTTCCGGCAGGTCGAACGTGAACCGGGCGAGGCCGACGCCGGAGTCCACGCCGACTGTGGCAATCGCAAGTCCCGTAGCTGCACTGAGCAAGGCCTTGGCGGGGTTGTTGCCGGCGAAGCTGGTGATGAGGGCGAAGCCGAGCAGGGAGACGAGGAAAAGCTCCGGGGCGCCGAACTCCAGCGCCAGCCTGCTGAACGGTGCCACCACAACGAAGCCGATGACTCCGATGAGTCCGCCGATGAACGAGGCCAGGGCCGCGATGACCAGGGCAGGGCCGCCTCGGCCCTTCTTCGCCATTTGGTAGCCGTCCAGGGTGGTGGCGATGGAGGAGGCTTCGCCGGGGATCCGCAGCAGCACTGCTGTGGTGGTTCCTCCGTAGGCCGCGCCATACAGGATGGCGGCGAGCATAATGATGGCGGAAGTGGCATCCAGGCCGAAGGTGACCGGGATCAGCAGTGACACCGCCGCGGCCGGGCCGAAGCCTGGCAGGACGCCCACCAGCATGCCCAGGACGCAGCCGAGGAGGGCAAAGAGTAAGTGTTCGGGAGTTAGGACGGTGGCGAGACCACCGAGGAGCTGGTCAAATCCCATGGGTCACAGCCCCAGTCCGGCAAGGAAGTCCAGGCTGGCCGTCGGCAGTGCGGTCCCGAGCCAGACCTCGAAGACCAGCCGGGAGGCCAGGGCCGCGCCGACCGCCACGGCGGCGGAAATCCACAGTTTTCGCTTGCTGACGAAGTGGAGGATAGTGCCCAGCTGCAGGGTCATGACGACGGTGTAGCCGAGTAGGGGGAGCAGCAGCGCGGCCAGCAGGATTGAGCCGACAATAATGCCCACCCGGGCCCAGCCCTGGCGGTCCGGGAACTCGGCGACGTCGGGCTCGTCGCTGTTGTCGTCGTCGAGCAGGGACACGAGTGCTGATTCCGACTCGTGGTGCGGCGGGAGTGATTCCGTCGTGTCGCTTCCGGAGACGGCGGCGGCCGGCGCCGTCGCCAGGTCCGGCGTTCGGCGGGCGGCGACTAGCTGCAGGATCCAGAGGATGCCGGCGATGGCCATGAGCGTTCCGGCGACCGCTGGGAAGAACCCCGCCCCGACCCCGGAGCTGTTCGACAGGCCGTATCCGGCGCCGACGACGGCGATCCCCAGGCCTCCTGCCAGGGCCGCTCCCGCGACCGTCCATTCAAGCGCCACCGGCGCTGTGAGGGTTTGCATCTTAGTGTCCGCCTCTCTGCGGCAAAATAAGTTGAGAACATGGGTTACAAGCCTGATCCCCTAACCAACTTGCAACCTTGCACAGGATTGCATCTTCGTGAGAGAGTGTCAAGCATCACATGATTTCCCCCGCGGACCTCAAAGGAGAGCCATCTTGAGTTTCAAAGCAGTAGTGGCCAGCAGTACGGCCCGGCTCAGTGCATCGGAGGAGCGCGTCATGAACGTGCTGCTCGGTGATGAGATGTCCGGCATCACCGCGGCTGAAGTGGCGGAACGCGCGCAGACCCACGAGTCCACTGTCGTGCGGCTGGCAAAGAAACTCGGATACCGCGGATACCCGGAGCTGCGCGGTGATCTGCGCAGGGACGAAACCCCCATGGAACACTCCCACGGACAGATCATGCGCGGAGAGTCCGGCTACGATCTCTCCGCGTTCATCGCCGACGAAATCCGGGCACTGAAGCGGTTGCCGCACTTTGTCCCGCAGGAGGACCTGGACGCTGCCGCGGGAACGCTGCACGCGTCGCGGACCGTGTACCTGTTCTCCAGGACCGACGAGAGGCCGACGCTTGACCTGCTGGCACGGCGGATGCGCCGGCTCGGCCTGACCACGGTCACGCTGGGCACAACACCAAAGGACATCGCGGAACGCTTCGCAAGCTTTGACGAAAACAGCACGCTGATCGCCATGGCCCTGCGCGAGGCACCAGGCCAGCTGACGACGCTCGTTTCCGAGGCCGCCCGACGCGGCGGCAAGACGATCCTGATCTCGGATGTGCCCGGCTACCGCTTCCGGCCCAGCCCGGACCATCTCATCACAGCCCGCCGGGGTGATGACACGGAGTACCGCACCCAGCTCATCCCCGCGGCCCTCGCCTATGCGCTGCAGCTTGCGGTGTTCCACACCGATCCGGCCAGATACCAGGCGGCCCGGGACGGCATCGACGACCTGACCCGCCTCCTGGGGGGAGCAGACGAAATCCCGCTGCGTCCGTGAGCGCGCGTCCGTGGCGCGCGGCGCTGAGCGCCCAGGCTGTCCTCGCCCAGGCCGCGTGGGTGGGGATCCGGCTCATGATCGGCTACAGGGCCCTCGAAGCCGGGGCTGAACCCGTGTTCCTTGGTGTCGTGGCGTCCACGTTCGCGCTCCCAGCCCTCATTGCGGCGCTCCCGGCCGGCAGGCTCGCGGACAAGTTCGGCGGGACACGGATGTCGATCATCGGCCTGTTGTGCGCGGCAGCGGGGACAACGCTCATGTTCGCGGTGCCGGGCCTGCCCTTCCTTCTCGTGGCCAGCGTCATCATCGGCCTGGGGAACCTGTTGGTGATGGTGGGACAGCAGACGTTCGTGGCCCATGCCAGCAGCAAGGGATCAAGCGACAGCGCCTTCGGCACCCTCACCGCCGCCGCCTCGGTGGGCCAGTTGATCGGTCCGCCCGCAGTCACCTTGGTGGCATCCCTGGGCGGTGGCGGCGGAGCTGTGCCCAATACGGACCTCGGGCTTTTGGTGTGCATCGGCTTCAGCTTGCTGGCTACACCGGCCTTCTTTTTCCTGCGCCGGACGGACGCGGCCCTCCGTGAGGAACGGCGGCTGGCTGTCGCGTCCCGGCCCGCAGAGGGCGGTCTCTACCGAACCCCGGGATTGTGGCGCTCCCTCGCCGTCAGCGGTGCCGTGCTGGTCACCGTGGACTTGATGTACGCCTTTGTCCCGGTGTGGGCCACGGAGCAGGAAGTGAGTGCAACGGCTGTCGGGCTGCTCTTGGCCCTCCGCGCAGCCGTCTCCCTGATGAGCCGGGTGGGTCTCACGCGCCTCATTCACCGGTTCGGCCGCAAGGTATTGCTGCTCACTTCCATTGTCACAGCCGTGGCGTCGCTGATCGCGCTCCCCCTGGTCGGACCCTATGGCGCCATTGCCGTGATGATCGGGCTGGGAATCGGCCTGGGCATTCCGCAGCCATTGACCATGGCCTGGGTTGTTGCCCTGACGCCGGCATCCCGCCACGGAGCGGCCCTCGGGCTGCGGATGACCCTGAACCGCCTCGCCCAAATCACACTGCCGATCGCCGTGGGATCGTTCGCGGCACCGTTGGGGGTCCTGGGCATCTTCTGGGCCAACGCCGCGCTGCTGGCCGGCGCCGTCGTCGTCGTCGCCGGGTCGGATGCCGGCTCAGCCAGGCCTCCTCAGCCTGACTGAGGGCGGTTCCGGTCCTCAGGCCATCAGGGTGAGCACCGCGATCCGGTACCCCTCGGTTGATTCGATGAGCTGGTAACAAAAGTGCTCGGGCTGCCGGCCGAGGTAGGACCAGGTGACGTCGGCCCAGACGGTGCCCGGCGCCTCCCCCATGATGACGGTCTGCCGGCCGACGTCGTCCACTCCGGCGTACTGGCTGAAGGCGGAAGTGAAGAACTCCTCGGTCTGGCGGGAATCGCTGACCGGAATCGACGTGCCGGGGAACAGGATGAGTGAAGGCACCGCGTACAGGCCGGCGATCGCCTTGGCGTCGCGCGACAGCAGCGCTGCGGCGTAGCGCTCGAAAAACTCTTCTACCTTGCCCGTGGTCGCAGTCATGGCCCCAGACTACAAACTCCCCGCGCCCCGCGCACCGGCATCTTGATCCCGGCGGGTGGGCGTCATCGGGTAAATCGGCCCTACCGGCCTGCCGGCGGGCGGTCCGATAATCGGCGTATCCACCCCTGTCCAAACTATGGAGGCGATCGACGTGTCGGTTTATACGCTGGGAATCTGGTTGGTGCACCCAGGCCGCGAGAATGATTTCGTGCAGGCGTGGCGGGACCTGGCCCGGAAGACCCAGGAGGACTTCCCGCACGCGAAGGCCGTGCTGATGCATGACCACGACGTCCGGAACCGGTTCATCAGCACCGGGCCGTGGGAATCCCTGGAACAGGTGGAGCAGTGGCGGGCGTCCGCGGTGTATACCCAGGGCATTGAGGCGATGAAGGACCTGCTGGAGCACTTCGAGCCGCACACCCTGGACGAGGCCGCGGGCATCGGCGGGGATTAGCTGCCTGATTCCCCGACCGTCAAAGCCTCGAGCACCGCGGGCAGGAGCACGCCGTTCCGGCCCCAGACCGGGTCGAACACTTCCACGTACCAGGACTCGGCCAGCAGCAGGGCGAGGGTTTCGTTGGCCTCCTCGGTCCAGTCCCGGAGCTGTTCCCCGCTGACCGGGCCTTCGCTGCTGCCAAGGACCGTCACCACGGCGTCCTCCCACAGGGTCACAGGGATGGAAGCCTGGCTGGTTTCCCCGGGAGCGTGCGCCACGGTGACCAGGCCGGTCCGCGTGGACAGATCCAAGAGCGCCGACGCCGACTCCGCACTGCAGAAGCCCGTCACGTAGGCCCGCTGCGCATGTCCTTCCGCGAGGACGCCGGGCTGCGATTCCCTGGTGAAAAGACTGTTCCGGTTCAGCTCCGCGAGCCCGCCGGCGATGACCTTCGTTTCGGCGTCATAACCGGGGGTGAAGGTCCCCGGCTGGTACTCGCTGCGGCCTTCCAGCCAGCGCGCGGTGAGCTCGCCGGCTGCCGGGATGGTGCCTGCCTGCCGCCAGACCTCACGGTCTGCCAGGAGCCGGCCAAAGGAATCCCGTTCGGTGGTGTATCTGTCCTCTGCCATGTTTGAACGCTACGCCTTTCGCGCGGTGGCCGCCGACGGGTTCGTGGCGGACGGTGCGCCGCCTGCGGCGCCGGAGTGCTGCTGCAATAGCAGGGCGAGGCGCTCGCAGCTCAGGCGGAGGGCCTCCAGTTCGCGCCGGCTGTATTCGTCGATGGTGCGGTGGATCAGCTCCGGGAGCTCCCCGGCTTCCTCATCCACCTCGAACTCGTGGTGCAGCGTGACCTCGGAGGACTCCTCCGCGCGGAGGATCTCCCAGCCGCCGTCGAGACGGACCAGCGGGGGTTCCAGCCCGAGCTGTCGGAAGCCGGCACGGTGGCCCTCGGCATCGAAGACCCGGTGGCAGTGGCTGGAGTTCAGCGAGCCGTTGGCCACGACGGACGTCCGTAGTTCATGGTCGGCGTCGTCGCCGCTGACCCGTTCGGAATAGACAGTGAGCCCGTCAAGGAGAGGCCAGTGCGACGAGTCGCGCAGCACGGTGAAGATGAGGTCGGCGGGGGCACCAATGGTGAGCCGGTGGGTTGTCCGGCGGGTGGTCAGCGGCAAGTCCTACACCTCCTGTGATCTGCGGGCTTGTTAAGCAATCTAGGCCAGCCGGGCGGGGCCGTGCAGATTTTTGTCCCGCGGCGTCACGGCGGGAAATCTGGGGTAACACTCTGCCGCCGCAGAGGACCTTGGCAGTCGCCGGATGAAGCCCGGTGACCCCCTGTATCTCCTGGTTTCGCGGTGCTTTGACCCGCCTTCCAGCGGCCCGGATAGTAACTGGCACCAGCATCACATCCGAGCCTTCCAAGGGGAGAACAATGTCCAGAACCACCCTCAAATCCGGCGTTACTGTCGCGCTCGCGGCCACCACCCTGCTGGGCCTGGCGGCCTGCTCCGACCCGGGTGCCTCGGCTGCCGGCAATGCCAGCCCCGCGGCGTCGTCGGCCACGGGCATCAAGCAGTTCAACCTCTCGCCGGAGCAGGACCGGATCACGGTCACCGTCAACAAGGAAGCTGCCGCCCTGGTGCCGGACGCGATCAAGCAGGACGGCAAACTGACCGTTGCGGTCAGTCCGTTCGCGGCCCCGCTGGCGGTCTACGCCACCGACAACAAGACTCCGGTGGGCAACGAAGTGGACCTCGCAGTCGCCCTGGCCCAGTCGCTCGGGCTGGAAGCCGACATCGTCCCGACCGCGTGGGCGGACTGGCCGCTCGGCGTCGACTCCGGCAAGTACGAGGCGGTGCTCTCCAACGTGACGGTGACGGAGGAGCGCAAGCTCAAGTTCGACTTCGCCAGCTACCGCGACGACAAGCTGGGCTTCTACGCCAAGGCCGACAGCGCCGTCAGCAAGGTGGAGACGGCCGCGGACGTGGCCGGCAAGCGCGTGATCGTGGGTTCCGGCACCAACCAGGAGTCCATCCTGCTGCGCTGGGATGAGGAGAACAAGGCCAAGGGCCTGAAGCCGGTGGAGTTCCAGTACTACGACGACGACTCCGCCTCCCAGCTGGCCATCCAGTCCGGCCGCGCGGACCTCACCTTCGGCCCGAATGCCACATCAGCCTTCAAAGCCGCCTCGGACGCCAAGACCAAGCTCGTGGGCCTGGTCGACGGCGGCTGGCCGCTGAAGGCGAACATCGCGGCCACCACGAAGAAGGGCAACGGCTTTGCTGTGGCCGCCGCGGCCGGCCTGAACCACCTGATCGCGGACGGCTCCTACGCGAAGATCCTGGACCGCTGGGGCCTCAGCTCCGAGGCCGTCACGAAGTCCGAAGTCAACCCGGCGGGCCTGCCCAAGAAGTAGCCTCCACGCAGCACCACGCCACACCAGACAAACCAGGAATCCCCGCCGGAAAGTGTCCGGCGGGGATTCCTTGTCTGCCTGATGCGTCGATTGCTCCGTACCCGCCCATATGAGCCCTCAAAACGGCGGGTACGGAGCAATCGATGGGGATGAGCGGCTGGAGATCCTCTAGAGATACTGCTCCCAGAGCGTCAGCTGGAGCCGGGTGAGGGCGGTGCCGCTGCCGTCCGTTCCGCTATGTCCCACGGCCGTGCCGGATTCCGTCTCGCTCATCGTTTAGGCCCGCGCCGTTTCAGCCGGGGATGCCGGGGTGGCTTGGGCCTCCGCGGAGCCGGGATCGGCCCCGGCGGCTCCGGGGCGGACCGGAGCGGCCAGCCCGAGATTCTCCCGGAGCGTGGTCCCGGCGTACTCGGCCGGGTACACGCCGCGTTCCTGCAGTGCGGGAACCAGGTGGTTGACGATGTCGTCCAGCCCGCTCGGGATCAGCCAGGGCGAGATGTTGAAACCGTCGACGGCGCCGGTGCGAGCGTACTCGGCCAGGCGGTCCGCGACCTCTGTGTAGGAGCCGGTGAACGTGGAGTCCCCGCGGCTGGTCTTGGCGGAGACGAACTGGCGGATGGACTGGCCCTTGTCCTTGGCCTCCGCGCGCCACTGGTCCGCCAACTGGCGGGCCTTGGCGCCGTGGAAGCCGCTGCCGCGGGTTTCGGACGTCTCCTCCACCACGGGGTCAATCTCGGGCAGCGGTCCGTCCGGGTCAAACTCCTGAAGTTCCCGGCCCCAGAACTGCTCGAGGTAGGCGATGGCCTGCTGCGGGCCGATCTGCAGGCTCCGCACCCACTCCTTTTTCGCCAGGGCCTCCTGCGGTGTGGCGGCCAGGATGAACTCGCTGGCGGGCATGATTTTGACGTCGTTGGCCCCCCGGCCCGCCTTGAGGGTGCGTTCGACGATGTCGCCGCGGAACTTCAGCGCGTCGTCGAGCTGGGGGTGCGCGGAAAAGATGACGTCCGCCTGGCGGGCGGCAAAGTCGCGGCCCTCGGGGGAATCGCCGGCCTGGAACAGGACCGGACGGTACTGGGCGCTGCGGGGCAGCCGCGGCGAGACGTCGACGGCGTAGTGCTGGCCGGTGTGCAGCGCCCGGCGGACGGCGCCGGGGGCGGCCCAGCGTTCGGCCGACGCCGAGGCGGCGATGGCGCCGTCGTCCCAGGCATCCCAGATCCGCTTGGCTGTCTCCACGAAGGCCTCGGCATGGACATAGCGGTCCGCGTGGTCGAGGTAGCCGCCGCGGCGGAAGTTGGCGCCGGTCCAGGCATTGTCCGTGGTGACGATGTTCCAGGCCGCGCGGCCGCCGGAGAGCAGGTCCAGGGAGGAGAGCCGGTGGGCCAGGTCCGCCGGATCGTTGTAGTTGGTGTTCTGGGTGGCGACCAACCCGATGTGCGTGGTGACGGCGGCCAGGGCGGCCAGGGCAGTCTGCGCGTCCGGCCGGCCGGCGACGTCGAGGGCGTGCGGGCGGCCGAGGTGCTCGCGCAGCCGCAGTCCTTCACCGAGGAAGAAAGCGGAGAACAGTCCGCGCTCGGCGGTCTGGGCGATCCGCCGGAACGATTCGAAGTCCGTCTGGGAACCGGACTCTTCCGATTTCCAGATGGTTCCTGAGTTGACGCCCTGGAAGAAGACGCCCAGCCGAAGCTGCCCGGACGGAGTGAATTCCCGGGCGGGATTCGCGGTGTGGCTCACGGTGATCTCCTTAGTTTCCTGCGTTGACGGCGTCGGCGGCCGGTGAAGCGGCCGGTGAAGCGGCCGCAGCGTAGCGGCTGGCGGGCCGGGCCAGGCCCAGCTGCTCCCGGAACGTGGTGTCGCTCTGCGCCGGTGCCAGGATTCCGCGGCGGCGCAGTTCGGGGAGGACCAGCCGGCCGAGTTCTTCAAGGTCGGTGTCCAGGACCGCCGGGTGCAGGCGGACGCCGTCGGCGGCAGCTTTTTCACCGGCAGCCGCAGGTGAAAGGAGCCCGGCGAGGAGTTCGATGAGCTCGGTGGGGGCACCGACGAAACGCGCCCGCGGGCTTTCCCACGGAGTGTGCGCGTCCAGTGCGGCGAGCCGTTCGGCCCCGCTTTGCCCGCGGGAGGCGAGGACGACGTCGAGCTCGGCAATGAGGGCCGGGGCGGTCCCGGCGCCGAACGCGGCGAGGGCTTCCCGGGTTTCCGCGAGCTCGGCGGCGAGCAGTTCCGGCGTCGGAGCGGAGACCAGGAGTCCGTCTGCAGCGCCGGCGGCGAGCTCCTCCGGTGCCAGCAATCCGGCCGGGGCCAGCACGGGTAGCTGGCCCTGGAGCGGACGCGGGATGATCGATGGACCCTTGACGGAGTAGGTCCCGCCCGCAAAATCGGCGTAGTGGAGCTTGTCCACGTCCAGGTAGCGTCCGGTGGGGACATCGCGGATCACGGCGCCGTCCTCCCAGCTGTCCCAGAGCCGGCGGCTGACCTCGATGGAATCCGCGGCTTCCTGCGCGAGCCGGTCCCTTCCGACCGGTTCACGGCCGACGGCGGCGGCGTCGGCGGTGCTGGCCGACGCGGCGACGAGCCAGCCGGCCCGTCCACCGGTGACGTAGTCAAGGCTGGCGAGCTGGGTGGAGACGTGGAACGGCTCCGTGTAGACCGTGTCCACCTCCGGGATCAGTGCGATGGAGTGCGTGATGGGCCCTGCGAAGGCTGCGCGCTGCAGGGAGTTGAGCTGTGCGGCGGCGTCCGCGGGCCGCTCGGCGTCCTCCGGTCGCGGGGCGTCACTGAACGTGGCGGCGTGGAAGCCGGCGCTTTCGGCGGCCAGGACCACGTCGCGGAGCCTGGCCGGCGTGAGCACCGCGGCCGGGGCTGTGCGGGTGGCGCGCCACGCGGCGGGGTGGCTGCCGGCGCCGTCGAGTTCGATGATTAGCAGGCCGGCGCCGTGGCCGGGCGGGCGGGTGCCGAGGGGTTCGGGGGAGATGCTCATGACACGTCCTGACGTTCGTAGGGGATCTGCTCTCCGGCTTCGACGGCGACCGGCAGGCGGTTCTCCGCCGGCGGCAGGGGGCAGGTGGCGAGGTCGGTGTAGGCGCAGGGCAGGTTCACTGCGCGGTTGAAGTCGAGCGTGACGGTGCCGTCCGGGCCGGGCGCCGCAACCGTGAGGGAGCGGTTGGCGGCATAGGTGGTCCGGCCCGACGTCGCATCGGTGAACAGCACGGACAGGGTGCCCGGGGAGTGTCCGTTGAAGGCGGTGAGGACCAGATCCTCGCCGCCCAGCCGGAACCTGAACTCGCCCGGCGCCTCGTAGACGTGTTGGATGCCCTCGACCGCGGCCCCGACAGTGGTCTGGCGCGGCTCAGCGAAGGGAACGAATATTCCCGAAACGGAATATTCGCTCGCTGGTGCATAGGCGGGTGTTCCCTGGTAGCCGGTGAGCAGCGGATTCAGCGGATGCCGCGGCCGCACAACATACCGGCCGCCGCGTTTGGCGACCTCGATCACGATGTGCCCGGCCCCGGCGTCCTCCACGCGCAGGTTGAGGCCTTCGCGCTCGGAAATCGGCCCGAGGAGCACGGTGGCTCCGGTCCCGTCGGCGTTGAGTTCCTGACCGTCGCGGAGGACCCGCTCGCCTGCCCCCAATACCAGGCGGACCGCGTCATGCTCCACGTTCCAGGTGCCCGGCGCGCCGTCCAGCCGGGCGGGGGAGGCATCGAGCCAGTGCAGGTGGGTGACGGCGAGGAAGCCGTGCGGGTCCGCGCGCCGGCGTTCATGCGCGGCGTGCCACCCGGCCCACTCAGCGGCAAAGGAATCCGTGCTGGTGGCCGTTTCAGTGGGCGTAGACATGGGAGCTCCTGTGGCTGGTGTGGTCGGCGGCGACGCGGGCCGCGGCGTCGGGTTCGGTGCCTGTAGTGCCAGTGAGGCTGAAGCCCGGGCGGCCGGCGAAGGGGTCGCCGTCGGCCCAGAGGTCGGTCGGCGCCGCGGCCCGGACGGCCGGGATGACTTCGAGCGCAAACCGCTCCAGGATGTCCAGCTGCTGCTCGAACGGCTGCGTGGTGGGCAGGGAGATGGACTGCAGGTCGTGGCCGTAGAGCTCGTGGTAGCTGAGAATCTTGTCGATCACCTGTTCCGGGCTGCCCACCAGGGCCGGTCCTTCGGCGACGGCGTGGTCGATGTCCCGGTAGGGCGAGTTGTTACCGGGGACGTCACGGCCGGCGGTGAGTGCCTCATAGACCGGACCGAACTGGCGTTTAGCCTCCTGGGTGGTGTCCGCGATGAAAACGCCGCCGGCGCCGGCACCCGAGCCCAGGAACTGGTGCTTGGGATCGTGGCCATGGCGTTCGTACTCCGCGCGGTAGTGCTCGATCAGCACGGCGTAGTTTTCCCGCGGCTGGATCGCATTCGCGGTGAACAGCGGGTCGCCCCACTTGGCGGCCAGCGCGGCGGAGGTCAGGCTGGTCGCCGAACCGTGCCAGACGCGCGGTGCCCCGGCGAACGGTCGCGGTGTGGTGGTGGTCGGCTCGGTCAGCGGCGGGCGGAACCTTCCGGACCAGGTGACGTTCTCCTCGCTCCAGAGCCGCCGGAGCAGCCCGTATTTCTCGGCCAGGAGGTCCCATTGATCGTCCAGATCCAGACCGAACAGCGGGTACTGCAGCACCTCGTTGCCTTTGCCGATCACGAGTTCCAGCCGGCCGCGGCTGAGCTGGTCGATCGTGGCGTAATCCTCCGCAACCCGCACCGGGTCCAGCACGGACAGCACGGTCACCCCGCTCTGCAGCCTGATCCGGCTGGTCACCGCGGCGATGGCCGCGAGTACGGTGGTGGGGGAGGAGGAGATGAACTCGCCGGCGTGCCGTTCCCCGACGGAGAAGCTGTCGTAGCCGAGCTCCTCGGCGCGCTGCGCCGTTCTGACCACCTGGTTGAGCCGGTCGGCGGTGGAGACGATCTCCCCGGTCACGGGGTTCTTCAGGTGCGGAATGATGTCCAGGACCTGGAACCTCACGGTGTTTTCCCTTCCCGGGCGGGCCCGAAGTTCGCCTCGGTGACCGTCTTCGCCTCCGCGAGGGCTTCCTCGGAGAGGCCCCAGCGCTCCAGGACCTTGCCGTAGGAGCCGTCCTTGATGGCCGAGTTCAGTGCGTCGGTGATGGCGGGGGCCAGACCGTTGCCCTTGAGTGTGGTCGCGGCCACGAGGGTCTCGGACGGCCAGCCGGCGTTGACCTTGCCCACCACCTTCAGGTCGTCGCGGGTGTTCTCGCGGTACGTCACGGAGGGGAAGGGGGCGATGTTCAGGTCGGTGCGGCCGGAGGACAGCGCCAGGATGGTGTCGGCATCGGACGAGTAGTACTGCAGCACCGCGGGGGCCTTGCCCTTGGCCTCGAGTTCCTTGTTCCAGGCGATCAGGATCTTCTCCTGGTTGGTGCCTGAGCCGACGGAGATCTTCAGCCCGGAGATGTCGTCGGAGCCTTTGATGCCGTAGCTGGAGGTCTTCTTCGCCTCGAAGCCCATGTACGCGGCCCGGTAGCTGGAGAAATCGAACAGCTTCACGCGGGCGGCATTGATGCCGACATTGGAGAACACGGCCTCGAAGTCGCCGGACTGGGTCTTCAGCGGCCAGTTCTCCCAGGATGTCACCTGGACGTCCAGCTCCAGGCCCAGCTTGTCCGCGACCAGCTGGGCGATGTCCAGTTCGACGCCGATCGGCGTCTTGTCGTCGCTGGCGTGGAAGGACAGCGGGATGGAGCCCGCGGTGGTGGCCACCGTCAGCTTGCCGTCCTTGTTGATCAACTCGGGGACGTTCGCGGCCAGGGCCGGGTCCTTCTGCGCGCGGATTCGTTGCTGGTCCGGCGAGGTGTTGTAGACGACGCCGTTCCTGGCCGCCGTCGTGGCCGGCTGCGCACCGGCCGCCGCGGCGCCCGGATCGGAGCAGCCGCTGAGCGCCAGGGTCCCGGAAAGTGCTCCAAGAAGGGCGACGGCGGGAAGTCCCGCGAGGCGGCGGAAACTGGGTGTGCGGGTGATGCGAGTAGCCATGGGGGGTCCTTAGATGTTGAAAGCGGGTTCGATCACCTTGGAGAAGAAGCTGCGGGTGCGTTCTTCGCGCGGGTTGGTGAAGATGTCCTGGGGGCTGCCTTGTTCCACGATCTGGCCGTCGTCCATAAAGATCACGGTGTCTGCGACGTCGCGGGCGAAGCCCATCTCGTGGGTGACGATGATGAGGGTGGTGCCCGAGGTGGCGAGCTCGCGGATGACGTCGAGGACCTCGTTGACGAGCTCCGGGTCCAGGGCCGAGGTGGGCTCATCAAAGAGCAGGATCTTGGGGTCCAGGGCCAGCGCCCGGGCGATCGCCACCCGCTGCTGCTGGCCGCCCGAGAGCTGGCGGGGGTAGGCGCCGGCGCGGTCCTTCAGCCCCACCCGGTCCAGGAGTTCGAGGCCCCGCTCCCGCGCCTCCGCCTTGGTGAGGCGCGGCTTTCCGGAACGCGGCGCGACGACGGGCGCCTCCACCACGTTTTCCAGGGCCGTGAGGTGCGGGAAAAGGTTGAAGTTCTGGAACACCATGCCGATTTCCGTGCGCTGCTTGAGGACGTCCCTTTCGCGCAACTCGTGGAGCGTGCTGCCGCGGACCTCATAGCCCACCAGCGTCCCGTCGATGGCGATGAAGCCGCCGTCGACCTTTTCCAGGTGGTTGATGGTGCGCAGCAGGGTGGACTTGCCTGAACCGGAGGGACCGACGATCACGGCCACGCCGCCGGGCTCCACCGTCAGCGTGATGCCTTTGAGGACGTCGGCGGCGCCGAAGGACTTGCGGACCTTCGTGATCTCCACGAGCCCGCGGGTGGGACCGGCGCCGGCGGCAGTGGCGCCGGTGGCGGGGAGTTCGGTGGCAAGGGTGCTCATCGGGTGACCTTCGCTGAGTTGTCGGCAGACAGGGCGTGGGTGGACAGGAACTTGCGGGCCTTCTGCAGCGGCGTCAGGGGCAGCGTGCGGACGGCGCCCTTGGAGTAATGCCGTTCGATGTAGTACTGGAAGACGCTCAGCACCGAGGTGATGGCGATGTACCAGAGGGTCGCCACGAGCAGCAGCGGCAGGACCTGCTGGGTCCGGTTGTAGATGACCTGCACGGTGTAGAAAAGCTCGGAGTAGGCCAGCACGTAGACGATCGAGGTGCCCTTCACCAGGCCGATGATCTCGTTGAAGGCCGTGGGCAGGATGGCCCGCATGGCCTGCGGCAGGACGATCCTGGTGGAACGCCGCCAGGCCGGTATGCCGAGCGCCGCGGCGGCTTCCAGCTGGCCCTGGTCCACGGAGAGGATGCCGCCGCGGATGATCTCGGCCGAATACGCCGCCTGGTTCAGGGTCAGGCCGAGCACCGCCGCCGCGAACTGGCTGATCAGCGTGGTGGTCTGGATCTCGAAGAACCGGACATCGGTGAACGGGATGCCGAGGCTGATCTTCTCGTACAGGTACCCCAGGTTGTACCAGAGCAGCATCTGCACCAGCAGCGGGGTGGAGCGGAAGATCCACGAGAAGGTCCAGGACACGGAGACCAGCAGGGGCGACGCGGATAGCCGCATCAGGGCCAGGATGAAGCCCAGCACGAAGCCGAGGATGCCGGAGATCGCTGTCAGTTTGAGGGTTTCCAGCAGGCCGTTCAGGATCGACTTCGCCGTGAACCACTGCGCCACGATGCCCCACTCCCAGCGCGGGTTGGTCGCCAGCGACCAGGCGATGCCGGCGACGCCGAGGGCCACCACCACGGTGCCGACCCAGCGCCAGGGATGGCGGGCAGGGATGACGCGGTAGTCGGCGTAGTCCGTGGCGGGGCCGCGGTGTCCCGGAAGCGGCCCGCCGTCGGCCGCCGGCGTCGCGGCAGCCGGAACGGCCGTGGCCGCGGACGGCCCTGCGGCAGTGTTGTCGTCATGGGTTTGGGCTGTGCCGCCGGCAGACGCCGGCTCGGGTGCGGACTGCGCCACCTTGGTTGTTGTCGAACTCATGCGCCACCTCGCTTCTTCCAGTTGCTTCGTAGGGGGTCGGGATTTCTGCAAATCTAGGGGCGCGCCAGAGGCCCGGCAAGGCCGGATGTTGCATTCGGTCACGGGGCTTCTTGCGGCGTCATGAGTCGCTTTTTTGCACTGTTTGACGCCCCGTGACGTGCGGTGAACAGCCGTGACCGACGCCTCGACCGGCGCCTTGCGGCTTGCCTAGCATGGGGCCCTGAAGCACCCGAAAGCGCCATCCCGAGAAGGAGTCCCATGCCAGCGAAAGCCCCCACAGTGGTCTTTGTTGGCGGCGGTCCCCGCACGGCCGGCATCCTGGAGCGCCTCGCCGCCAACAGGCCCGGACTCCTCGACGGGCCCTTGGACATCCACGTGGTCGAGCCGCACACCGCGGGCTCCGGCCGGATCTGGCGCTACGACCAGCACCCCGGCCTCATGCTCAACTCGGCCGCCGCGGACGTCACCATGTTCACCGACGAGTCAGTGACCTGCGAAGGTCCCGTGGCAGCCGGCCCGGGCCTGGCCGACTGGGCCGCCGGTGTCCTGGCCGGCTCCATCACGGACGTCCCGGAGCTTCCGTCGGAGTTGCGGTGCCAGCTGGAAGAACTCACAGCCACCACGTTCCCCACCCGGCAGCTCCAAAGCCTGTACCTGGAATGGTTTTTCCGGCGCGCTGTCGCACAGCTTGCTCCGGATGCCACAGTCACCGTCCACCAGGACACCGCTGTTGCGATCGAACAGGTCCCGCCCACGCCGGGACAGCACGACGACGGCCCGCACCACGACGACGGCCGGCACCTCGTGCGGCTGGCCGGCGGCGCGGCGCTGCAGGCCGACGTCGTGGTTTCCGCGGTGGGGCATACAGACTCGCTGCCCGATGCGGCGTCGGCGGCGTGGGCCGACTTCGCCGCCCGGCACGGTGGCTTTCATGCGGCGCCCAGCTACACCACCGACGTCGACTATTCGGCGATCGCCCCGGGCCAGGACGTGATTGTCTCCGGCATGGGCCTGGCGTTCGTGGACCTCCTGGTCCTGCTCATGGAGGGCCGGGGCGGACGCTTCGAGGACACCCCCGACGGCGGCCTGGAATACGTGCCGTCCGGCGCCGAACCACAAATCTGGGCAGGATCCCGGCGTGGTGTGCCGTACCACTCGAAGATTTCCTCGCAGTTGCGCGGCCAACCGGCCGGTGCGCCGCGCTTCTTCACCGCGGGCGCTGTTGACGCCCTCCTGGCCGAGCACGGCGAGCTCGATTTCCGCACCCAGCTCTGGCCCTTGATCGCCAAAGACGCAGGCTACGGCTATTACCGCGAGCTGTTCACCGGCTACCCCCAGCGGACCGGCATGGCCTGGTCCGACTTCGCCGGGCGCTTCGCCGCCGTCCCCTGGTACAGCCCGGAGCGGGTCCGGCTGGTGGCCGAAGCGGTCCCGGACAAGGAACTGCACCTGGACCTCGAACAGCTGGACCATCCCTTCGCCGGCCGGGAACTGGGCGGACTGCCCGCGGTCCAGGCCGCGGTCACGTCCTACATCGAGAACGACCTCCGGCTGCGCACCGGACCGGACCATTCGGAGACCCTGGGCCTCTTCACGGCACTGCTCAAGGTCTACATGGAGCTGGGCCGGCTGGTGCCGCCGGAGCGCCTCAACTCCCGTTCGCAGCAGACCGTCCACGGCTGGTGGCACGGGTTCTTCAGCTTTGTCGACTCCGGGCCGCCGCCGCGCCGGCTCCGCGAGATGCTGGCCCTGCACCGGGCCGGGGTCCTGCGGTTCATCGGCCCCGGGCTGACGATCGCCGCGGACGAGGCTTCGGGCCTGTTCGTCGCCACCTCGGCCCAGGCCGGGGTCACGGTGCACGCCGCCGCGCTGATCGAAGCCCGCCTCCCGGCGCCCTCTGTGGCCCGGTCGGCCAACCCGCTGCTGCGCCAGCTGCACCGCTCCGGCCTGGGCGCCGAACAGCAGCACCTCAGCGCCGAAGGCCTGCACTCCACCGGGCGGCTGCTCGTCTCGGACCGCAACGAGCTCCTCAGTCCGGTCGGGGAACCGAGCCGCCGCCTGTTCGGCGTCGGGCCCGGAACGTCCGGCTGGGGAGCGGGGGCCTTTGCCAGGCCCGGCACCAACGCGGCCCCCTTCCGGGAAAACGACGCCCTGGCCCGGCGCATCCTGACCGTCCTGGCCGGGCAGACCGGGCTGGCCGGGCAGGGCGGCTCTTCGAGGCATCCTGAGTCCGCAGCAGACAATCCGACGCCCGCCACCAGCCAGGGAAAGGCCTGACATGAACCAACAAACCGTCCCGGCTCCGGCACCGCCCGGTTCGGCCCTGAACCCTGCGGCGCTCACGGTGCTGGACCTGCCCATGGACGACCCGCGGGTCCGGCCGCTCCTGGACGAACTGGCCGTGGAATATGACACCCGCTATGCGGGCCTCTTCGGCCGGGACGCGGCTGCCGAGGAGCTCAACCGCTACCCGGCCGGGGAATTCAGGGCACCGGACGGCGCGCTGCTGATCATCCAGGAGAACGGCAGGTCCGTCGCCGGCGGGGCGTTCCGCCGGCACGGTCCCGAGACGGCCGAGTTCAAACGGATCTGGACCCACTCAGCGCAACGCCGCCGCGGCCTGGCCCGCTTTGTCCTCGCGGAACTCGAGGCGTTGGCGGCCCGGCGCGGTTACCGGCACGTGTACCTGACCACCGGGCCGCGGCAGCCCGAGGCAAAGCATCTCTACCTCAATACGGGGTACGCGGCCCAGTTTGACCTGTCCGCCGACCCCGAAACCATCGGACCGCTCACGTTCACCAAGGACCTCCCGCCTCTGCCCTCCCGGTAATCCACCAACGCGGGGTCACTTAGCGCCGATCCGGGGCCTCAGGATGGGCGCTATGTGACCCCGCGTTGGAGTGGGGGCTAGAGTTCACCCAGGGGTTGACCCCGCGACCAAGTTTCAGCAGCCGCCGCGAATCCGTGGCGGAGAAGTACCCGGGAGTCATCAGTGCGGCACGGATCCAAGCCCACCATCCGCGATGTCGCGGAGGCCGCAGGAGTATCCCTGACCACGGTTTCCTACGTGCTGTCCGGCCGGCCCGGCGGCAACACCCGGATCAGCCGGCCCACCCAGGACCGCGTCCATGCCGCGGCGCATGAACTGGGTTATGTGCCCAACCGCGCCGCCCGCGGGATGCGGCGCGGCCGCACCGACGTCGTCGCCGTGGCCATCACCGACCTCGACGATTCCGGGGACCGCGGGCTCGCCGCGGCAGCCGCCAGGATCCTGCCCCGGCACGGCTACCAGCCGGTCATCCTCGTGGGCGAAAGCTGGCGGCAATTTATGCTCTCCGGCGGCGCCGACGGCGTCATCCTCGGCTCCGTTCCGGCGGAGCGCACCGCCGCCGACGTCGAGACGATGACGGAACTTGTAGACCGCGGGGTTGCCCAACTGGTCGTCTCGGAGACCGAGCCGCCGGACGGCGTCGACGTCCTGGCGCCGGGAACCAGCGCGACGCCGGATGCCCTCGCGGAGGGCGCCGTCGCCCGGTTGCTTTCCCGCCTGCGCGGCTGATCACCCGGCCGGGCGCGGGAGGCTACGCGTCCCGCAGCGGGCGCCGCGCCAGCCAGGCCGCGACGATGGCGCCGGAGATGTTGTGCCAGAGCGAGAATACCGCGGACGGCAGCGCGGTCAGCGGGCTGAAATGCGCCGTCGCCAGGGTGGCGGCGAGGCCCGAGTTCTGCATGCCGACCTCGAACGCCAGCGCCCGGCGTGCCTTGTCATCCAGGCGACCCAGCTTGCCCGCCAGATACCCGAGGCCGAGGCCGAAGCCGTTGTGCAGCACCACGGCCAGGAACACGATCCCGCCGGCGGCGACGATCTTGCTCGCGCTGCCGGCCACCACAATCGCGACGATCAGCGAAATGACGACGGCGGAGGCCCAGGGCAGGGCCGGCAGCACCTTGGCCACGAGCTTCTTCAGGAACAGGCGTGCCAGCAGGCCGGCGATCACCGGCAGCAGAACGGTCTTGACGATGTCCAGCACCATGCCGCCGGCGTCGATCTGCAGGTAGGAGCCGGCCAGGAACAGGACCAGCAGGGGCGTCACCACCGGGGCGATCAGGGTGGACACCGAGGCGACGGCGACCGAGAGGGCAACGTCGCCCTTGGCCAGGAACGCCATCACGTTGGACGCGGTGCCCGACGGCGCGCAGCCGACGAGGATCAGCCCCACGGCCAGTTCCGGCGGGAGGTTCAGGGCGACGGCGATGAGCCAGCCGGCGCCGGGCATGATGACGTAATGCGCCACGATGCCGAGAACCACGGCCCAGGGGCGCTTGGCCACGGACGCGAAGTCGGGCGGAGTCAGGGTCAGGCCCATGCAGAACATGATGATGCCCAGCAGGTACGGCACGGCGGGGCCGAGGGGCTTGAACGCCCCCGGCAGCAGGTAGCCGGCCACGCCTGCGACGACGACCAGCAGCGGGAAGACGGTCACCGCGATGCGGGCGATCTTTGCCTCGGCGGCCAGGGCTGGGTTGACCGGGACCGCGTCGGTGCTGGTCTCCGGGGTGGACTCAGGTGATTTGGTTGCCTCAAGCATCTAAGAATGGTGCCAGTCCGGACGCCCCGGAGCCAGTTAGTGACTGCTGCCCGGCGTTTATGTCAGATTATTAGGGCCCGCCTGAGAAGTGCCGGCACCGCGGCAAGACCGCGGAGGTAGTGGGCCTGAAGGGCGCCAGCCTGCTCATGCGCGAACGGCTGGCCGGGAAGCTCGGCTCCGACGCGCAGGCTGCGCTCCTGCCCGGTTACTTCCGCCGACGCGCGCAAGAGGCCGGCGTGTCACGCGGGTTTGCGACCCTTCTTTGGCTTGTAACTGGGAAGGAGCGCGGCCCTGGGCTGTCAGGGTGCTGGTTTGCTCGCTTTGCCGTCCAGCCAGAGCGTGTCCGACTCGTCGCGGTGCACACCGGAGGACCCGACGTGCTTCGAATCGATCCGCGGACCGTTCTTGATCACGTGGACCAGCGCCATGCCGTGGCCGCGCCCCAGCCCGTAGTCCTCCTTGAGCCATTCGAGGACCGGCCCCGCCTTCACGGACGGGCCGGCAAAGCCCTTCTCCCCGGCGATCTCCACGAGTTGGCGCGGGGTGAGCCCCGTCTTGTCCTCGATGGTGTCGAGATAGGCCTGGAACGACATGCGGGTCTTCCTCTCAGCGGGCTGCGGGTTCCTCCGCCACTCTAGGGACACCCGCGCCGCGCCGCCAGACCCTGTTTCCCCCGGATGCAGCCGAACCGGCGCGCTCCTGCCCGGTGACTGGGCGCGGGGCACGAAAAGATGCGGCGTGTTCCCCGGATTCGCCGGGTTCCCGCGCCGCGGCCGGGGAGTAACCGGGCAGGAACGTAGCCGGTGCGGGTTGGAGGCCGAACGGCTACGCTCGGGAAGATGACGCAGACCTGGGATCCGGGCCAGCAGGGAGTCCTGGAGTTTCCATCCGGGCGGCTCATCCGCGGCCGCGGGCTGCTCACGCCGTTTCCGGCCGGCCCGCGGCCCGAGTTTGGCCTGTACCTGCTGGGAAGTCGCCCGGCTCCGGTGGCGTGGGATTCGCGGTGGGTCCGCTGGCGGGATTTGCGCCTGCCGGCCGACGACGCCGACACCCTGGACGCGCTCACGGAGGCGTGGCGCCGCGCTGAGACCGAGCGGGTTGAGGTCGCGTGCTGGGGAGGCCGCGGCCGGACGGGCACTGCCCTGGCCTGCTTTGCGGTCATGGACGGCGTTCCGCCTGCGGAGGCCGTGGCGTTTGTGCGTGCGCGCTACCGCCGGGGCGCCGTTGAGACTCCGTGGCAGCGGAAGTACGTCGCCCGGTTCAAGCGCCCGGGGGCATAACGCGCCAACCCCATGATGCGCCAACCCCCATGACGCTCCGACGCCGTATCCGGTCCGGAATTAGCGCACACAATTGGGTCTTTTTGTTTGCCCGGGACAGGCCTACCGTGGACAGACGGAGCCGCCCGGCCCGGGGCGGCCGAATCCATGGAGGAATAACCAATGACGACGCACGTAGCCGACTGCAGCGTGACCAATTGCTCCTTCAACGACCACTCCAACTGCAACGCCGCCGCCATTACCGTCGGCGGGGCTGAAGATCACGCCTCCTGCACCACCTTCATCGATATCGGGGTCCACGGCGGGCTGCCCAAGGTGCTTGCCGACGTCGGCGCCTGCCAGCGTTCCGAATGCGCGCACAACGACCACCTGATGTGCAAGGCCACCGAGGTGCATGTGGGCCCAGGTGTCGACAACGCCGATTGCCTCACGTACGCCCACAGGTAGCCCGCCGCACCATCCCAAGCCAGAGGACCCACCGCCTTCCACGGGAATTAAGTCACACAAGTTTGACGTTAAGGCTTGCCTAAGTAAGGGTTAGCTTACTCGATGCTGTCTACGTCAAACAAAGGATTTCTCTGTGGCGCCCGTAACCCCTGTGGATGTTCACCCGCTGCCGCCCGGCACCGAAACCGGCACCGAAGCCGGCCCTGACTCCGCGGCCGCGCTGCTGCAAGACGCCGCCGCCCACCTCTTCAACGCCCGCAATGCCGGCACGTACACGGCCCAGGTGCTCCAGGGCGTGACGGCGGTCGCGGGCAGAGTCGCCGAATGCACGCGGCCGTTCACCGGCGCCACGCCCGCAGAGCTGAAGCACCGGGTCGACGCCGTGGACCTTGGCACTCCGCTCTCGGACACCGCGGCTGCCCTCGAGGAGCTGGAGGGGGTCTACCTCCGGGACGCCGTCTACTTCCACGACACCAAGTACGCGGCACACCTGAACTGTCCCGTCGTGATCCCCGCCCTCGTGGCCGAGGCCGTCCTGTCCGCCGTGAACTCCTCCCTGGACACCTGGGACCAGAGCGCCGGCGCCACCATGATCGAACGCAAGCTCATCTCGTGGGCCGCCGGGCAGCTACAGCTTGGCGACTCCGCAGACGGTGTCTTCACCTCGGGCGGGAGCCAGTCCAACTTCCAGGCCCTGCTGCTGGCCCGGAACCAGGCCGTCGAATGGCTGAAACTGGACCCGGAAACTGACGGGCTCCGGCTGCCTTCCCTCCTGGAGAAGCTGCGGATCCTCACCTCGGCGGACAGCCACTTCAGCATCCGGAAGTCGGCATCCATGCTGGGACTCGGGTACGACGCCGTCGTGTCCGTGCCCTGCGGAACGGACCACCGGATGGACCCGGCGGCACTGGCCGGAGAACTGGCCCGGGCCCGGAACGAAGGCCTGGTGCCCATGGCCGTGGTGGCCACGGCCGGGACCACCGATTTCGGGGCGATTGACCCCCTCGACGAGCTGGCCGCGGCAGCCCGCGAACACGGCGCCTGGTTCCACGTCGATGCGGCGTACGGCGGCGGACTTATGGTGTCCGGGCGGCACCGGCACCTGCTGGACGGGATCCACCGGGCCGATTCGGTCACCGTCGACTTCCACAAGACCTTCTTCCAGCCGGTCAGCTCGAGCGCCCTGCTGGTCCGCGACGCGGCCACGCTCCGGCACGTGAGATTCCACGCCGACTACCTGAACCCGGCCGCCGCCGTCGACCTCCCCAACCAGGTGGACAAGAGCATCCAGACCACCCGCCGTTTTGACGCACTGAAACTCTGGCTGACGCTGCGGATCATGGGAGCCGACGCCCTCGGGGCGCTCTTCGACGAGGCCATCGACCTGGCCTCGAGCGTGGGTGAGATCCTGGCCGCGGATCCAGACTTTGAGCTCGCCGCCGGGCCGCAGCTCAGCACGCTCGTATTCCGGTACCGTCCGCTGCAGGAGGATGGCGGCCGCCTGTCCGAAGACACGGCGGACCGCCTCAACCAGGACATCCGCTCCGCCGTCTTTGCCTCCGGCGAGGCCGTCGTGGCCGGGACCACGGTAGCGGGCCGGCACTACCTGAAGTTCACCCTGCTCAACGCCGAAGCCGGCGTGGCGGACATCCGCGGCATCATCGACCTGCTCCGGACCACCGGGGCATCACTGCTCGCTGATGCGCAGGTGTCCGCATGAACGCCGGGACCCCGCGCCCGCAACGCGTCCACGACTTTGCCGCGATCGGCGTCGGGCCGTTCAACCTGGGCCTCGCCGCGCTGAGCGCCCCGGTGGACGGGCTGGACGGCGTCTTTCTGGAGCGCCGGGACTCCTTCGACTGGCACCCCGGCATGATGCTGGAGCCGGCCCACCTGCAGGTCCCGTTTATGGCCGACCTGGTCACCCTGGCGGACCCGACCTCCCCGCACTCGTTCCTGAACTTCCTCAAGCAGACCGGACGGCTGTACCGCTTCTATATCCGCGAAAACTTCTACCCGCTGCGCGCAGAGTACAACCAGTACTGCCAGTGGGTGGCGGGGCAGCTGGATTCCGTCCGGTTCGGCACGGACGTCCGGAAGATCACCTACGACGACGGCGTGTACCGGCTCGCGCTGGAAGGCCCGGACGGCCCCGAGGTGCTGTTCGCCCGGCGGCTGGTGCTGGGCACCGGCACCTCGCCGTATCTTCCGGCGGCCTGCGACGGCATCGTGGACGCCGGCGGACTGGTCCTCCACAACGCCGAGTACCTGCCGCGGAAGAGCGAACTCCAGCGCCGGCGGAGCATCACGATCGTGGGCAGCGGCCAAAGCGCCGCCGAAATCTACTACGAGCTGCTGCAGGAGATGGACATCCACGGCTACCGGCTGGACTGGGTGACCCGCTCCGGCCGGTTCTTCCCGCTCGAGTACACCAAGCTGACGCTGGAGATGACCTCGCCCGACTACGTGGACTACTTCCACGCGCTCCCGCCGGAACAGCGCGACTGCCTGGTCAAGAGCCAGAAGAACCTCTACAAGGGCATCAACTCGGAGCTCATCGACGCCATCTATGACCTGCTGTACGCCAAGAGCCTGGCCGGCCTGGTGGACACCCGGCTGCTGACGCATTCGGCGCTCACCGGCGCGTCCTGGGACCCGGCGGCCGGCGCCCACACCCTGCAGCTGCGGCATGAGGAGCAGGGCGCCGACTACTCGCTGGACACCGAGGCCGTGGTGCTCGCCACCGGTTACGGCTACGTCGAGCCGGAGTTCCTTGCCGGCGTGCAGGACCGGCTCGCCCGGGACAGCAGCGGCAGGTTCGCCGTGGACCGGAACTACAGCACCGGCGTCGAACCCGGCGAGATCTTCGTCCAGAACGCCGAGCTGCACACCCACGGGTTCGTCACCCCGGACCTGGGCATGGCCGCCTACCGCAACTCGTGCATCCTGCGCGAAATCACCGGCCGCGAGGTCTACCCGGTGGAACGGAGCATCGCGTTCCAGCAGTTCGGCCCGCCGCCGGGGACGGAGCGGCGGCACGCCACCGGCGGTGCCGTCCGAGAAGCTGCGGGGGTGCCGGCATGAGCTTCACCTTCCGCAGCCTGGACCCGGTGGCCGACGCGCCGCTCCTGCACTCGTGGGTGACCCAGCCGTACGCCGGCTTCTGGGACATGCTCGGCTGCACCGTGGAGGACGTGGCGCAGGAATACGCCAGGATCCAGTCCAGCGGGCACCACCACGCGCTGCTGGGGCTCGACGGCGGCGTCCCCGCCTTCCTGATGGAGGTGTACCTTCCGGCATCATCACCGCTGGCCGGTGTGTACGCCGTGCAGCCCGGTGACGTCGGGATGCACCTGCTGGTCGGCCCGCCTGCCGGGCCGCCGCGCGCCGGCTACACCACGAGGGTGATGGACGCCGTCCTGGAACGGCTGTTCGCCGACCCGGGGGTGGAGCGCGCCGTCGTGGAACCGGACGCGCGCAACACGAAAATCCACATCCTCAATGCCCGCTTGGGGTTCCAGCCCGCCGGGGAAGTGGCCCTGCCCGACAAACGGGCCCTCCTCAGTTTCTGCACGCGCGGGGCCTTCCACGCCGCCCGCGCCGACCTCCATTCATCCCCGATCCGCCAGGGAGCACCGCTATGACCACTGTTGAACTCGAATCCGTCCTCGCCGCTGGCAACGCAACCGCCCACCTGAGCCCGGAACGCTGGGCCGCCGCGAACCGGCACGTGGTCCGCAAAGCGCTCGCCGAGTTCTCGCACGAACGGATCCTGGTGCCGGAACTCCTCACGGCTGAACCCGCTGCGACTGCCGGGACCGGCCGGCCGCCGGGGCAGGACGAACCGGGCCTGCCCGCCGAAGCGGGGACCCGGGAGCCCGCCCTCTACCGCGTCACGAGCGACGACGGCTCCGTGGAATACCGGTTTGCCGCCCGGAAACTGGAGCTCGACCACTGGTCCATCGCGGACATGTCCATCCGCCGCCTCGAAGCCGGGGCATATCCCGGCATGCCCACGCCCGGGGCCGAAGGCCGGACATGTCCCGCGGGGGAGGGGACGGAACCCGACGCGCTGCGCTTCATAACCGAGTTCCGGGACACCCTGGGCATCCGCGAGGAGATGCTCCCGGTCTATCTCGAGGAAATCAGCAGCACACTCTCCAGCCACGCCTACAAGCAGTGGATAGGCCAGCCTTCCTCCGCGGAACTGGCGGCCGGCGTGACCGGCGGGGCAGACGCCGCGATCGACTTCCAGGCCATCGAACGGAGCATGACCGAAGGCCATCCCTGCTTCGTGGCCAATAACGGCCGGCTGGGCTTCGGGATCGCGGACTACCATTCGTTCGCTCCGGAGGCGGGCGCCCCTGTGCAGCTCCAGTGGATTGCGGTGCACCGGAACCAGGCCGTCTTCACGTCCGCCGACGGCCTCAATTACCGGAACCACCTCGACGCCGAACTGGGGGCTGCCGCCGTCGCGTACTTCGACGCGGAGCTCAATGCCCGAGGCCTGAACCCTTCGGACTATTTCCTCATGCCCGTCCACCCGTGGCAATGGGACAACAAGCTCACCGTGACGTTTGCCGCCGAAATAGCCCGGCAGCGCATCGTCCATCTCGGAATCGGCGCGGACGGCTACCAGGCCCAGCAGTCCATCCGGACGTTCTTCAACACGGTTTCGCCGGAGAAGTGCTACGTCAAGACGGCTATGTCGGTGCTGAACATGGGCTTCATGCGGGGGCTGTCGCCGCAGTACATGAAGGCCACCCCCGCTATCAACGACTGGCTCCGTGACCTGATCCTCGGCGACGCCGCCCTGCAGAAGCGCCGGCTGACGCTCATTCGCGAGGTGGCAGCCGTCGGCTATCACAACGGGTACTACGAGGCCGCCTCGGCGAAGGGTTCACCGTACCGGAAGATGCTGTCCGCGCTGTGGCGG
Source organism: Arthrobacter sp. 10L424 (assembly GCF_056395325.1). Taxonomy (NCBI): domain Bacteria; kingdom Bacillati; phylum Actinomycetota; class Actinomycetes; order Micrococcales; family Micrococcaceae; genus Arthrobacter; species Arthrobacter sp. 10L424. Next base: position 290,787 of record NZ_JBFTJH010000002.1, on the reverse strand, counting down.
GAAAGCCCCCTGGCGCTGCTGGAGGACGGGCAGCAACTGGCCACTATGGCGTCCCTGCTGCACGTTGACGCGGCGGGCAAGCCGATGGTGTCCGCGTTGATCGAGCGTTCCGGCCTGGCTCCCGCGGAGTGGCTGCGCCGGTATTTCGAGGCCTATCTGGTCCCGCTGGTCCACTGCCTCTATGCCTACGAGCTGGCCTTCATGCCGCACGGCGAAAACGTCATCCTGATCCTGGAGAACGGTGTGCCGGTCAGCGCCATCATGAAGGACATTGCCGAGGAGATCGTCGTCATGGGGGACCGGCTGGAGCTGCCCGAGGACGTGGCACGCATCAAGGTTGCGATCCTCGACGAGGAGAAGGTCCTGGCCATCTTCACGGACGTCTTCGACTGCATCTTCCGGTTCCTCAGCGCGCTGCTGGAGGAAGACGGCAAGCTCAGCGGCGAAGAGTTCTGGCGCACCGCCGCGGCTGTCCTCCGGAACTACCAGGGCGAGCACCCCGAGCTCGCGCAGCAGTTTGCCCGGCATGATCTGTTCGCCACGGACTTCCCGCTGTCCTGCCTCAACCGGCTGCAGCTGCGCAACAACCAGCAGATGCTGGACCTGGCCGACCCGTCCGGCGGACTCCAGATGTCCGGCCGGCTGCTGAACCCGCTGGCGCGGTTCGCCTGAGGCCGCCCTCGACGCCGGAATCTCTCCACTTTTGGAGGCGGCGCCCCTCGTGCCGTGTCGAATCGCCGGTGAGTACCGGCGTCGCAGCTTCAAAAGTGGGGAGAATCCGGGCAGGCAGGCTCGCCGGATTCCTGCCGGCCATTCCTGCGGGGGAGGGTAGCCTCGATGGCGAGACCTCATTCCCCGACCCAGGAGACCTTCCCTATGGCTGCCGAAAGTCCGACTATCCTTGCGACCTCCGGCGGGTACAAGCCGGGGACACGGACCCGCCTGGAATTCAACAAGCTGGTCCATCACGCCGTCGACTTGTCCGGCGTGACCGGGCGGGCGCCCAGGATCGCCCATGTCGGCACAGCCAGCGGCGACCAGCGGTGGTTCAACAACGAGGTCAGCGAAGCGGGAAACGCGGCCGGCTTCCAGCTCACCCACCTGAACCTGTTCACCATGCCCAATGTCGCCAACGTCGAGGAGTACCTGCTCGGCCAGGACGTCGTGTGGGTCAACGGCGGCTCGGTGGTCAACCTCCTGGCGGTCTGGCGCGCCCATGAACTGGACTCGATCTTCCGGCGGGTCTGGGAAGCCGGGGTCGTCCTGGCCGGAGTTTCGGCGGGTTCGATCTGCTGGTTCAACGGCGGGACCACCGACTCGTTCGGTCCCGAGCTGCGTGCCGTGAACAACGGCCTGGGGCTGCTGCCCTACGACAACGGAGTCCACTACGACTCCGAAGCAGCGCGCCGTCCCCTCGTGCACCGGCTGGTCGCGGACGGAACATTGGGCGAGACCCACTGCACCGACGACGGCGTGGGCCTGGTCTACCGCGGGACCGAACTGGCCGGGACGGTCACCGAAACGCCGGGCGAGGCCGCCTACCGGGTGACCCAGACCTTGTCCGACGGCTCAGACGGCAGAGTGCTCGAAGAACGGCTCGAGCCCACCCAGCTGTAGGCGCGTGCCGGAAGCCCTACCCCTGCGTCAGGCGGTAGCGCTCGATCTGCTTGAGCCGCCGCAGGAGGCTGTCTCGCCGCGGGTGCGGGACGGCGTCGGCCGGTTCCGCGGTGAGGTCGATGTGCTTGGTGCCGTACTGCCAGAGCAGCAGGTCATCGAGGAGCCGGTCCGGGCCGGGGGAGTAGCGGTGGTCCAGGGCCCGGCGGACCTCCGTGATCCGGTTGGCGCTGAGCAGCCCGGCCAGCTGCATGGTCTGGTTGAGGCCGTGGGCGGCCATCAGCTCGGCGGCCCAGCCCCAGTCGTCGTCGACCTTCCGGTCCACGTGCGGCAGGAGGGTGCGCCAGACGTCGCGGATCCGGTTCGGGGTCAGCTGGGCGGCGCCCTCGCCGTCCATGTCCCAGTAGCTGCGGACCTCTTCGTAGCGTTCGTGCAGGTCAGCGAACGCCCCCTCCACGGTTTCCAGCATGGCGGCCGTGGCAGTGAACTGGCGGTCAAAGTGCGGGGTCCAGGCGCGCGGGTCCTCGGCCTTGAACCGGATGTCGTGCTCGATCTCGCTCCAGGCGTGCGCGAACACGGTCCGGATCTGGCATTCGAAGAAGTAGCTGCCGTTCGGCGGCACGTCCGGGTTGAAGGCCTGCTGGTAGTCCTTGACGGACTCGTTCTGGATGGTCCGCAGGATCAGGTGGCGGCTGGAATAGCCGTACGTGCCGGACTCGATCGAACCGATGTCCTTCTCGCGGTCGCCGCGGCAGTCGAAGAGCTGGCGCTGGCGTTTGATCAGGTTGGCCACCACGGCGTTTTCCGCCGGCAGCTTCGTGATGACGCGGACGCCCACCATGTCATTCAGGGTCCGGAACGGGTCCGGGAACTTCAGCACCGGCGGACCGCCCGGCTCCAGCGGCTCCTCCGTCCGGGAGATCTTCTCGCGGAAGGACTCGACCGTCTTGGTGCGGCCGGTGACGAACAGCGGCGTCACCTCGGTTCCCTTGAGCATGCTCCGCAGCGTCAGCAGGACCTCGCGGGTGACCAGCTTCAGGGCAGGGCGCACCCGCTCGTACAGTTCCACGTTTTCCTGCACGGATTCGCGCAGGTCCGCGTCCAGTCGATCCCAATTGCTCGCCATGCGTCCAGCTTACGGCGGGGGCACGACGGCGGCGGGCTGACACCCGGGCGCCGGGGCGCCTTCGGGCCCGGCACGGCCTTACGCACGGCCGCGCGGCGCTCAAGGTAGGCTCCTCACATGGCTGATGTGCGGCGTCGGGCATTTATCGCGGCCGCAGCGACGGTGACACTGGGGGCAGTCTCCGCCGCCTGTTCACCGGGCCCCAAGGAGGACAGTGTGAAGCGGCATAGGTATAGCTACGGCGATGACTCCAGCCAGTGGGGGGAGCTCTTCCTGCCGGATGCTGCCGCCATCAAGGGCGTGGTGGTGGTCATTCACGGCGGATACTGGCGTTCGCAGTACGGCGCGGAACTCGGCGAACCCCTGGCCAAGGACCTGGCGGCGCACGGCATGGCCGCCTGGAACCTCGAGTACCGCCGCGCCGGAAACGGCGGCGGCTGGCCCCATACGTTTTCCGACGTGCTGGCCGGCATCGACAAGCTCGGCGACATCGCCGGTGACCATGGCCTCGGGCTGGACAGGGTGGTGGCCCTGGGGCACTCCGCCGGCGGGCACCTCGCGGTCTGGGCAGCGGGACGGAGCCGCCTTGCACAGCTCGGCGCCCCCGATGCGGACCGCCAGCTGCTGCGCAAGGACGACGACGGCGCTGTGCACCTGACCGGCGTCGTCAGCCAGTCCGGGCTGTTGAACCTCGCCGAGGCCGAGCGGTTGAACCTGAGCAATGGCGCTGTCAGCAACCTGCTGGGCGGCTCCTCCGAAAAATACCCCAAACGGCATAAATACGCTGATCCGATGAGCGCAGTGCCCCTGAAGATTCCCGTGTATGCCGTCCACGGCACGGACGATGACACGGTTCCCGTCAGCCAGTCCGATTCGTACGCGGCGGCGGCCAAGTCCGCCGGCGCCCCGGTCCAGCTCCTGAAGGTCCCGGGCGACCACTTCGCCCTGATCGATCCGAAGGCCGCCGCCTACCGGAAGTGCCGCGAACTGGTGCAAATTCTTCTCGGCTGAACCCGCCTGTGCACTGACGCACTAGAATGGGGGCAGGTGCGCCGGGAAGTCTGGTCGGCATAGTTCCGTCGATCCAACTTTTAGGACCCCGCATGAGCACCACACCTCCTCCCGGCCCCCCGCGTCTGACCATCTTCGGCCGCGGCAGCTACGCCGAGTCGCTTCGGATCGGTGAGATCCTCCGCAAGGAGACTGTCGGCGGGGCCCTGCTCGTCGCGGCGGCCGTGATCGCGCTCATCTGGGCCAACTCGCCGGTTTCGGAGAGCTACTTCGCCCTCCGCGACTTCAAGTTCGGCTACGCACCGTGGGACCTGGAGCTCAGCCTCGGCGCGTGGGCGGCTGACGGGCTGCTCGCCATCTTTTTCTTCCTGGTGGGCCTCGAACTCAAGCGCGAATTCATCGCCGGGGACCTGCGCCAAATCAACAAATCGATCGTTCCGGTCGCGGCGGCCGTTGGCGGCGTCGCCGTCCCGGCGCTGATCTACGCGGTGATCAACGTCGCCAGCCCGGAGACACTGCGCGGCTGGGCCATTCCCACCGCCACCGACATCGCGTTCGCCGTCGCCGTGCTGGCCATCATCGGCTCGCATCTGCCCAGCGCACTGCGGATCTTCCTGCTGACCCTGGCCGTCGTCGATGACCTGATCGCCATCACCATCATCGCCGTCTTCTATACGAATGACCTCCAGCCGCTGCCGCTGCTGCTGGCATTGATCCCGCTGGCCATCTACACCTACCTGGCGCACAGATACCGGCGCTTCTTCAAAATCAACGCCTCGGCCGCGTGGCTGATTCTCCTGCCGCTCGGGGCTGTCACCTGGGCCCTGGTCCACGCCTCCGGCATCCACGCGACTGTGGCGGGTGTACTGCTCGGCTTCGGCATCCCGGTCCTGCGTTCGAAGGCCAGCGGGGGCCCCGAGGCCGGTCCGGGCCTCGCCGAGGTCTTCGAGCACCGGTTCCGCCCGATCTCGGCCGGCGTGGCCGTCCCCATCTTCGCGTTCTTCTCCGCCGGCGTGGCCGTGGGCGGCTGGGATGGGCTGGTTTCGGCCCTGACCGACCCTGTGGCGGTGGGCATCATCGTGGCGCTGGTCCTCGGCAAGCCGATCGGCATCATGGGCACCACCTGGCTGCTCACCAAGGTCACGAGGGCCCGGCTGGACACCAGCTTCAAGTGGATCGACGTCGTCGGAATCTCCCTGCTGGCCGGTATCGGATTCACCGTTTCGCTCCTCGTGGCCGAGCTGAGCTTCGGCCAGGGCAGCATCCACGACGACCACGCCAAGGTAGGGATCCTCGCGGCGTCGGCGCTGGCGGCCTTGCTGGCCACGGCGGTCCTGCGGACCCGGAACCGGCAGTACCGGAAGGCCGAAGAAGACGAGAAGGTCGACTCGGACCACGACGGGATCCCGGACGTCTACCAGCAGGACGGCACCACCGGGTAGCCCCTGTAGCCCCCCCGGCGGCCGAGTTCGGCGGCGCCGTGCCGTTCGTTAGCGGCGTCGGAGGCCGGTGTGGCGGCCGACGTCGTTATTCTCACCGAAGCAGGTCTTGCGTTCATACCCCAGGGGGTTTGATCATGAAAGCGTGCAGCAGCCGCGGCCTTCCGGCCGGCCGCGGCTGCGCAGACCGGCAGGAGCGAATCATGGACGTCGTCGTCATTGAGACCAGGCAACTCGGGGACCGCAGCTACCTCGTCCATGACGGCACGTTTGCGCTGGTCATCGACCCGCAACGGGACACTGAGCGCGTTGAAGCGGCCGCGCGCGACGCCGGCGTCACCATCACCCACGTCGCCGAGACCCACATCCACAACGACTACCTGACCGGCGGGCTCGAACTGGCCCGGGCGCACGGCGCGAGCTACCTCGTGAACGCCGCAGACCCGGTGTCCTTCGCGCGGCAGCCGATCACGGACGGGCAGAGCGTCCAGGTCGGTGCGCTGACCGTCAAGGCCGTCGCCACCCCGGGCCACACGCACACGCACCTGTCCTTCATCGTGGACGACGGCGGGCAGCAGGCCGTCTTCTCCGGCGGAAGCCTGCTGTACGGCTCGGTTGGCCGCACGGACCTTGTGGATGCCGGGGACACCCTCGGCCTGACACATGACCAGTACGCCTCGGTGCGCCGGCTCGCCGGGGAGGCCGCACCCACCGCAGCGCTCTTTCCGACCCACGGGTTCGGGTCTTTCTGCTCCTCGGGCCCCGCCAGCGGCGCCGGGTCCTCCACCATCGGCGAACAACTCACCAGCAACCACGCCCTGACGGACCCGGACGAGGACCACTTCGTCCAGGAACTCATCGCGAACCTCACCGCCTACCCCTCCTACTACGCCCACATGGGGGTCACCAACGCCGCCGGGCCGGGCCCGGCTGACCTGACCGTGCCGGAATCGCTCGACGCCGCGGAACTCATGCGCCGGCTGGACGGCGGCGAGTGGGTGGTGGACCTGCGCCGCCGCGTGGCCTTCGCCAGCAACCACCTGCTGGGCAGTGTGAGCTTCGAATACGGCACCAGCTTCAGCACCTACCTGGGCTGGATCCTGCCCTGGGGTGAGCAACTGACCCTGGTGGGATCCAGTGGTGACGTCGAAAATGCCATCCGCGACCTTTCCAGGATCGGCATCGAATCCCCGGACGCCGCCCTCGGAACGGACCCGCAGGCGCTGGCACCCCGCGCCGCGCTTGCCTCCTACCCCCGTGTGGGCTGGGACGGCGTGCTCGCCGGCCGGGCCCCCGGGGACACCGTCGTCGACGTGCGCCGGGCCGACGAGTACGCCGCCTCGCGGGTGGCAGGAGCGGTCAATATCCCGCTCCATGAACTGTTGCGTCGGCTGGATTCCGTCCCCGCCGGGAAGCTGTGGGTGCACTGCACCACCGGCTACCGGGCCGGCACCGCCGCGAGCCTGCTGCAGCGCGCAGGCAGGGATGTGGTCCATATCGACGCGAAATTCGACGCCGCCGGAGCGGCGGGAATCCCGGTGGACAACGCCCCCGTGCCGGCCGGCCCGCCTGGCTGAGCGGGTTGCCCGCGCACCGAAACACGGGGGCGCATGCCCGCGTTCTCTGGCAGAGTATGAGCATGCTCACAGTTATTGGCGAGGGCCTGGTTGATGTGGTCCAGCGCGCCTCCGGGATCCAGGCCCATGTGGGCGGCAGCCCCCTCAACGTCGCCGTGGGGCTGGCCCGGCTGGATCATCCGGTGCAGTTCATCGGCCGCTACGGCCGCGACGCCTACGGAGAATCGGTGGCCGCCCACCTGAAGTCCAGCTCGGTGCTCCTCCCGGTGGGCCCGGACGAGCTGCCCACGTCCGTGGCCACCGCCCTGATCGACGACGACGGCGCCGCCAGCTATACGTTCGAGCTCGCCTGGGAACTTCCCGGGCTCGCGGACCGGCTGCCGTTCATGCTGCAGGCAACGACGCTGCTGCACACCGGCTCGATTGCCACCATGCTGGCTCCCGGGGCCGCCGAGGTGCTCTCCGCCGTCGAGCATGCCCATCCTTTGGCCACCATCAGCTTTGATCCCAACTGCCGGCCCAGCATCATTACGGACGTGGATTACGCGCGCCGGCAGGCGGAAAAGTTCGTCACGCTGGCCGACGTGGTCAAGGCCTCGGATGAGGACCTCGAGTGGCTGTACCCGGGCGAGGATCCGCTGGATTCGGCCCGGCGCTGGCTCTCGCTCGGCGGCTCCGAAGGTCCCGCGATGGTGGTGGTCACCCGCGGCGCGCAGGGGCCCTGGGGCGTGAATGCCGCCGGCGAAGCGCACTTCCCTGCACCGTCGGTGACAGTGGCGGACACTGTGGGCGCCGGGGATTCCTTCATGGCGGCGCTCCTGTCCGCCATTGTGGACCTGGGCCTGGACGGGGCGCAGAACCGCAAGGACCTGCGCGGACTCTCCGCCGGGAGCCTCCGGGAACTCCTGGCCCACGCCGCCTGGGCCGCCGCCGTCACCGTGTCCCGGGCCGGCGCCAACCCGCCCACCCGTGCGGAGCTGAACCGGATGGAGCTGGGCGCCCAAGCGCCGCCCGGGGACGCCGCAGGCAACGACCCCGAAAGTGCAGAACTCCCCAAGAACTGAAAGGCAGCCATGACACACGACGATGCCACGTCCTTCCGCGTCAGCAGTGAGTCATTCGAGGACGGCCAGACCCTGCCGCCGGCCCAGCGCGGCGCCGCCACCGGCGCAGGCGCGAAGGACGAGTCCCCGCAGCTGAGCTGGAGCGGCGCCCCGGACGGAACCCTGGGCTACGCGGTCACGGTGTTCGACCCCGACGCCCCGGGCCGCGGCGGCTTCTGGCACTGGGCCGTGCTCGACATTCCGGCGGCCACGACGTCCCTGCCGGCCGGGGCGGGCTCGCGCCCAGGCGGGCACCTGCCGCCGGGTGCGTTCCAGCTGAAGAACGACGGCGGCAGCACCGGCTACATGGGAGCGGCCCCGCCCAAGGGCCACGGCCCGCACCGGTACATCGTCACGGTCCACGCCCTCGACGTGGCGCACTCCGGGCTCGACTCCGGAGCCCACCCCGCGAAGCTCGAAGCGAAGCTCGCCCCGCACACCCTGGCCCGGGCGAGCCTGACCGGGATCTACGAACGCCACTAGGCCCGGAACTGTCGGGACGTCGGGGCGCCAGGCCGGATACCTGCGCCAAGGCCTACGTTGCTGCCCGCGAATTCGCCGGACACCGACGTCCGCGCCCACGTTGCGCCTCACGAACTTGCCGGTTGCCTGCGGAGTCGCCGTAACTTTCCGGCGACCCGGCACGTTACCGGCGATTTCGACGTCGGCGGGGGCCGACCGGGCACGTCTCCAGCGATTTCGACGGCGGCCGCACCAGGCCCCCCGGCCCGGTGCGGGCACCTCCAACAGCCCCAGCCCGGCCCCGTACCGGCACCGCCAACGTAGACTGGCGGTATGCGGCTGGTAGCAAGTGATATTGACGGAACGATCCTCGGCCACGACGGCAAAATCAGTGACCGGACCGTCCGCGCGTTCCACGCCTGCCGTGAAGCCGGCGTCGAACTGGTCTTCGTTACGGGACGCCCGCCGCGCTGGCTCCACCCGCTGCAGGACCGGCTGGGGCACACCGGAACCGTCATCTGCTCCAACGGCGCCGTCGTCTGGGACCTCGAGGCGGACCGGCTGATCTCCGCCCGGGCCCTGCAGCTCGACGCCGTGTTCGAGGTGCGCCGCATCATCCAGCGGCTGCGCCCCTCCGCACTGTTCGCCGCCGAGACCCTGAACGGCTTCCACCTGGAACCGGGGTTCATCGAGAACGGCTCCAGCGAACTGCTGGCCGAGGTCACACCGGCGCCCCTGCACACCACCCTCGCTGCGACGGACTCCGTCGTGAAGTTCCTCGCCATTGTCCGGGAGGGCACCGCCGACGAATTCCTCGCCGAAGTAACCCCCGCCGTCGCGCATCTTGCCGCCGCCACCCACTCGGCCCCCAACATCGCGCTCCTGGAGCTGTCCCTGCCCGGCGTCAACAAGGCCGTCACCCTCGCCGAATACGCTGCTTCCCTCGGCATCGCCTCCGCCGATGTGGTGGCCTTCGGGGACATGCCAAACGACATCGAGATGCTGCGCTGGGCCGGCGACGGCTACGCGATGGCCAGCGGCCACCCGGAAGCCATCCTCGCCGCCGGGCAGCAGGCCCCGCACTTCGACGACGACGGCGTCGCCCAGATCCTCGAGGCCAAGCTCGCCGCCCTGGGTGTCCGGCTGCCCTGACGCGCCGGCAGGGCCCCGCCGCGACTGGCCCGGTCAATCCAACAGCGGGCCCGCGCGGACACCGGACTCCCAGCTATTGGTCAACTGGCGTTCACTTTGGCGTCCTACGCTGAAATCTCACGACGGATCAGCTGACTGACGGTGGGACATCATGGCCAGGTACCGCACGAACAATATGGAAGACATGCCCCTGCGCCCGGCGGCGCCGGACGCGCACTGGAAGAGCCTGCAGCAGGGTGACCGGGTCAGCGTCCGGCTGGCGCCCGGCTACGAGACCGGAGGCCGGGTGGACGCCGTCACGGCCGACCACACCGCCGTCTGGGTAGACCTCGACGGCGGCCGTGGCCGCACGCTGCTGCACTGCAGCGACGGCGTGGAGATTCTTCCGCACACGAACTGATCCAGCCCGTCGGGCGGCCGGAGCACAGCAGAATGCCGGCGCACAGCAGAATTCAGCGTTAACCAGAGACTGAACGCTTTCACGGTCACTGATCGCCAGGGAGCTACGGCCCTGTGTGAAGGACGGTGCCGCCCAGGCTCTTCTGGATGCGATCCGGGTCTTCGCTGACGACGGTCCAGTTCTTGCCGACGTTGACTGAACCCTGCCTAGCCGGCGTCCCGAAATCAAGCTGCGACTGCAGGTACATGTCGTTGCTATAGGTAGCAAGGAATAAGAACTCGCCGCAGCTTCCCGAGGAGGAGGCGAACTTTGCGGGCGGTGTGTCCAAGACCAGCTCCGGGCATCGCAGGCCGGCGGATTCCACAGCTTCCTTTAATTCGTCAATGGTCCCAAACGTGCCGCCATCGGCCGGCGGGGGCGTGGCATTGGAAGTGGAACAAGACGCCAATGAGAGAGCGATGACGGCTGTGGCAGCGCCCAACGTAAGTCGGTTCATATCTGGTCCCCAATCAGAAAACTCTTCCGTCACTCCAGCCTACGGCCGGCGAAAGCCTCAGCCGCCCAACCAGATCGGCTGAATCCTGAATTGATACCGGAATTGACCAGGGGAGCATTGAAAGCAAGGCCCTCCTGGCACGCATTGCGCGCGGGTCAGCCTACGGGCTCGATTAAACGAACTGTGGCGCCTTCCGGGGCCGCGGATGCCTGTCCGCACAGTGCTGTGCCGTGCTCCGCTAGGCTTCAGGAGTGAGCACCCTGCACCCGTTTTTTGCCTCCGGCTCTGCCGCCGCTGACGGTCCGGATCTTCCCGTGGCCATGGCCCACCGCGGCTTCTCCCGCGACGGCCTGGAGAACTCCATGGCCGCGTTCCGCGCCGCCGTCGAACTGGGGTTCCGGCACCTGGAGACGGACGTGCACACCACCGCCGACGGCGTTCTGCTGCTGTTCCACGACGAGACCCTGGACCGGGTCACGGACGGCCGCGGGCGGATCTCGGAACTCCCGGCAGAGACAGTGGCCCGGGCAAGAATCGGCGGCGCGGAGCCTATCCCGCTGTTCGAGGAACTCGCCGAGGCCTTCCCCGACGTCCGGTTCAACCTCGACGTCAAGGACTGGAACTCGGTGGACACCCTGGCCGCGGCGATCGAACGGTTCGGCCTGCATGACCGGGTACTGATCGCCAGCTTCTCGGACCGCCGGCGCCGGGCCGTACTGAAGCAGCTGAGCCGCCCCGCCGCTGGTTCGGCCGGCATCGTATCCAACGCCCTCTTCGTCCTGCTCGGACCGGTACTCCCCGCCCCGCTCCTGCGCCTCACGGCCGGACGTGCGCTCCGCGGCGTCCACGCCCTCCAGGTCCCGGTCAGCTACGGTGCCGTGACCGTGGTGACCCCCGGCTTCGTCCGGCGCGCGCACCGGCACGGGCTGCAAGTGCACGTCTGGACCGTCAACGATCCCGCGGAGATGCACCGGCTGCTGGATCTCGGGGTGGACGGGATCGTCACTGACCGGGCGGACCTGCTCAAAGAAGTCCTCCAGGAACGCGGCGTCTGGAGCGCCTGAACCGGGCCGGCTTCCGGGACTGGCAGGATGGGACCATGCGCATTTTGATCGCCCCGGACAAGTTCAAGGGCTCCCTGACCGCCGCCGAAGCCGCCGCCGCCATCGCCGAAGGAGCCCTGCGCGTCTATCCCGACGCCGAGACCATACAGTTTCCGGTGGCCGACGGCGGCGAAGGAACCCTTGAGGCGGCCGTCGCCGCAGGGTACGAGGAGCGGCTGAACGCGGTGGTCGGCCCGATCCTGGCGCCGGTCGGCGCGGCCTGGGCGATCCGGAAGGACGCCTCCGGCGGGGCCACCGCCGTGATCGAAACCGCGCAGGCCTCCGGGCTGGCGCACATGGAACCCACCCCGGCCAACGCCCTGCGCGCACACAGCTACGGCTGCGGCCAGCTGATCGCCGCCGCCCTCGACGCCGGCGCGACGGAGATCGTGCTGGGCCTGGGCGGCTCGGCCATGAGCGACGGCGGCAGCGGTGCCCTTCGCGCGCTGGGCCTCAAGCCGCTCGACGCCGCCGGCAACGTGGTGCCGCTCGGCGGTGGCTCGCTCGCCGAGGTGGCGCAGCTCGATGTCAGCGGACTCGATCCGCGGCTCGGCTCGGCCAGGTTCCGGATCGCCGTCGACGTGCAGAACCCGCTCGTCGGTGCCGACGGCGCAGCCCACGTCTTCGGCCCGCAGAAGGGCGCCGACGCGGACACCGTGGAACTGCTCGACGCCGGACTCCGCAACTGGGCCTCAGTGCTGCGCCAGTCCACCGGCCGGGACGTCAACGTCCCCGGAGCCGGGGCGGCCGGCGGTTTCCCGGCGTCGTTCCTCGCCTTCAGTGACGCAGCGCTGGAAGGTGGCTTCGAGCTGGTGGCCGGACTCACCGGGCTGGCCGACAAGCTCGTACAGGCCGACCTTGTGATCACCGGCGAGGGCTCGCTGGATTCGCAGTCGCTGACCGGCAAGGCGCCGATTGCGCTCGCCGATGCCGCGCAGCGCCTGGGTATTCCCGTCATTGCGGTCGCCGGACGGATCCTGGTCACGCCTGAGGACCTCGCCAAGCACGGGGTGGTGGCCGCGGCGCAGCTGTTGGACGTGGCAGGGAGTCCCGAGGACGCCGTCGCCAACGCCGCGAAGTACCTCGTCTGGGCCACCAGCCAGGTGCTCGAGGGCGCCTGAGCGCTTAGGCGCCCGTCTCATAGTGCGGCTCCGCGACCGGTTTGGATTCGGGGGAGCCCCGCTCCCGTAGGTACACCGAAGCGCCCACGAGCACGGCGACCGCCAGGAACTCGCTTTGCCAGTTCTGGAAGGACTCAAACCAGAAGCGGCTCGTTGCGAGATACTCAAGGACTGTCACGGGAGCCTCGCCGTGGCTCTGTTGCTCGGAGCTGTACGCGTCCGCCCCTCCGACGGCGTGGAGCACGAAAGATGCGAGGAACAGCAGCAGGAACATGATCGACAGTGAGTGTTCATACAGCTTGAGGACCCACCCCCCGCGGCGCACGGGCCATGGGGTGGCCGCCTTCAGGTCCGCGGTCCGGGGGTCCTCGTCCTGCGGGGCATCCCGGCCCACCGGTTTGGACTCCGAGGATCCTTTCTGGAACAGGAAGACCGTCAGGATGACGTACATGCCCATCTGCAGGAACTCGGACTCCCAGTTCTCAAATGTCGCTTCGACGAACGCGCCGGTGCCCAGGTATCCCAGCACCGTCACGGCCGGCTCGCCGTGGGCCAGCTGGTCCGAGCTGTAGTCCGCGGCTCCACTGAGGACCATGCCGCCGAAGAACACCACGAACAGGCCGATATTGGCCAGCAGCAGGCCGTGGTTCTTGACCCACGAGCCCTTGCTTCGTCCCGGTTGTGTGCCCTGCGGGCTTGGGTTTGCCATGTCAGTTACCTCTTTCGGCATGCCGGCGGAGCCTGCTCGGTACGTAAGCCAGCAGGACGAGCAGTACAACCAGCAGCACCCCGCCGGCCCACAGCCCCGCCGCCCGGCCTGCGGTGACGTCGAAGACCAGTGCCGAGGTGCCCACGCTAAGGAGCCCGACGCAGGCCAGGGACACCTTGGCGATCCGGTCCGCGCTGGCCACGAGGGCCGCCCTAAGATGCAGGCGGAACAGCCGGCGGTGAACGCTCACGGGCAGCAGGATCAGCGCAGTGGTGAGGGCGGCCAGCGCCACGTTGGCAAGGTAGAGGGCAGTCTGGAAATCGTCCAGCGTCTCGAACCTCGACTGGAAGGGCAGCGTCAGCAGGAAGCCCCCCAGTATCTGCACACCTGTCTGCAACACGCGCAGCTCCTGCAGCAGTTCCATCCAGTTGCGGTCCAGTTTTTCGATGGCGGACTCGTTGCGCCCGCCCGCCGTGTACTGGTTCTTGCCCCCAGTCGGGGACTCCCCGGGAGCGGACTCCGGCTCTAAATCGGACAAGTGGCCTCCACTGGATGACGGTCTGGCTGCGGCGGCAGCCAACTCTCAACCTAGGCTTGAGCGTTACGGAATTCAAGCCGGTACTAAGCGTACTGATCAATTTTGCGGGTAGGGTGGGATTGTTTACTTCGCGGGCAGCGTCGCAGCTCCGGGCCATTGCCCGTTGCGGGCGACGCGGTCCTAGGAAACCGACACGTTGGGTAGGTGGACGATGAGCGATTCACGCAAACAGCAGGACCAGCCGCGCGACCCCCGGGGCGGCTACTACTCCGGGTCGTTCCCGGAGCAGGTGCAGGAACAGCCGGGCCTCACCGCGCCCATGGACCCCCAGCCGGACCACGGCGAGGAGAGCTACGAAGGCAGCGGCGCCCTCACCGGGAAGGCCGCGCTGATCACAGGCGGGGATTCCGGGATCGGCAAGGCGGTGGCGATCGCGTTCGCCCGCGAGGGGGCCGACGTCGCCATCTCCTATCTGCCGGAAGAGGAAACCGACGCCCAGGACACTGCGGCGTGGATCCGCAAAGCCGGCCGCAAGGCGCTGCTGATCTCCGGGGACGGACGCAACGAGGAATTCGCCACCAGGATCGTCGACGACGCGCTCGCCGAGTTCGGCCGGCTCGACGTTGTGGTGCTGAACGCCGCGTACCAGAAGAACCGCGACAGCTTCGAGTCGCTCCCCACCGAGGAGTTCGACCGCGTCTTCCAGACAAACCTCTACTCGCTGATCTGGACCGCCCGGGCGGCGGTGCCGCACCTGGAGGCTGGCGCGTCGATCATCACCACGGCGTCGATTCAGGCGTTCAACCCCTCGCCGGAGCTGATCGACTACGCCATGACCAAGGCCGCGCAGGTCGCCTTCACCAAGGCCCTGGCTCAGGAGCTCGGCCCGAAGGGAATCCGGGTCAATGCCGTGGCACCGGGACCCATCTGGACGCCCCTGATCCCGGCGACCGAGTGGCCGGAGAAGCTGCCGTCGTTCGGGCAGGACACCCCGCTGCAGCGCGCGGGACAACCGGCTGAGCTCGCGCCGGCCTACGTGCTGCTGGCTTCCGACCACGGCTCCTACATTTCCGGCGCGGTCCTGCCTGTCACCGGCGGCAAAGGCCTCTGACCCCTGTCACGGCAATTCCGGCAGATCCAAGAAACCAGGCAGTTCACCATTCCACTACGGGAGGAACAGCATGACCGAGGAACAGCAGCAGGAACCGATCGAGGAAGCCGGCGGCTACGGAACGCCGACGGTGGAGCAGGAGCTACCGGGCGGAGACGCCAAAAAGTTCGCCCAGCCCCGCGAAGAAGAAGCTTTCGACGCCGCCGGACTCAGCCAGGACAGCCCGGACGGCGAGACCTACCCCGCCGGCGCACCGGACCTGAGCCAGTTCGGCGCCGAAGACCAAGACAGTGCAGGAGAACCCGGAGCAGGACGCTTCGGAGGAACGGAGGAACAGATGAGTTCAGAAAACGCCAGCACAACCCCCGGCTACGACGCAGACGCCACGGAGAATTCCGAGGTGGCCATGCCATCCGCTGAGGCGGAGATGGATGCGACCAACACCGAAGAGCCCGACGCCGGGCGGCCGTTCTCCTCGGAGCCCGGCCAGGATGCGGCCGGCCTTCCGGACGGATCGGGAACGGACCTGCCCGAAAGCAAATCGGCCAAGGACGGCGACGGCGACGACGAGGAACCCTTCGACGCCGGCTAAAGCCTCCGCCAGCTAAAGCCAGCGCGCCGCCCGCACCGCCGCGCGACGCAGCGAAGGCCGGGATCCGGACACCCACGTGGTGTCCGGATCCCGGCCTTCGGGCTGTAGCAAGGCGGCGGCGCTACCGGCGCTTCTTCGGCGCGCGTTTCACTGCGGCCGTGGCAGCAGGCACCACGCCTTCCGTTTCCGGCTCGGCCACGGTGCCGCGGACCTTCGCGATCGCCGTCATGCCGTGGTAAATCACCAGGGCCGCCGCCGAGCCGAGGGCGATGCCGGTGAACACGAGGTCGCCGATGGTCCAGGTGTAGTCGGCGATGCCGACGATCAGTGCGACGGCGGCCGTGGTCAGGTTGATCGGGTTGGAGAAGTTCACCTTGTTCTGCACCCAGATCTTGACGCCCAGGACGCCGATCATGCCGTAGAGCATCGTCGCCGCGCCGCCCAGGACGCCGGCCGGGACGGTGGCGATGAGTTCGCCGAACTTGGGCGAGAAGCTCAGCACCACGGCGAAGACACCGGCAACCCAGTAGGCCGCCGTCGAGTAGACCTTGGTGGCGGCCATGACGCCGATGTTTTCCGCGTAGGTGGTGGTGCCGGAGCCGCCGCCCATGCCGGCAAGGACGGTGGCGGCGCCGTCGGCCATCAGCGCCCGCCCGGAGACGCCGTCGAGGTTCTGGCCGGTCATGGCGGACACGGACTTCACGTGGCCGATGTTCTCCGCCACGAGGACCAGGACCACCGGCACGAACAGGCCGACGACGCCGATGTGGAATTCGGGGGTCTGGAAGAACGGCAGTCCCACCCAGGCGGCGGAGTCCATTTTGGTGAAGTCAACTTCGCCCCGGATCATCGCCACGAGGTAGCCCGCCACAACGCCGACCAGGATGCTCAGCCGGCCCAGGATGCCGCGGAAGAAGACGCTGACGACGATGATCGTGGCCAGGGTGATGAGGGCCGTGATCGGGGCGGCATCGAAGTTGGCCTTGGCGGCCGGGGCGAGGTTGAGGCCGATCAGCCCCACGATGGCGCCGGTGACGATGGGCGGCATCAGGCGGTTGATCCAGCCGGCGCCGAACTTCTGCACCACCGCGCCGATGACCGCCAGCCCGACGCCGGCCAGCACCACGCCGCCGAGCGCGCCGGCGACGCCGTACTGCTGCTGCGAGGCCATGATCGGTGCGATGAAGGCGAAGCTGGACCCGAGGTAACTGGGCACCTGGCCCTTGGTGATGACCAGGAACAGCAGTGTGCCGATGCCGGAGAAGAAGAGCGTGGTGGCCGGGGGCATGCCCGTGATGATCGGGACCAGGAAAGTTGCGCCGAACATGGCGACGACGTGCTGCATTCCGACGCCGATGGTCAGCGGCCAGGCAAGGCGCTCGTCCGGCCTGACGACCTCACCGGGGCGGATGGCCTTGCCGTTGCCGTGGAGCTTCCATTTGGTACCGAGCATGCTCATTGCCGGGGCCTTTCAGAGAATGTGTGGCGGGGCGGGAAGGAATCTTCCGGGGGCAACTTTACCGCGCCGGTGTTTCCGGCATGCGTCGCCGGCGGCGGCCCTGTATCTGACGGCTGCGCGGCTGTAACTGACGACGGCGCCGCTGTGCCGGACGTCACGGGGCGTTGCGGGAAGTGGGAAGCACAAGTTGAAGTTGCAACTATAGACAGTAACCAGTGGCCGCCGTTCCCGGCGGGTACGCCCAGCGAAAGGGATGCTCTTGACCATCGCCCATGAAGAAGCAGTAATCGACGCCGCCGCAGTGGACGCCATCTTTGCCGAGGCCCGCACCGCCAACACCTTCACCGGTGAGGTCACCGACGAGCAGGCCCGGGCCATCTACGAACTCACCAAGTTCGGGCCCACCGCGTTCAACTCCCAGCCGCTGCGCGTGACCTACGTCCGGTCCGCCGAGGCCCGCGCTACTCTAGTGGAAACCCTCGCCAACGGCAACCGCGCCAAAACCGCTTCCGCACCGCTCGTCGCCGTCCTCAGCTACGACACGTCCTGGCAGGACCAGTGGGACAACTTCCTGCCCGGCTACAACGCCCCCAAGGCCATGTACGACGCCGCCCCGGACCTCGCCGCGGCCACCGGCAACAACAACGCCCACCTGCAAGCCGGTTACTTCATCCTCGCCGTCCGGTCCCTCGGCTTTTCCGCCGGACCCATGACGGGCGCGGACTTCACCGCGATTGACGAGGCATTCTTCCCCGACGGCGGCCAGAAGAGCTTCCTCGTCGTCAACATCGGACAGGCCGCGGCCGACGCCTGGGGTGCAGCCAAGCCGAAGTTCGCTTACGACGACGTCGTCCGCACCGTCTGACGGGTGGCCGCTGACGCGGAGGTGCTCCGGCACCATTCGAACGCGGAGGTGCCTCCGGCACCATGGGGGACAGGCCGGAGGCACTCGGGACGCAATTCTGCGGTTGAGCGCAAGGCCGCATCCGGGGCCGCTTCCAGTTTAGTCCGCTTCGGTCCTCTGGCTACAGGGCTGCGGGGCCCGCAATGGGGTTTCGTGGCGGACTTGCCGGTCGAACAGCGGGTCGCGCTAAGTCATGTCCGAGACGGGTGTCACACTTTGTGCGACGGGGTGCAATACTAGGCTCACCCGCGGCGCTCAGTCGGCGCATATCGGGCTATTGCGAGCGGACCGGGGGGCCACTACATGACGCTTGACACCTTATCTTTGCGTGTCGCCCTGGCGGTGGTCGACCTGACGCTGCTGCTGCTTTTCTACTTCATTACGTTCCGCCGGACGCGGTCTGCCTACAGCGGCTCGTGGTGCCTGGCGCTCCTGTTTTTCCTGTCCGGCAACGCGGCCTACCTGCTGGACGGTTCGCCGCACCAGGTCTGGGCCAACCCGCTGGGGAACGTGTTTCTCGTGGCCGGCGCGTCCAGCATCTGGGCGGGCGCCCGTTCGCTGCGGACCAGTGTTCCCAAGATCTGGTATCTGGCGGCCGGCCCCGCCATAACGGCCGTGGCATCGGCGCTGGACCAGCCCGCCACCAACGTGTGGTCCGGCGGCCCGGCCTATTTGGGATTCATGAGCCTGCTGATCGGCTTCGCCTGCCGGGAACTGTTCCTGCTGGACAGGCACTTCTCGCGCGTGCACCGCACGCTGGCCGTGGGCTCCGCCTTCCTCGCGGCGTTCTATCTGGGCCGCCTGGTTACCTTCGTTCTCGAGGGACCCGACGGAGCTGTGTTCCTGACCGTCTTTGGATCCGTCCCGGCGACGGTGACTTCGGCCGTGATCATGGTGGTGGCGTCATTCACCATGGCGGAGCTGAGCTACGAGCAACAGACCCAGGACCTCCGTGCCCGCGCCACGGTGGACGGGCTGACCGGGCTGCTGAACCGCACGGCTTTCCTTGACTTGGCCGAGGACGAACTGCGACGCCTCACCCGTGCCCGGACCACGGCGTCGCTGATCCTGGCGGACCTGGACCACTTCAAATCCATCAACGACGAGTATGGCCATTCGGCCGGCGACACCGCCCTGCAGGCGTTCGCAGAGGCCTGCACGTCCACCGTCCGATCCACGGACCTTGTGGGCCGCTACGGCGGCGAGGAATTCATCATCCTCCTGCCGGGCGTTTCGCCGGAAACGGCCGCCGACATCGCCCGGGACATCAGCGCCCGGGTGCAGGCCTCGGCGTCGCCCGTAATCCCCTGCCTGCCTACTTCCAGTTACGGCATCGCGTCGACCTCGCCCGGCCGCGTGGACCTTGACGCGTTGATCGCCTCCGCGGACGCCGCGCTTTACCGTGCCAAGACCCTGGGCCGCGACCGCTCAGTGCTCGCCGGCAGCCTCGAGGCAGAACCCGCCTAAGCAGCCCGGCCCGGGACCGGCGGGCCGACGCCCGGCCCGAAGGCCGGGCCGTTGGCAGATGCCCGCGTTAGGAGATGACGCCGTCCACCAGCGCTTTTGCCTCGGCCTGGACCTGCTTGAGGTGTTCGGCGCCCTTGAAGGACTCGGCGTAGATCTTGTAGACATCCTCGGTGCCGGAGGGGCGGGCCGCGAACCAGGCGTTCTCGGTGACCACCTTGAGCCCGCCGATCGATGCCCCGTTGCCGGGCGCCTCGGTCAGCTTGGCCGTGATGATTTCTCCCGCGAGTTCCGTGGCGGTCACGTCTGCCGGTGAGAGCTTGCCGAGGGCTGCCTTCTGCTCCCGGGTGGCCGCTGCGTCGATCCGCGCGTAGACCGGGTCGCCGAACTGGTCGGTGAGGCCCTTGTAGAGCTGCGACGGCGACTTCCCCGTTACCGCGGTGATCTCCGACGCCAGCAGCGCCAGCAGGATGCCGTCCTTGTCGGTGGTCCAGACGCTGCCGTCTTTTCTGTTAAAGGACGCGCCGGCGGATTCCTCGCCGCCGAAGGCGCCTTCGCCGGAGAGCAGCCCCGGGACGAACCACTTGAAGCCCACCGGAACTTCGACCAGTTTGCGGCCCAGGCTTTCGGCCACGCGGTCGATGATGGAGGAGGAAACCAGGGTCTTGCCGATCACGGACTGCGGGTTCCATCCGGTCCGGTGGCGGTAGAGGTAGTCAATCGCCACCGCGAGGTAGTGGTTCGGGTTCATCAGCCCGCCCTGCCCATCAACAAACGGCGTCACGATCCCGTGCCGGTCGGCGTCGGCGTCGTTGCCGGTGGCGATGTCGAAGGGTGCGGACCCGTCCGCACCAGCAGCCATGCGGTTGATCAGCGAGGCCATCGCCGACGGCGAGGAGCAGTCCATCCGGATCTTCTCGTCCCAGTCGAGCGTCATGAACGCCCACTGCGGATCGACGGTTGGGTTGACCACCGTGAGGTTCAGGTGGTGGCGTTCGGCGATCTCGCCCCAGTAGTCCACCGACGCTCCGCCCATCGGGTCGGCGCCGATCCGGACCCCGGCCTCGCGGATGGCATTGAGGTCCAGGACGGAGGGGAGATCGTCCACGTAGCTGCTGAGGAAGTCGAACTTGCCCGTGGTGCCCGCGCTGAGCGCGTCCGCGATGGGAACCCTTTTCACCCCGCGGAGGCCGTTTTCCAGCAGTTCGTTGGCGCGGTTGGCGATCCAGCCGGTGGCGTCCGAGTCGGCGGGTCCGCCGTGCGGGGGGTTGTACTTGAAGCCTCCGTCGCCGGGCGGGTTGTGGCTCGGCGTCACCACGATGCCGTCTGCCTGCGGGGCCCCGGCCGGGGAGTTGTTGTTGTGCGTCAGGATGGCGTGGCTCAGTGACGGGGTGGGGGTGTAGCCGTGGCGGGCGTCGATCAGCACGTTGACGCCGTTGGCCGCGAGGACTTCCAGGGCGGAATTCTGCGCCGGCTCGCTCAGGGCATGGGTGTCTTTGGCAAGGTACAGGGGCCCGGTGATCCCTTGGCCTGCCCGGTACTCCACGATCGCCTGCGTGATGGCGAGGATGTGGGGTTCGTTGAAGGAGGCTTTCAGGCTCGACCCCCGGTGCCCGGACGTGCCGAAGACCACCCGCTGGCCGGGATCGCCCAGATCCGGTGAAACGTCGTAGTACGCATCCAGGAGCGCAGTGAGATCAACAAGGTCTTGGGGTTGGGCAACAGTGCCCGCGCGGCTAGCCATGGCACCAGCATGCCAGACCGTCGCGGCAGGGGACATGATTTCGGCGGATTACGGCCCCTGTGACGCAAGAAATATCCTGCCCCTTGAAGCGGCGCGGCGGTAGGCTGAATCCAGAGACTTCACGAGGGGAAAACCATGACTGACCAGCCGAAACCTGACAAAGACGAGACTCCTGAGGGCTACCGGCCGCCGTCGTATATTCCGGCGCAGGAGTCCGACGTTCCTGCGCCCCCGGCTCCGCCCGCGACGTCGGCGTTCGAGCAGCAGGACTACGGCCACCGGACATCCGGAGCGCCGGGCCAAGGTGAGCAGTACGGCCAGTCCGCGCCGGACTACAGCCAGCCCACCGACCCGTACGGCACGCCGGCACAGTATGGCCAGCAGCCGTACGGCCAGCAGCCGTACACCCAGCAGCCTTACGGGCAGCAGCCTCAGTACGGCCAGCCGGGCACGCCGTTTAACGCCTACGGCCAGCCGGCGTACTACGGGGTCCCGCCGGAACCCAAGGGCCTGAGCATCGCCAGCCTGTGCTGCGGCATCGCCGCCTTTGTGGGGCTGGGCTTCTTCCTCCTGCCGCAGCTCGCGGCGGTCATCCTGGGGCACATGGCCCTTAAGCGCGAGCCGGCGGGCAAGGGCATGGCCATTGCCGGCCTGGTCATGGGCTATGTGGGGATCGCGCTGGCCATTCTGGTGATCGTGCTCATCGTGGTGGGGCTGGCCATCGGCAGCTCGACCTACCGGGGGTACGGGGTCTAGGCACTTCCGCCAGAGGTAAGAGCCGCGACCAGCCGTCCGGCGTTGGCTTCGAGCCAGGTGCCGCGGCGGCGGATCACGTCGCCCACGCCGTCGTCCCACATCCGCGCCCAGCCGCCGCCGAGCGCCCTGGCGTTGTTCCGCATCCGCTCGTGGCTCAGAGCGGTGGACTCGATTCCGAACGCGGGCAAACGCCGGCGTTCCTCGGCGTTCCAGCCGAAGGCGTCAGCGAAAATCCGGAGCCGCCGGAACGGGTCAACCGCCTCCCAGCCGGGCCAGGCGTCGGCGGGGTCCCGGAGCGGAACCCAGTGCATCGCGGTGTTGAAGGAGTCCTTGAGCGCCGTCGTGGGGCCGGCGAGGTCGAAGTCAACCAGTCCGGCGGCACG
This sequence comes from Arthrobacter sp. 10L424, assembly GCF_056395325.1. NCBI lineage: Bacteria > Bacillati > Actinomycetota > Actinomycetes > Micrococcales > Micrococcaceae > Arthrobacter > Arthrobacter sp. 10L424. Next base: position 268,523 of record NZ_JBFTJH010000002.1, on the reverse strand, counting down.
GCCGCCCCGCACCACTACGTTTTGGGGCGTGACGTCGAGATGGCAGACCAGCTCTGCCGGATCCTGCCGGACCGGGCGGCGCGGGAAGGGGTGGGCGCCCGGCACGAAACCGGCCGATGCCCCGTGCAGGCGCCGCAGCAGTTGCGCTACGGAGACCAGGAGATCCTCGGACTGGACCCACGCCTCCGGGACGGGGCCGGCGCACTGTCCGGGCAGGTAGGTCAGCGCGTCCCGCCCTTCCGCGTCCCGGCCCAGGAACCGCGGGGCGCCGTCGAATCCGGCGTCTTCCAGCCAGTCAAGGTACGCGGCGACGGCGAGGGACTGGGGCTGGTGCGGGCGGCGGATGGTTCCGCCCACCCGCACCACACCGGCGGTGACATCGCCCGCCGGCATGAGTTCGACGTCGGACGCCTCGCCTGCGGCGGGGGCGTAGACGCGGGACTCAAGCGGCGCGCGGTGCCTGGAGCTCATCGGCTCAGCGTACGCCGCCCATCAGCTTCTTGATCGCCGGCGAGGCCGCGGCCAGGCCAACGGCGAGCAGCATGGCCGTGCCGCCGATGCCGATGAAGTAGGGCAGCTCGTCCTCCGGGTTGTACAGGCCGGAGAGCAGGCCGGCCAGGGTGGTGCCCAGCGACACCGAGAGGAAGAACAGCGCCACCATCTGGGTGCGGAAGGCTTCCGGCGCCAGCTTGGTGGTCACGGACAGGCCGATCGGGGACAGGAAGAGCTCCGCGAGGGTGAACAGGAACAGGATGCCCACCAGTGCCAGCAGCGGGGTCTTGCCCTCTCCGGCCAGCGGGATGAAGGCCAGGAAGGCCAGGCCCATCACAAAGAGGCCAATCGAGAACTTCAGCGCCGAGCCGGGCTGTTTGCGGCCCAGCCGGGTCCAGAGCGCAGCCATCACGCCGGCGAAGATGATGATGAATACCGGGTTGATGGACTGGACCCAGGCTGCCGGCATTTCCCAGCCGAACAGGTTCCGGTCCAGCTTCTCCTCCGAGTACACGGCGATGAAGGTGAACTGCTGCTGGAACAGGGCCCAGAATGCGGCCGAGGCGATGTACAGGGGGATGAATGCCCCGACGCGCCGGCGTTCGGTGCCGTTGACCTTTTTGCTGCTGAAGATCAGGGCGAAGTAGAGCACGGACGCGCCGATGGCCGCGTAGGCCATGGACATGGCCAGGTTCCCGGCGTTCACGATGCCGGTGGCCAGCAGCACGGCGATCACGGCGGCGATGGCGGCGAAGCGCAGGCCGTACTTGGTGCGCTCGGCGGCGGGCAGCGGGTTGTGCACCCGGTTTGCCTCTTCAGGCAGCTTCTTGCGGCCCACCGAGTAGATGGCCAGGCCCACGCCCATGCCGATGGCGGCGGCGCCGAAGCCCCAGTGGAAGCCTTGGCTTTCCTGCAGCCAGCCGGTGACCAGCGGGCCGATCAGCGCGCCGGCGTTGATGCCCATGTAGAAGATGGAGAATCCGGCGTCGCGGCGTTCGTCCTTCTCCCGGTAGAGGCTTCCCACCAGGGCCGTGGCGTTGGCCTTCAGGCCGCCGGAGCCGACGCCGACCAGCACCAGGCCGGTGATCAGGCCCGGAATGCCCGGTACCAGGGCGAGGCCGATGTGGCCGGCCATGATCAGGATGGCGGAGCCGAACAGCACCTTTTCGGAACCGAAGAGCCGGTCCGCGAGCCACGCGCCCAGGATGGTGGAGAGGTAGACGCCGCCGCCGTAGGCGCCGACGAGGCCGGCGGCCAGGGCCTTGTCGATTCCCAGGCCGCCTTCAGCGGCCGTGAAGTACATGTAGTAGAGCAGGATGCCCTGCATTCCGTAGAAGGAGAAGCGCTCCCACATCTCTACGGAGAAGAGGCTGGCCAGCATCTTTGGGTGGCCAAAAAAGGACGTATCGCCCGGCGTTGTAGCGGGGGGACGGGATAAATGAGTTGTGCTCATTTACTTAATGCTGACACTGTGACGCGGGATTGTCACATTCGCGGCGCCCCGGGGCAAGTCATTCGCCCGGCGTTTCGCCCTCCTTTTCCGCCCCGTTGCGCTGCCAGTTAATGCTGCTATTGGGCCGGAATGGCAGCAACGTCTGATAGCGCAACGGGGCGGGATGCGGGCGGGGTGGAGCGGTCAAGCGAGGCGCGGCTACCCGGCGTCGAACATGATGACCTGGCGCACGGCCTTCCCGTCGGCCAGCTGGTCCATGGCCTGGTTGATGTCCGCCAGCGCGATCCGCGAGGAGATCAGTTCCTCCACCGGCAGCTTCCCGTCCCGCCAGAGCTGGGCGTATTTGGGAATGTCCCGCGACGGCACCGCGGAGCCGAGGTAGCTGCCGACGATTGTCCGGGCCTCGGCAGTGACGGTCAGCGGCGAGATCTGGGCGCGTGCGTCCGGGTGCGGCAGGCCGGCGGTGATGGTGGTGCCGCCCGCCGCGGTCGCGGCGAAGGCGGTTTCGAAGGCCCGCGGATTCCCGGCGCATTCGATCACGTATCTGGCCTTGACGTCCTCCTCGAGCACCTGCTGCGGGGTGTAGGTCTCGTGGGCGCCCAGGCGGCGGGCGTGCTCGAGTTTTTCCGCCAGCGTGTCCACGGCAACGATCCGTGAAACACCCTGCGATATTGCCGTGATCAGCGCGGCCATGCCGACGCCGCCAAGCCCCACGATCATGATGCTGTCCTGCGGCCGGGGCTGCGCTGCGTTCAGGACGGCACCGCCTCCGGTCAGCACGGCGCAGCCGAGGACGGCGGCGACGTCCGCCGGGATGTCGTCGTCCACCGGTACGGCCGAGGCGCGGTCCACCACGGCATGGGTGGCGAAGCCGGAGACGCCCAGGTGGTGGAAGATCTTCTCGCCGTCGCGGTCCAGGTGCATCGATCCGTGCAGGAGGGTGCCTTCGCCGTTGCTTTTCGAGCCGGCCGTGCAGGGGAGCCGGCCGTCTTCGGCGCAGTTTTCGCACTCTTCGCAGCGGGGCAGGAAAGACATCACCACGCGCTGGCCGGGGGCGATGTCCGTGACGTCCGAGCCGACCTCGACGACGCGCCCTGCGGCCTCATGCCCCAGCAGCATCGGCACCGGACGCACCCGGTTGCCGTCCACAACGCTCAGGTCCGAGTGACAGATGCCGGCCGCCTCGATCTGCACCAGGATTTCGGTGGGGCCGGGACCTTCGAGCTCCAGCTCGGCGATGGTGATGGGCCTGGAATCCGCGAACGGCCGGGGGCGGCCGATTTCCTCAAGTACTGCGCCGGTAATCTTCATCGATCCCTCTCATGTGGTTTCCAGGCTGAAAACGTTGTGGCTTTGCTCTGCTAAACCGTAGCGGCACCTGCCCGGTAATTCACCCACGCCGGGCGGATAGCGGGGCTAGCACCCCAACTGCGCGGCCAGCTGCAGCAGCAGCGCCTCGGAACCCATCGGCCCGATCAGCTGGACGCCCATCGGCAGCCCCGCACCCGTCGCCCCGCCGGTCCAGTGCACCGGAATGCTGATCGCAGGCAGCCCGCACACGTTCACCATGGACGACCACGGCGCGTACTCGCACTGCTTGCGGTAATCGCCGTCGGCATCCCCCGCCCATTCGGCCGCCGGCCAGTACCCGTCGCCGTGGGCGGCCCCGGTGAACCAGCCCACCGGGCGTGGGGTCTGCGCCAGCGCCGGCATCAGCATCAGGTCCCAGGCGGCGTACTGGGCAAGCGTGTCCCGCTGGAACTGGCGCAGGAAACCAAGGGATTCGGCGAGTTTGGCCGGCCCGCGCTGCTGCGCGCGGCGCCGGAATGTCCGTGTCAGCGGCGTCAGGAGCGCCTCGCGCTGGGGAGTGATCCGGGCGTCCCCGACGGCGGCGGTCCAGGCCGTGGTGAAGGCGCCCGGGTAGCGGTTGTCGTAGCGGATGGAGGCTTCCGAGGTTTCGTGCCCGGCCGCCTCGAGCCGCCGGATGCCTTCGGCCAGGGCGTCCAGCGCCGCGGGGTCCGGGGTGAAGGGGAAGATCGTCTGCCACGGGCTGTCCAGGCTCACCCCGATCCGGAGCCCGGGCGGGTCCTGCGCGGTGAGTTCGAGGTAGCTGGAATCGGTCTTCTCGGTCCCGGGGCCGGTCCCGGGGACCATGGCATCGAGCAGCAGCGCGGCGTCCGCCGCGGAACGGGCCAGCGGCCCGGACACCACCAGCCCGGCCGGATCGCCGGTGCTCTCACCCGCCGGAGCCAGCCCGCGGCCGGGCTTGAGGCCCACCAGCCCGCAGGCGGCGGCCGGAATGCGGACCGAACCGCCGCCGTCGGAACCGGGGGCAAAGGGAACCAGCCCGGCCGCCACGGCGGCGGCGCTGCCGCCGCTGGAACCTCCCGAGCTGCGGCTGAGGGCATGCGGGTTCCGGGAGGGCGGCGCGATCCGGTTCTCGCTGTAAGCCGTCAGTCCGAACTCCGGAACCTGGGTCTTGCCCAGTGAGACCACACCCGCGCCTTTCAGGGCGGCGACGAGGGCGCCGTCGGTCAGGGCGGGCTTGTGGTCCAGTGCGGCGCTGCCGTGGGTGGTGACGACGCCGGCGACGTCCGTCAGGTCCTTGAAGGCCACCGGCATCCCGTGCAGCAGCGCCAGGCCGGTCCCGTCACGCGTGGCCCGGGCGTGGGACTCATCAGCCATGGTCGCGTCCAGCAGTGCCTGCTCCGCGGTGACCGTGATGAAGGCGCCCAGCTGAGGGTTTTCAGCAGCGATCCGGTCGAGGAAATGCCCCGTGGCCTGCCGCGAGGACAGCTCGCCGGCGCGGAGGGCATCGCGGAGCTCCACGGCGGAGAGCTCGTGGATCTCAGCCACAGTCACGCGGCTCCCCGGGTGCGCCCTCCGGGGGACATGCCCAGTGGTGGTGCCGGCGCGTGGACATGTTGGCATTGTGCCCAGCCGTCGCGGCGAGGGGAGGGCATGTCCCGTGGGCGGGGGAGCGGGGAGCTACAGGGATCGCTGGCCGGTCAGCTGCCTCGGGTCTCCTTTGCGCCATCCCAGAAGCGTAACGTGCTGCCGGGTAGGGGTGCGGCACGGGCGGCTGGCGATACGCTGGAGGCAGACCATGCATTCTGCGGAAGGGACGACCATGAGCGACTTTGACACCGTGACCGTGTCCGGCATCCCCGAAGGGGCCACGATCCTTGATGTCCGCGAAGGATACGAATGGGTCGCGGGCCACGCCGCCGGTGCGCTGCACATCCCCCTGGACCAGCTCCCGGCCCGGCTCGAGGAACTCGACCCCGACGAGGACCTCTACGTCATCTGCCGCACCGGGGGCCGCTCCTTCCGCGCGGTCCAGTGGCTCTCCGGGCAGGGGTACTCCGCCCTGAACGTGGCCGGCGGCATGGACCAGTGGCTGGAAACCGGTATGCCGCTGGTGTCCGACAACGGACTCAAGCCCGTCATCCTGTAGTTGAAGAAAGAAGCGCCGATGCCCGCATCACCCGCCACATACACCTTTCTCGGACCCGCGGGCACCTTCACCGAGGCAGCCCTGATGCAGGTCCCCGGCGCGGAGGACGCCGTCCGCGTACCGTCGTCGAACGTCAACACGGCGCTGGACAGGGTCCGCGACGGCTCGGTGGACGCGGCGATGGTGCCGATCGAGAACTCCGTGGAAGGCGGCGTCACCGCCACCCTGGACGCAATCGCGACCGGACAGGAACTGCGGATCCTGCGTGAAGCCCTGGTGTCGATCAGCTTCGTACTGGTGGCCCGGCCCGGGATCAGGATTGAGGACATCCGCCGGATCTCCACGCATGGCCACGCCTGGGCACAGTGCAGGCTCTGGGCAGAAAAAAACATTCCAAATGCGGAATATATCCCGGGCTCTTCCACGGCCGCGGCGGCCATGGGACTGCTGGAGGGCGACCTCCATTACGACGCTGCGATCTGCGCCCCGATCGTGGCGGCAGAGCAGCCAGGGCTCGCGGTGCTGGCGGAGAACATCGGTGACAACCCCGGTGCGGTGACACGTTTTGTGCTGGTCGGCCGGCCCGGTGAACTGCCGGAGCCCACCGGCGCGGACAAGACCACTGTGGTGGTGCCGCTGCCGGAGGACCGCCCCGGCGCCCTCATGGAGATCCTTGACCAGTTCGCCACCCGCGGCGTGAACCTCAGCCGGATCGAGTCGCGGCCCACCGGCCAGTACCTCGGCCACTACTTCTTCAGCATCGACGCCGACGGCCACGTGGCCGACGCCCGCGTCGCGGACGCCCTGGCAGGCCTGCACCGGATCAGCCCGGCCACCCGCTTCCTGGGTTCCTACGGCCGCGCCGACGGGCACCGGACCGTTGTGGAGCCACACACGTCCGACCAGGCATTCCGGGCAGCCCATGCGTGGGTCAAAGACATACTGTCCGGAGCATCAGTGGTGCCGGAATATACGTCCGGGGCTTCGCCCACAGCGTAGACAAATGCCACATCGGGCACTTCCGCCCCTATGAAACTGTGCGTATGCTTGCCTGATCCATATTGGGGAAGTCCTCTATCGAGGGAGCAGGTCATGGCAGGAACCAGCCTTGAAAATGACGGCCAGGGAATGATCGTGAATCCCAAGCCGACCGCTGACAACCAGGACTGGGACGGCGACGACGCCGACCGTGCAGACCGGCTGCGCTTCGAAGAGGAGCAGGCCATGATCCGCGAACAGTCCGAGGCGCGCGCCGCCAAGGCGGCCGCGGAAGCTAAGAAATCCGCAGCCGCGGACAAGGAAACCGCAGCCAAGGACGCCGCAGGGAAGTAGGCCGCCACGAAGGCAGCTGCGGCTAATCGTCCTCGGTGCCTTCCTTGACCCGGACGAGCAGCGAGCCGGGAGCAATCTGCACGGTGACTTTCGTGGCCGCGCCGGTCGGATCGCCGTCGACCTGTGTTGGCATCGGCTCCGCGCAGCGGATGGTGACCTTGCCCGAGCGGTAATACGTCATCACCGGCAGGTTCCTCTTGTGCTTCAGCACGATTTTCCAGTACATCGCCAGCCAGCCGATCGCGCTGCGCGGACTCATCACCACGACGTCGAGCATCCCGTCATCGATCATGGCCTGGGGGATGAAGTCGATGCCGCCGGGGATCAGGCCGCAGTTCGCGAACAGCACGCTGCGGATCTTCCGGCTCTGTTCCGGCTGGTCGTCCAGCGCGATGGACACCTTCTTGCGGCGGCCCGGGAGGTGCCGCACGCCCGCTTCGGTGTAGGCCAGCCAGCCCACGGCCTTCTTCAGCCCGTCGTTGGTGTCGCCCACCACCTCCGCATCCATGCCGATGCCGGCAATGACCAGGAACGTGTGCTCCGCCGCCGCGTTGGTGCGTGAGTTCTCCACCTTCATTCGCGCCGTATCGATGAAGCGCTGGTGCCCGAACAGGGCTGTCTGGACACTTCCGTTCAGGTCGCCCACGTCGAGGTGGATGTTGCGGGCCAGCAGGTTGCCGGTGCCAAGCGGAATGAGGCCCATGGCGATGTCCGTGCCGGCGAGGGCGTCCGCCACCACCCGCACAGTGCCATCGCCGCCGCCCACGAGGACGACGTCGGCGCCGTACTCGATAGCGGCCCGCGCCTGTGAGAATCCGGGGTCCTCGGCGGTGGTGTCGAAGAACCGCGGCGGCACCCAGCCGGCCGCGGCGCATGCACTTTCAATCACCGTGCGGGCCTCGTCGGACCGGGACTTGATGGGGTTCATCACCACGGCGACCTTCTGCTGGCCCTGGCCGGGGCTGTGCGTTTCCTCCCACACGGCGCTGCGGGTGTGTTTGGCCTTGAGCTTGCGCACCCCCCACCAACTGGAGACGGCGAACGCCAGGACTCCAGCGATGATGAGGTACAGCAGCCAGTCGCGCATTGTGCTCCAACACTATCCCGCCGGTGGCCGGAGCCCTGATTGCCCGTCGATTGCCCGGTAATGCTGGTTGGATTGGATACTCTTGTCTGGTGATCGACGTAAAAGACCTCAGCGAAAATCCGGACAAGTTCCGGGCCAGCCAGCGCGCCCGCGGCGTCGACGAATCCGTGGTGGACGCGATCATCGCCGCGGACTCGGACCGGCGCGCCGCCCTGATCCGCTTCGAGAACCTGAGGGCAGAGCAGAATGCGTTCGGCAAGAAGGTGGCACAGGCCAAGGGCGAAGAAAAGCAGGCCCTGCTGGCCGAGGTGAAGGTCCTCGCGGGCGAGGTCAAGGCCGCCTCCGCCGAGGCCGACGTCGCACAGGCAGCCCATGAGGAACTGCTGCGCGGCATCCCGAACCTGATCGTGGACGGCGTTCCCGAAGGCGGCGAGGACGACTACATCGTGGTCAAGACCGTCGGTGTGCCCCGCGAATTCACCGATTTCGAACCCAAGGACCACCTGGAGATCGGTGAGCTGATCGGCGCCATCGACATGGAGCGCGGCGCCAAGGTCTCCGGATCGCGTTTCTACTTCCTGCGCGGCGTCGGAGCCCGGTTGGAAATGGCGCTGCTGCAGATGGCCATGGAGCAGGCCATCGACGCCGGCTTCGTGCCGATGATCACGCCGACGCTGGTGCGTCCGGAAACCATGCAGGGCACCGGTTTCGACGTCAAGCACGACGCCGAGATCTACCGCCTCGCCGAGGACGACCTCTACCTCGTGGGCACGTCCGAAGTGGCCCTCGCCGGCTACCACGCGGACGAGATCCTGGACCTCTCCGCCGGGCCGATCCGCTACGCGGGGCAGAGCTCCTGCTACCGCCGCGAGGCCGGTTCGCACGGCAAGGACACCCGCGGCATCATCCGGGTCCACCAGTTCAACAAGGTGGAGATGTTCATCTACACCACCGTTGAGGAGGCCGCGGCCGAGCACGCCCGGCTGCTGGCCTGGGAAGAGGAGATGCTGGCCAAGTGTGAACTGCCCTACCGGGTGATTGACACCGCCGCGGGAGACCTCGGCAACTCCGCCGCCCGCAAGTTCGATTGCGAGGCGTGGGTCCCGACGCAGGGCGCGTACCGCGAGCTGACCTCCACCTCCAACTGCACCACCTTCCAGGCGCGCCGGCTCAACATCCGCGAACGCGTGCTGAACGAGGACGGGGCCCCCAAGGGCACCCGCGCCGTCGCCACGCTCAACGGCACCCTGGCCACCACCCGCTGGATCGTTGCCATCCTGGAGCACCACCAGAACCCGGACGGCTCCGTCAGCATCCCGAAGGCACTGCAGAAGTACCTCGGCGGCATGACGGTCTTCCCGGTCATCTGACCCGCAGTCCCGGCCCGTGGCCCCGCCAAGTGCGGCGGGACCACGGGCGCCAGCAACTGTTCATCCCCGGTTCACCGCACGCTGTGGCCTGCGTCCTAGCGGCTGTCGGGGGTGTCTGCTCTACTTGTGAGATGACAACATTGACTGAATCCTCAGTCGCCGGCAACGATGACCGGCGAGACAACAACCAGAACCAGAAGAACGCAGCTGCCCACAAGCTGATGGTCGCGCTCGACGTCGACGGAACCCTCGTGGATCACGACGGCCACATGTCCGTGCCCGTCCGCGAAGCCGCCAGAGACGTCGTCGCCGCCGGCCACCACGTCACCATCGCCACCGGCCGGTCACTCAACGCGGCGCTGCCCATCATCGAGCACCTCGGCATCGACAACGGCTACGCCGTGTGCTCCAACGGCGGTGTCACGCTGCGCCTGGATTCCAGCCTCAGCGACGGCTACGAGATCGTGCACAAGGCCACGTTCGACCCGGGTCCCGTGCTGCGTGCGCTGCGCAAGCGGCTCCCCACGGCCAAGTACGCGCTGGAGGACAAGGACGGGAACTTCCTCTCCACCGAGCGCTTCCAGGACATGAGCTTCGGCGTGGAGGCCATCGGCGTCGACTTCCAGACCATGCTGGAGGCCACCGCGGTCCGCGTGGTGGTCTTCAGCGCCGAGAACACGCCCGACGAGTTCAACACCGCCATCCGGCAGATCGGCCTGGCCGGGGTGACCTACTCGGTGGGCTGGACCGCGTGGCTGGACATCGCCGCCGCCGGCGTCACGAAGGCCAGCGCGCTGGAGCACCTCCGCGGACGGCTCGACGTCGAGGCGCACCGCACGGTCGCCGTCGGCGACGGCCGCAATGACATCGAAATGCTCACCTGGGCCGCCCGCGGCGTTGCCATGGGCCAGGCGCCCGAGGAAGTCATTGCCGCCGCGGACGAGGTCACCCACTCCGTGTTCGACGACGGCGCCGCCCACGTGCTGCGCAGCCTGCTGCTCTAGCAACGCCGCGCGGGCCGGGCTCTGTCAGCCTCGTGCCGTCAGCGCACCTCGAGGATGAGGCCCAGAAGCCTTGCCGCGGCAGGACGCGCCGCGTGTTCCTCATTCCACTGGGCCCGCGCCACGGCCTTGCTGACCGCCTGGGTCGTAATGCCGAGCTCCTCGGCCACCGCCTTCTGCTGCCCGCGGACGCCCGGGGTCAGCAGGTCCAACACCCGCCATTCCGCGGGGCTGCGGTCGTGCACGATGTGCCCCAGCAGCCGCAGCACAGCTTCCGACTCCGCCGCGAGGTCAGCCAGCGGGCCCTCCACGGCCACCGGGATGCGGTCCTTGCCGTTGCGCAGGCGGTCCACGGCCCGGCGGGCGTAAATCAGCCCGTGGCCTGAGGCGTCCTTAATCTGGTTCGGCAGCGGCTCATTGACTGGCCCGACGCCGATCCCGACGTACCAGGCGCCGGTCCGCAGTGCGATCATCGCCGCCTCGACGGCCTGGTGCGGTACGTCCACGATGCCCTGGACCTCGTCCTCCACGGAACGGTCGAAGTCGAGGCGCGCCGGGATGTGCCGCAGGTCCTTGAGGAGCTGCGGCACGCAGTCGCCGTCGCGCCGGCTGTCTGTCTGGTTGATGGTCAGCGTGAACATTCTGGGACCACACTACCCGGTGGTAGATTCGTGGCAAATGTCCCAGTCGGGCCTTGTCACATGACGGCCAGAGCCGGTGGAAACGCCGAATCGGCGGCCGGCTGGAAACTGGAACGGGCGGGTTGCCCCGACTGACCGGAGATGTTGCGATGGATGCTGCGCCGCCGACGGAGGCCCGAGGGAAACGAGGACTGCAGTGAAACGTGACGCGAACGATGCCCGGCCCGCTGACGAAGAACTGGAGCTCGTGGACCGCTGGTGGCGGGCCGCCAACTACCTGTCCGTCGGGCAGATCTACCTTCGGGCCAACCCGCTGCTGCGGGAGCCCCTGACCCCCGGCAACACCAAATCCCGGCTGCTGGGCCACTGGGGCACCACCCCTGGGCTGAACTTCGTCTACGCCCACCTGAACCGGGTCATCCGCCGGGACAGCCAGAGCATGCTGTTCATTGCCGGCCCCGGGCACGGCGGTCCCGCCGTCGTAGCGAACGCCTGGCTCGAAGGCACCTACACCGAGATCTACAGCAACGTCGGCGACGACGAACAGGGCATGGCTGAGCTGTTCCGGCAGTTCTCCTACCCCGGCGGCATTCCCAGCCACGCCGCCCCGGAAACCCCTGGCTCCATCAGCGAGGGCGGAGAGCTCGGTTATTCCCTGGCGCACGCCTACGGCTCCGTCTTCGACAATCCGGACTTGATCACCGCCGTCGTCATCGGCGACGGCGAGGCGGAAACCGGGCCGCTGGCGGCGAGCTGGCATTCCCACAACTTCCTGGACCCGGTGCATGACGGCGCGGTGCTGCCCATCCTGCACCTGAACGGCTTCAAGATCGCCAACTCCACCATCCTGGCACGTATGCCCGAAGCCCAGCTGGAGCAGCTGCTCCGCGGCTACGGGCACGAGCCGCACTTTGTGACCGTGGCCGATCCGGACGACACGGCGGCCGCGCACCGGGACTTCGCAGCGGTACTGGACGACTGCCTTACCGAGATCCGGGACATCCAGTCGGCCCGCCGGGGCGATGCCGCCGGACCGGGCGAGGGAGGAACCACCCCGGGAGACGGGTCAGCCGGCGGCGACGCCCCCGCGGCGCGCTGGCCCGTGATCGTGCTGCGCTCGCCTAAGGGCTGGACCGGGCCCAAGGTAGTGGACGGGCTGCAGGTGGAAGGGACGTGGCGGAGCCATCAGGTGCCGCTATCCGAGGTGCGCACCAACGCGGAGCACCTGGAGCAGCTGGGGGAGTGGCTCGAATCGTACCGGCCCGGCGAACTTTTCGACGGCGCCGGGCGCCTCCGCCCGGACGTCGCGGCGAATGCCCCCGCGGGCGACCTCCGGATGAGCGCCACCCCGTATGCGAACGGCGGCGTCCTGCTGCGGGACCTCAAGCTGCCGGAGTACGGGGACCACGCCGTCCCTGTCGCGCAGCCGGGGGTGGAGCGGGTCAGCGCCATGATCACGCTGGGGTCGTGGCTCCGGGACGTGATCAGCCTCAACCCCGAGACGTTCCGGCTGTTCGGCCCGGACGAGACGGCCTCCAACCGGCTGCAGGACGTCTACGCGGTTACCGACAAGGTGTGGCAGTACCGGATCGAGGAAGTCGATGAGCACCTTGCCCGCGCCGGACGGGTCATGGAAGTCCTCAGCGAGCACCTCTGCCAGGGCTGGCTGGAGGGGTACCTGCTGACCGGACGGCACGGTGTCTTCAGCTGCTACGAGGCCTTCATCCACATTGTCGACTCGATGTTCAACCAGCACGCCAAGTGGCTCAAGGTGCACCGTAACCTGGCCTGGCGCCGCCCGGTCGCGTCGCTCAACTACGTGCTGTCCTCGCATGTCTGGCAGCAGGACCACAACGGCTTCTCGCACCAGGATCCCGGCTTCATCGACCACGCCGTGAACAAGAAGGCCGAGGTCATCCGGGTGTACCTGCCGCCTGACGCGAACACCCTGCTCTCCGTCATGGAGCACTGCCTCGAGTCACGGGACTACGTCAACATCGTGGTCAGCGGCAAGCAGCCCTCGCCGACCTGGCTGGGCCCCGCCGAGGCCGCACACCACTGCCAGCGCGGCCTGGGAATCTGGAAGTTCGCCGGGTCCGAGGTCCCCGGCGAGGAGCCCGACGTCGTGCTGGCCTGTGCCGGCGACGTGCCCACCGTGGAGACGGTCGCCGCCGCGGAACTGCTCAAGGCCGGGGTTCCCGGGCTGAAGATCCGGGTGGTCAACGTGGTGGACCTGATGCGGCTCCAGGACGCCAGCGAGCACCCGCACGGCCTGACGTCCCGCGATTTCGACGGGATTTTCACGGCGGACAAGCCCGTCATCTTCGCCTACCACGGCTATCCGTCACTGATCCACCGGCTGGCGTACCGGCGGACGAACCAGGAGGGGCTGCACGTCCGCGGCTACCAGGAGGAAGGCACCACCACGACGGCGTTCGACATGGCCATGCTCAACGGGATCGACCGCTTCCAGCTCGCCATCGACGCGATCGACCGGGTGCCGGGCCTGGCGGAGAAGCACTCGCTGCTGCGGCAGGCGCTACAGGACAACCGCATCCGGGCGCACAACCACACCCGGGACCACGGCGAGGACTCGAAGGAAATCAGCGGCTGGACCCTCGGCCTGGGGTAGCCCGGCAGCCGGACCGCTACGGGATTCCGGCCAGCACGCCCAGCCCGCCGGCGGGCAGGTGGATCCAGCCCTCGGTCCGGGCTGCCCGGGCATGCCCGGCATCCGGGGGGATGGTCGCGCCGAGGGCCACTGCCCGCGCGGTGAGGGAGGCGATGAGCGCGTCGAACATGTCGTCGGAGCCGGCCAGCCGGTCCTCGAATCCGGCCAGGTCCAGCCAGGGTGCCGCCTGCTGCAGCCCGTCCAGGATCCCGGCCAGCCGCTGGGTTTCCGCGAAGCCGCCGCCCTTGTAGCCGCGGGCCAACAGGCCCCAGGACTTCAGCGACGCCGCCGGATAGACCTCGGCCAGCCGGCCGCTGCCGTCCCTGGCCTGAGGTCCGTGTTCCACGGCGATTTTGGCCTGGATGACGGCGCAGCGCATCGCGGGGTGGGCCAGCCGGTCGGCGGAGACGCTGAGCGGGATCAGCCCGGTCCGGGCGGTGATGAAGCGGTCGGTGTCCCGGTAGGCCAGCAGCCGGCGGCCTTCGATGCCGTCATGGTCCAGCACGGGATGCGGCTCGGACGCCAGATGCCCGGCCAAGAAGGGCAGGAAAGCATCCGGCCAGCCCACAGGGCAGTCGATCCCGGTCATGTCGGCGGAGCCGAAGAGCCGCACAATCTCCGCGTCGCCGACGTCGAGGGCCAGGTGCGCCAGGCGGGCACCCCCGTCGCCCCATTCGACGACGGCGGCGGCGGTTTTCCGGGCGGCCGCGGCGAGGTCGACGCCGAGGGTCAACACCCGCGGGCCCGGGGGCGCAGGGACGCGGGCGTGGAATCGACCGTCATCCGGCTCAGACCTCGTGGTACCGCAGGGCGCCGGGCAGTCCGCCGCGGCTGTCCAGGCCGTCCCCGGCGGCAAAGCGGGCCCACACGGCGCGAAGTGCCCGGCCCTGGGCGTTGATTTCCTCCCACGAAGCACCCGCGAGCAGGCCCGCTCCTGCCCAGGTCTGCCTGTTGCCGAACAGCAGCGGCAGGTCAACGGTGTGCGCGGCACCGTAGACGTTTCCCGGCGCCGCCCAGCTCAGCACGTAGCTGTACGCCGTGCCGCCCGCCTGCGCGTGCCGGCGGGCGAACTTCCGTGCGCCCCTGCCGTAGACCGCCTCGGTCACGGCCCAGTTGATGGCTTTGACCACAGCGGTTCCGAGGAACGGGACCCTGGCCAGGCGGCTGACAGCCCGGTTGCGCGGCAGGAACAGCCGGGCCTCATCGGAGGTGTGGCCGATCAGGACCTCGATCCCGGGGGCCGTGGCATTCCAGGCGTCCTCAATGCCGGATTCCGGCGGCAGGGGAGCGTGCCCGTACTGGGTGCCGAACGGCATGGCCGCGATCAGCCCGAATTTCCGGGCCACCTGCGACACGTGCCCTTCGATCTCGACGACGTCCATCGCCGGGGTGTCTTCGGTGACGGTTTCGGCCGCGATGCCCATGGCGGTGCTCATCTTTTCCCGGCCCCGGGTGATGCCCAGCGGTGCGCTCTGGATGATGGCGCGCTGGAAGAGGGCGGGGGCCTCCGGCGTCGCCATGAGGTGGGCGACGGCGTCGCCTCCGGCGGACTGCCCGAAGGCAGTCACGCGTCCCGGATCGCCGCCGAAGGCGCTGATATTGCGCTGGACCCAGCGGAACGCCTCGAGCTGGTCCAGCAGGCCGAGGTTCGCGGGGCGGCCCGTGCCGGTCGCCAGGTAACCGAAGAGGCCCAGACGGTATGTCACGGATGCAACGATGACCCGGTTTTCCGCGACGAGGGCCTTGGGGTCGAAGATGGCAAGGTCGCCGGAGCCGGAGGTGTAGGACCCGCCGTGGAGCCAAACCATCACCGGGACCCGCTCGTCCGCGGCAAGGCCGGCCGGCATGGTGATCGAGAGCCGCTGGCAGTCCTCGCTGCCGGGAAGCTCGCCGTAGCGGGTGCCGAGGATGTCATCCAGGAACGGGACCGGACCCTGCGGGCACGCCGGGGAAAGGGACGTGGCCGCGAGGACCCCGGCCCAGTCGGGTGCAGCCACCGGGGGCTGGAACCGTCCCGCAGCGGCGTAGGGGATCCCGGTGGCGCGGACCACGTCGCCGTCCCGCCATCCGGTGACCGGACCGCAGGGGGGACTAAAGGAAGGCTCGGCGTTCATGAGCCAACGATTTCACACATTCCTGACCCGCCACTGACAACCGCCAACCCACTGACCTGAGCCGCCGCCGTCGGGCCCTAAACAGCAACGCGGGGTCACTTCCGGCCCATCCCGAGGGGATTTATGGGCGGCAAGTGACCCCGCGTTGGAGTTGAGGAACGTTAGTGCGTGTGCGGAACGAAGCGCTTGATGGATGCCTCGAGCTCGGCCTCGGCGGCGGCGCGGTCGCCCCAGCCCTCGGCCTTGACCCACTTGCCCGGCTCCAGGTCCTTGTAGCGGGTGAAGAAGTGCTCGATTTCCTTGATCAGGAACTCGCTGACGTCGCTGATCTCGTTGATGTGATCGAAGCGGGCGTCGGCCGGCACGCAGAGCACCTTCGCGTCTCCGCCGCCGTCGTCGGTCATGTTGAACACGCCGATGGGGCGGGATTCAACGATCACGCCGGGGTGCAGGTCGAAGTCCTGCAGCAGCACCAGGGCGTCCAGCGGATCGCCGTCTTCACCGAGGGTGTTCTCGAAGAAACCGTAGTGCGTGGGGTACTGCATGGAGGTGAACAGGACGCGGTCCAGGCGGACGCGGCCCGTTTCGTGGTCGACTTCGTACTTGACGCGTGATCCCTTGGGGATCTCGATGGTCACGTCATGCTTCATGGACTGCTCCTTGACGAATTCAGGGGGTTCGCGGCACCCGTGACATCTCCAAAAAGCAGTGCCGGTGCCGCCGACTACTATTGAGGATATAGCGAGAGGCCCTGGTTTCAGGAACTAGTGGGGACATTTCAGGACTAAAGGACCAGCAGCAGCATGAAACGCAGAACGATCCGCGCAGGCATGGCCCCGATCTCCGGGCCGGTGCGGCGGAGCCTCCCGCTGCTGTTCCAGACCCTGCTGGTGGTGGCCGTCGCCCTCCCCGCGGGCATGGCCGCCGCACCGGCCTTCCTCGGCCCCCAAACCCCCGCAAACCCGGCACAGCCCGCCCCGGCCTGGCACCAGGCGCCCGGCACACTGGCCGCCGGCGGCGGCACAACGGACGGGATCGAACCGCTCACTGCCGCGGCCCCCGTCCCGGAGCCCGGCTCCCTCGCCGCACAACTCAGCGAAACGCTAAAGGTCGACGGCGCCGGAAGCTTCACGGGAGTGGTGCAGGACGCCGCCACGGGAGAGGTCCTCTTCGACCGTTCCGGCGACCAGGTCCGCGTTCCCGCCTCCAACATGAAGCTCCTCACGGCCGCCGCCGCGCTGCGGACGCTCGGCCCGGAACGCCGCTTCAGCACCAGGGCAGTGGCGGGCGCCGCTCCCGGATCCGTGGTGCTGACCGGCGGCGGCGATGTACTTCTCGGCGCGGGCGAATCAGTCCCGGGTGTGGTGCTGGGCCGGGCCGGGCTCGCCAGCCTGGCGCAGGCGACAGTCCGCGCCCTGCAGGACGACGGCGTCACCGTGCCCCTGACGGTGATGCTGGACGACTCCCTCTTCACCGGCCCCGCGCTGAACCCGGCCTGGAGCCCGGAGGACGTCGCCGCCGGTGAGGTGGCCCCGTTGTTCCCCCTGGCACTGAACTCGGCCCGCTTCGACCCGGTCAAGACCACCGGTCCGCGCCCGCAGGACGCCGCCATGAGCGCCGCCGAGGCGTTCTCCGCCCAGCTCGCGACGGCCGCCGCCGCCGCGGGGCTGACGGTGGCACCCGGCGTCGTGCGGGTTCCCGCCGGAACGGCACCAGACGGCGGAACGGGCGGCGGCGCTGGTTCGGACACCGGTGCCGCCAGGGTCCTGGCCGAGGTCCATTCCGCCACCGTGGGCGAGCAGGTGGACTTGCTCCTGCGCACCTCGGACAACTACCTCACCGAGGTGGTCGGCCGGATGGCTGCGCTCGCGGCCGGGAAGCCCGGCAGCAACGAGGGCGCGGTCGCGGCGGTGCTGGAGCAACTCGAACAACTGCAGATCCCCGCCGGCACGCTGCGCGCCGCCGACGTCTCCGGACTGGCGCTGGCCAACCAGGTCTCCGCCCGGCAGCTCTCCGAAGTGGTCCGGGCCATCACCTCGGGTGCGGACACGCGGCTGCGCGCCGGGCTGGCCGGGTTCCCGGTCGCCGGGCTCACCGGAACCCTGGGGGACCGCTACATGGATGCCACCACGGCCCGCGGCGCTGGACTGGTCCGGGCCAAGACCGGCACCCTGAACACGGTGATCGCGCTGAGCGGTTATGTGGTGGACGCCGACGGCCGGCTTCTGGTGTTCTCCTTCATCGGCAACGGACTGACCCCCGGGGCGGCGAACAAGACCGCGCTGGACCGTACCGCCGCCGTCCTGGCCGGTTGCGGCTGCCGCTGAGGGCACCGCGGTCGCCGTCGAACCGCCGACTGCTCCGCAACTGCCCTTTTGGGCCCCCAAAACGGCGGTTTGGGCCCACGCCGGCAGGGTTCCCTGGCCGAGCTTGCGAGGCGAGGGGGCAGGTGGGGAGCAGCGGATGGGCAGGACGACGGCGATGAGCCCGCCGGCGTTCGCCTCCCGACGAATTTAAGGCGCATTGTCAGGCCCTTGTGATCTGATGGGACCTATGGAGTCCTCTGCCCGCGAGACATCAGCCCAAGCCCAAGCCCTCATCAACTGGGAGCTCGCCGCTTCCACCGCCGCCCGTCTCACGCCTGCCGGGCCTACCCTGAGCTCGGCTGAGATCGGCGCCGCCGTCGAGAATCTGCGGCTTATGGCGGACATTTCCGTGCCGCACGTCCATGACATCACCGGACTGGAAGCCGCCCGAGACCTGCGTGATTCCTCGGTCCTCGTCGTGGACCGGGCCTCCTGGTCCAAAGCCAACACCCAGAGCTTCGCCGTCATGCTTCAGCCCGCGATGGAGAAGATGCTCGAGGGCCGCCGGGGCACGCTGAACCCCGGCGCGGCCAGCGTCAGCGGCGCCATCACGGGCAGCCAGCTCGGCGCCATCCTCGCCTTTCTCTCGAGCAAGGTCCTGGGCCAGTACGATCCCTTCTCCGCGCTCGCCGAGAACTCCACGGCCCCTGCCGCCGGACGCCTGCTCCTCGTGGCGCCGAACATCATTTCCGTCGAACGTGAAATCAACGTCGAACCCGAAGACTTCCGGCTCTGGGTCTGCCTCCACGAACAGACCCACCGCGTGCAGTTCGCCGCCGCGCCCTGGCTGCGGCACCACATGCTGGACGAGATCGAGAACCTCAGCGGCCAGCTGCTCGGGAACGTCGATTCCCTGATGGAGCGGGCCTCCGCCGCGGCGAAATCGCTCAAGGACCGCACCGCGTCCGGAACCGCCCCGAGCCGTGGCGCCATCCTCGACCTGCTGCAGAACCCCGAGGAAAAGGCCGCGATCTCACGCCTGACCGCCCTGATGAGCCTGCTCGAAGGCCACGCCAACGTGGTGATGGACGCGGTCGACTCCAGCATTGTGCCGTCCGTGAAGACCATCCGGCAGCGCTTCAACTCCCGGGCCACGGAGCGCGGCGTGATCGAAAAGTTCATCCGCAACCTGCTGGGCCTGGACGCCAAGATGCGGCAGTACAGCGACGGCGCGAAGTTTGTCCGCGAAGTAGTGGACGTGGCCGGCATGGAGGGTTTCAACAAGGTCTGGGAGTCCGCGGACCACCTGCCGAGCGAGGCCGAAATCCACGATTCCAGGCTCTGGCTCGAGCGGATGGGGCACTAGTTCCCGTGACTTCCAGTCCCGTATCCGGCGGACAGGCTTCCGGGGGCCAGGTTTCGAGTGGAAGGCGCAGGCCCGGCCGGCTCGCGCCCGTCGTCGGCACCGCGCGGAAAATGCTGCAGGACGCGCTCGCCGCTGCGGGCTACCCGGAACGGGTCCTGGTCGCCTGCAGCGGCGGGCCCGACTCGCTGGCCCTCGTCGCCGTCGCCGCCTACTTCGCCCGCCGCGGGCACGTGGACGGCCACCCCGTCTCCGTGGGTGCCGTCGTCGTGGACCACCAGCTGCAGCCCGGTTCCGCCGACGTCGCCGCCGCCACCGCGGCGGTGCTGAGGGAACTTGGGCTCTCGTCCGTGCAGATCAGGACCGTCGACGTCGCCTCCACCGGCATGGGACCTGAGGCGGCGGCCCGAGACGCCCGCCACGCCGCCCTCGAAGCCGCCGCCGACGACGCCGGCGCCGGGGCAATCCTGCTCGGCCACACCCTTGACGACCAGGCCGAACAGGTCCTGCTGGGACTCGCCCGCGGCTCCGGCACGCGCTCCCTGGCGGGGATGCGGCCCGCGCGGGACCGCCTGCTGCGGCCTTTCCTGGGGCTGCGGCGCGCGGACACGCTGGCGATCTGCGACGTTGAGGGCCTCGACCCCTGGCACGATCCGAGTAACGCCGATCCCTCATTTGCGAGGTCCCGGACCCGTGTAGAGGTCCTGCCGCTGCTGGAGGAGAAGCTGGGCCCGGGGGTTGCCGAATCGCTGGCGCGGACTGCCGCCATCCTGCAGCTTGACGCCGACTACCTCGAAGACGTGGCGGAAGACACCTATCTCCGGCTCCGGGAACAGTCCGGGGCCACCATCAGCCTCCCGGAGGAAGCCGTGCGCGAACTCGCGCCGGCCGTGAGGTTCCGTGTCATCGCGAAAGCAGCGGCCGCCGTCGGAGGCCAGCAGCCCAGCTACCAGCGCCTGCTGGCCGCGGAAGCACTCCTCCGCCGGCAGGGATCGGCCGGTCCCGTGGAGCTCCCCGGCGGGGTCAGCGTCTACCGGCTCTCGCTCGCGCAGCTCCTCGCCGAGGGGCAGCCCGGCCCCGGCAGCGTTCCCGTTCCCCGCGAAGCGGCCCGCTGTGGGAAGCTTGTATTCCGGCCTCAAAAACCGCCCAAAATATAGTCGCCCCCGCATCTACACAGGAGTTATTGGTGGATTCAAACGACGTCCAGGCAGATCTCAAGCACGTTCTGTACTCCAAGGAGCAGATCCAGTCACGGATCACCGAACTCGCTGCCCAGATCGACAAGGACTACGAAGGCCGCGATCTGCTGATCGTCGGCGTGCTCAAGGGCGCCGTGATGGTCATGGCTGACCTCGCCCGCGCGCTTCACAGCCACGTTTCAATGGACTGGATGGCCGTCTCGTCCTACGGTTCCGGCACCCAGTCCTCCGGCGTGGTCCGGATCCTCAAGGACCTCGACACGGACCTCATGGGCAAGGATGTGCTGATCGTCGAAGACATCATCGACTCCGGCCTGACCTTGTCCTGGCTCAAGACCAACCTGGAATCACGCGGCACGGCGTCGGTGGAAATCTGCACCGCATTCCGCAAGCCCACGGCCGCAAAGGTCCAGATCGACGTCAAGTACGTCGGCTACGACATCCCCAACGAGTTCGTAGTGGGCTACGGCCTGGACTACGCCGAGAAGTACCGCAACCTGGACTTCGTCGGCACCCTGGCGCCGCACGTCTACGAGTAAATCGTTCACGCAGAGGCACCCCCCGCCCGGGACCGGGCGGCGGGGAGGCCCGGCTCCGCTACGCCCTCAGGGAACTTTTGGACTACACCGTGCGTGACTTACAGCGACGGTGTATAGCTAGAAGCTGACGCAGCACCACACGCGCGCAGATCGGTCGCCGTGCAGCACTACCAGGAGGGACGGGGCCTGCCCCGATCAGATGAAAGCTAAGAGTTTCTTCAAGGGCCCGGGCATCTGGATTGTCGTTGTCATCGGCATGCTCCTGCTGGCTTTTGCCACCCTGTCCCCGGGCGGCTCCGCCCGAATCGACACCGACAAGGGTCTCGCGCTGCTGACCGATGGCGGCAAGGTCGAACAGGCCAAGATCTTCGATGCGGAAAACCGCGTGGACCTGGTCCTGAAGGAAAACCTGCAGGTTGACGGCCAGGACAAGGGCAAGAACATCCAGTTCTACTATGTCAACGCCCGCGCCGACGATGTGGTCAAGGCTGTCACCGACTCCCGGCCCCCGAGCGGTTACACCGACCAGCCGATCGAGAACAACTGGTTCGCCGGACTGTTCTCCCTCCTGATCCCGGTCCTCCTCCTCGGCGTCCTGTTCTGGTTCCTGCTCTCCCGCATGCAGGGCGGCGGCTCCAAAGTCATGCAGTTCGGCAAGTCCAAAGCCAAGATGGTCAACAAGGACATGCCCCAGGTGACCTTCAGCGACGTCGCCGGAGCCGACGAAGCCGTCGAGGAACTCGAAGAAATCAAGGAATTCCTCCAGGAACCGGCGAAGTTCCAGGCCGTCGGAGCCAAGATCCCCAAGGGCGTGCTGCTCTACGGCCCTCCCGGCACCGGCAAGACCCTCCTGGCCCGCGCAGTCGCCGGCGAAGCCGGCGTCCCCTTCTTCTCGATCTCCGGTTCCGACTTCGTGGAAATGTTCGTCGGCGTCGGCGCCTCCCGCGTCCGCGACCTGTTCGAGCAGGCCAAGGCCAACTCGCCGGCCATCATCTTCGTGGACGAGATCGACGCCGTCGGCCGCCACCGCGGCGCCGGCATCGGCGGCGGCAACGACGAACGCGAGCAGACCCTCAACCAGCTGCTGGTCGAAATGGACGGCTTCGACGTCAAGACGAACGTCATCCTGATCGCCGCCACCAACCGCCCCGACGTCCTCGACCCGGCGCTGCTGCGTCCGGGCCGCTTCGACCGTCAGATTTCCGTCGAAGCCCCCGACCTGATCGGCCGCGACCAGATCCTCAAGGTCCACGCCAAGGGCAAGCCGATGGCTCCCGACGTCGACCTGAAGGCCGTGGCCAAAAAGACCCCCGGCTACACCGGCGCGGACCTCGCCAACGTCCTCAACGAGGCCGCCCTGCTGACCGCCCGCTCCAACGCCAACCTGATCGACGACCGAGCCCTCGACGAGGCGATTGACCGCGTGATGGCCGGCCCGCAGAAGCGCAGCCGCGTCATGAAGGAACACGAACGCAAGGTCACCGCCTACCACGAAGGCGGGCACGCCCTCGTGGCCGCGGCACTGCGGAACTCGGCTCCGGTCACCAAGATCACCATCCTGCCCCGCGGCCGTGCCCTGGGCTACACCATGGTGGTCCCGGAAAACGACAAGTACTCCATCACCCGCAACGAACTGCTCGACCAGATGGCCTACGCCATGGGCGGCCGCGTCGCGGAAGAGCTCGTCTTCCACGACCCGTCCACCGGCGCGTCCAATGACATCGAAAAGGCCACCGGGATCGCCCGCAAGATGGTCACCGAGTTCGGCATGAGCGAGCGTGTGGGTGCGGTGCGGCTTGGCCAGGGCGGAGGCGAGCCCTTCCTGGGCCGCGACGCGGGCCACGAGCGCAACTACTCCGACCAGATCGCCTACATCGTTGACGAGGAAGTACGCCGGCTGATCGAGGGCGCCCACGACGAGGCCTACGCCATCCTGACCGAGAACCGCGACGTCCTCGATGAGCTGGCCCTCGAACTGCTGGAACGCGAAACGCTGAACCAGGCCGAAATCGCCCAGGTCTTCACCCAGATCCGGAAGCGCGATTTCCGCGAGATCTGGCTCTCCAAGGAGACCCGTCCGATCCAGGAAATCGGCCCGGTGGAATCTCGCATGGAGAAGGCCGAACGCGAAGCGCAGGAAGAAGCCAAGGAAGCCCGACTCGAGGAACCGCTGGACGCCCTGCCGCCGCACGCTCAGGGCGTTGCCGGACAGGATTCGTTCCAGGGCGGTGTAACGGATCTCGGGACCGATGGCCATCCCGGCTAGGCTTCTTCAGTGACTTCTTTCTTCAATGACGACGACGACGCTCCCGCCACCGATGATTTGGCGGCGGGAGGGTCCGTTGCCGGCACCGTCGTGGACCAGGCCCGGATCCAGGCGGCAGTCCGCGAGATCCTGCTGGCCATCGGTGAGGACCCGGACCGCAGCGGGCTCCTGGACACCCCGAAGCGGGTCGCCAAGGCCTACACCGAGATGTTCGCCGGGCTCCACCACGATCCGGCGGAAATCCTGGCCACCCAGTTCGACCTGGACCACGAGGAACTCGTCCTGGTCAAGGACATTCCGTTCTACTCCACCTGCGAGCACCACCTCGTGCCGTTCCACGGGGTCGCCCACGTGGGCTACATTCCCTCGCATGACGGGAAAGTCACCGGGCTGAGCAAACTCGCGCGGCTGGTGGACATGTTCGCCCGCCGTCCCCAGGTCCAGGAACGCCTGACCACCCAGATCGTCGAAGCCCTCGTCACCCACCTCAAGCCGCGCGGCGCCATTGTGGTCGTCGAATGCGAACACCTCTGCATGTCGATGCGCGGCATCCGCAAGCCCGGCGCCAAGACCGTCACCAGCGCGGTACGCGGGCAACTCCATGACCCGGCCACCCGTGCCGAAGCCATGAGCCTCATCATCGGAAGGTAAGAACACAGAATTATGGATTCCCTCGCCGCAGCCCCCGGAACCGGACCCGCGACCTCGCCCCTGCCCGTACTGCGCAAGTCGCGCCCGGCAGCGCAATTCAAGGATCTCCCCACGGACCGGACGCTCGTGATGGGGATCCTGAACGTCACCCCGGATTCCTTCAGCGACGGCGGCAAGCACGCCACCGCGGACACGGCCATCGCGGCCGGCCTGCGGATGTTCTACGCAGGAGCGGACATCATCGACGTCGGCGGTGAATCCACCCGCCCGGGAGCAGCCGAGGTCGGCGCCGAGGAAGAGCAGCAGCGGGTCGTGCCCGTGATTCAGGCGCTGGTCAAGGCCGGTGCCCTGGTCAGCATCGACACGACGCACGCCGCCACCGCCGCGGCGGCCCTCGATGCCGGGGCCGCGATCATCAACGACGTTTCCGGACTGAGCATGGAGCCGGAGATGGCCGAGCTCGTGGCCCACAGCAAGGCCCCGTACATCCTCACCCACCGCCGGGGCAATGCCGTCACGATGGACTCCCTGGCTGAATACGGGAACGTCGCGGACGAAGTGGCCGCCGAACTGGCCGGAGTCCGCGACAAGCTGTACGCGGCCGGCGTCGCCCCCGAACAGATCATCCTGGATCCGGGCCTGGGCTTCTCGAAGAACGAGGAGCAGAACTGGGAACTCCTCCAGCGGCTGGACGTCCTGCAGGCCATGGGCCACAAGGTCCTGGTGGCGGCCTCCCGCAAGCGCTTCCTCGGCAGCCTCCTGACCGTGGCGGGCAAGGCCGCCCCACCGGCCGAACGCGACGCCGCCACGGCCGCCGTGACCGCCATCAGCGCCTTCCGGGGCGCCTGGGCAGTCCGCGTGCACGACGTCGGTCCCAGCCTCGACGCCGTCAAAACCGCCGCCCGCATGACTCCGGCCCTGCCGGCTGCCGCCGGCCACGGCTGAACCGACAGACCACCCATGGACCAGATCACGCTGAGCGGCGTCACCGCCGTCGGCCATCACGGAGTGTTTGATTTCGAACGGCGCAACGGCCAGCCGTTCGTCGTCGACGCCGTACTGCACCTGGACTTCAGCCGCGCCGCCGCCTCCGACGACGTGCTCGACACCGCGCACTACGGTGAAGTGGCAGAGTGCATCCGGGGCTGGATCACGGGGGAACCGCTGAACCTGATCGAGGCGCTGGCCGTGCGGATCGCCGAGGACGTGCTCCGGAAGTTCCCCGTCGCCGCGGTGGACATCACGGTGCACAAGCCCAAGGCTCCGATCGAAGTCGAGTTCGGCGACGTCTCCGTCAGCGTCCGGCGGACCCGGCAGGAGCAGCCATGAAATACACCCGGGCCGTCCTGGCGCTCGGCAGCAACCTGGGGGAGCGCAGCGACACTCTTTCGGCGGCGGTCGCGGACATCGTCGATCCGCCCGAGGTGCGGCTCCTCGCGATTTCGCCGATCGTCCAGACGAAAGCCGTCGGCGGGCCGTCCGGCCAGCCGGACTTCCTCAACATGGTGATCGCGGTGGAGACCACCCTGACGCCCCTTGAGTTGCTGCAGCACTGCCACGCCGTGGAACAAAAGCACCTCCGCGTCCGCGAAGTGCACTGGGGCCCGCGCACCCTCGACGTCGACATCATCACGTACGGGGAGCTGGTCAGCTCCGACCCGGACCTGACGCTGCCCCACCCGCGGGCGGCGCAGCGGGCGTTCGTGCTGTACCCGTGGTCGCTCATTGACCCGGCGGCCGAGCTGGACGGCGAACGCGTGGGCGAGCTGGCCGCCAGGGCCGCGGACTTCGCCGACCTCGTGCCCTTCGACGGCTTCGAAAACCTCCACGGCGTGGCCGGGGCGGTGGAGTGATGAAGCTGACCAACCCCCTGACCCTGCTTGTGATCGGTTCTGCCGTGGGGGTCCTCGGCTGGCTCGCCGCCGTGCTGACCACCCGCTACGGCCTGAACACCCCCGTGCTGCCGCTCAACGCGCTCATCACGATGGGTGTGATCGTTGCGCTCACGCTCGTGCTGGGCATCAGGGTCCGCCGCTGGCGTAACGGCAACAAGAAGAAAATGCTCAACCCCATCCTGGCCGCCTGGACCCTGGTCCTCGCCCAGGCCTGCGCCTACACCGGCAGCGTGCTGCTGGGCTGGCATGCCGGGATCTTCGTTGACCAGCTGCGGCTCTGGAACCTGCGCAGCGACCAGACCCTCGCCTGGCAGGCCCTGGTCATGGCCGGCGGCGGCCTGATGATGATCGTGGTTGGCCTGATGGTGGAACGGTTCTGCCGGATACCCCCCGAGGACGGCGAGGGCGAGTCGGCTCCGGGCCGCCAGGAACAGCGCAAGCCCAAGTCGGAAGGCGAATATGCATACCGAGGCGATTGATCCTCCGGGCATCACGTGGCAGCGCGTCTCACCAAAGTACGTCACGGTACGGGTCGCCAGCTGGGCCCTGGCCAACCTCATCGTCGTCGGGTTGCTGTGCCTTCCCCTGATCCTCGTCCTCAACGGCTGGTGGAAGTCGTTCCCGCTCTGGCTGGCCATTGCCATCCCGGCGGTGATGCTGGTCCTGGCCCTCTGGCGGCTGCTGCTCATTCCCCGCCAGGTGCGGGCCATCGGCTACGCCGAGCGCGAGGATGACCTGCTCATCCGCCGCGGCATCTTCTTCCAGCGCACGCTCGTGGTCCCCTACGGCCGCATGCAGTACGTGGACATCGGCGCCGGGCCGGTGGAACGCGGGCTGGGGCTGTGCACGCTGAAACTGCACACCGCCTCCGCCGGCACCAGCGCGGAAATCCCGGGCCTGCCCGCCGCGGAAGGCGCGCGGCTCCGCGAGCAGCTCTCCGCCCGCGGTGAAGCCCGGCTGGCCGGGCTGTGACGGGTTCGCCGTGCAGGCCACGCAGTGCAGGCACAGCAGTGAAGGAACAGCAGTGAAGGCCGGCGCAGGGAAGGGGTCCCGGTGAAGCCGGGCGCTGCCCCGGAGGCCGCCGCCGCCGGGACCGAGGCGGGAACCACGGACGGTGCGTGGCTGCGTGTGCACCCCGCCTCACCCTTTGTGCGCGGCTGGGTGGCGCTGGCCGCCATCGGATTCTTCTTCTTCCGGGATACTTTCGAGCGGCTGCTCCGGGGCGGGCCCTTGATCGATCAGCAGCTCGCCGGCCGGGCGCCATGGCTGCTGTTGGGCGGCGGCGTGCTGTTGCTGCTCACCGTCCTCGGTTACATCCTGAGCTGGTACTTCACCCGCTACCAGGTCGCGGAAGGCTATGTCCGGCTGAACACCGGCTTCCTCTTCAAACAGCAGCGGCAGGCCAGGCTGGACCGCGTCCAGGCGATCGACATCGTGCAGCCCCTGCTCGCCAGGATCTTCGGGCTGGCCGAGCTGAAGTTCGAGGTGGCCGACGCCGGGGAATCCGCGGTGCGGCTCGCCTATCTCCGCATGGACGAGGCACGGCAGCTCCGCGCCGCGATCCTGGCCCGCGCCGCCGGCGTGGTGCCGGACCCCGCGCACCCCGGCGAGGCCGCCGCGGAGGCGCCCGAACACGCCGTCCTGACCGTCCCGCCGCGGCGCCTCATCGGGTCACTGGTGCTGAGCGAGCAAAGTGTGTTCATCGTCGTCGGCGGCGTGGTTTCCGTGGTGCTTTCCGCCCTGACCGAGAACCGCAGCTTCTACCTCTTCCTGATCCCGGCCCTGCTGGGCATGGCGGCCGCGTACTGGAACGCCATCAACCGCGGCTACAACTTCACCGCAGCCATTTCGCCGGACGGAATCCGGCTGCGCTACGGGCTGCTCGACACGCAGGCGCAGACCCTGCCGCCGGGCCGAATCCAGGCGCTGCGGGTCAGCCAGCCGCCGCTCTGGCGGATCTTCGGCTGGTACCGGATCCAGGTCAATGTGGCCGGCTACGGTGCGGCGGGAAGCGACGGCGAAAGCTCGTCCCGGACCACGCTCCTGCCGGTGGGGACATTCCCCGACGTCCTCACCATGCTCTCCCTCGTCCTGCCCGATCCAGGCACCCCGGACCCGGTGGCGGTTTTCAGGGCCGGCATTACCGGCCTTGCCGGCCCGGACGGGGTTCCGGCGGGTGCACCGCGAGCGGACGACGCCGGTTTCGTCACTACCCCGCGCCGGGCCCGGCTGCTGGCACCCCTGGGCTGGCGCCGCAACGGCTTCACCGCCACCGACACGGCCCTGCTGATCCGCTCGGGCCGCTGGTGGAGCCACCTCGTGGTGGTCCCGCACCAGCGCACCCAATCCATGTCGCTGGAGCA
This sequence comes from Arthrobacter sp. 10L424, assembly GCF_056395325.1. Classification (NCBI taxonomy): domain Bacteria; kingdom Bacillati; phylum Actinomycetota; class Actinomycetes; order Micrococcales; family Micrococcaceae; genus Arthrobacter; species Arthrobacter sp. 10L424. The sequence goes on along the minus strand of NZ_JBFTJH010000002.1, from coordinate 240,323 downwards.
GGGCCCCCTGGCGCGGCGCTTCCGCGTCGCGGACCTGGTCCTGCACACCACGGCCGGGCCCGTGTCCCCGCGCCTCATCCAGGCCGGCCTCGACGAGGGGCGTGCCCTGCTGGACGCGCAGGCGGCCCGCGCCCGGGCCGCGCGCAAGCGGCAGACCAGCGAGCACTGGCTGGACCAGGTCCGGGCACTCGCGTCCGAACCCCTCAATACCGCAGCACCCTCCCACACCGCAGAACCCGACAGGCAGGACGACCGTCAGCATGGCTAAACCAGGACGACTCGGCATCGGAATCGTCGGCGCCGGCAAGGTCGGCGCCGTGTTGGGGGCTGCGCTGCGCGGCGCGGAGCACGCCGTCATCGGTGTCTCGGCGGTCTCGGACGCCAGCCGCGAACGCGCGGAAACCCTGCTACCCGGCGTCCCGGTGCTGGACGTGCAGGACATCGTCGAACGGGCCGAACTGGTGCTGCTGGCCGTCCCCGACGATGCGCTCGGCCCGCTCGTCGAGGGCCTGGCCAAGCTCGGCGCCTGGCAGCCCGGCCAGCTGGTGGCCCACACGTCCGGCCGCTTCGGCGTCGGAATCCTGCATCCGGTCCGCGCCGCCGGGGCCATCCCGCTGGCGCTGCACCCCGCGATGACCTTCACCGGGATGAGCCTGGACCTGACCCGGCTGCTGGACTGCACCTTCGGCGTCACGGCGGACGCTGCCATGCTGCCCATCGCGCAGGCCCTCGTGGTGGAAATGGGAGCGGAGCCCGTCGCCATCGCGGAGGCCGACCGGACGCTCTACCACGCGGCCCTCGCCCACGGCTCAAACCACCTGGTCACCCTCGTGGCGCAGGCCTCACAGCTGCTCCGGGAGGTCGGCGTCGAAGCCCCCGAACGCATGCTTGGCCCGCTGCTGCGCGCGACCCTGGAGAACGCCCTGGCCTCAGGCGAATCAGCCCTGACCGGGCCGGTGGCCCGCGGCGATGCGGGCACCGTGGCCGCGCACGCCGAAACCCTGCGGGAGCACGACGGCGGGGCCGGCGGCGATATTCTGGAGGCGTACCTGGCCATGGCCCGGGCGACAGCCCGCCGGGCAGGACGCCGCGGACTGCTGAAGCCGGAGCAAATCGACGCCATCGCGGAGGCGCTCGAGGGCCCCGGCGACAACGGCCGGCAACCCTAAGGAAGGTCCAAAACTTTGGCGATCCAACTCGTGACCACGGCTGCCCGGCTCCGTGCCGAAAGCGCCCGCCTGCTCAAGGAGAAAGGTGGCACCTCGCAGGGCCTGGTGCCCACCATGGGCGCCCTGCACGAAGGCCACGCCGAGCTGGCGCGCACCGCCGTCGAGCAGAACGACGTGGTGGTGGTCAGTATCTTCGTGAACCCGCTGCAGTTCGGCGAGGCCGTTGATCTGGACCGGTACCCGCGGACCCTGGACGCGGATCTGGCACTCCTTGATGCCGTGGGCGTGGACCTGGTGTTCGCTCCGGATGTCGACGAGGTCTATCCCGGCGGGGAACCCCTGGTCCGGATCAGCGGGGGTCCGATGGCCGGCAAGTGGGAGGGCGCCTCCCGCCCCGGGCACTTCGACGGCGCCCTGACCGTGGTGGCCAAGCTGCTGCATTACGGAATGCCCGGCGCGGCGGCGGGCGCCGAAGTGCCGGCCTACCGGGCGTACTTCGGCCAGAAAGACGCCCAGCAGCTGGCCCTGGTCCAGCGCATGGTTGCCGACCTGAACTTCCCCGTCGAGATCATCCCGGTGCCGATTGTGCGGTCGGCGGACGGGCTGGCGCTGTCCAGCCGCAACCGTTTCCTCTCCGCCGAGGAACGCGAGGCGGCCCTGGTGCTCTCACGGGCCCTGCGCCTGATCGAGGAACGGGCCAACGCCCACCAGCCGCTGGACCTGGAGTCCGTGCAGGCGCTCGTGGAGTCCCAGCCGCTCGTGGAACTGGACTATCTCGACGTGGTGGACCCCGCCACCCTCGAACCGCTCGCCGAGAACTGCCGGGACACGCCGTTCCGCGGACAGGGCCTGGCCCTCATCGCGGCCAAGGTGGGCCCGGTCCGCCTGATCGACAACGTCCCGCTGGACTCCTGAGCCAACCCCCCACCTCCACTGCAACGCGGGGTCAGACGCGGCCCATGCCGAGGCTTTCCATGGACCGCAGCTGACCCCGCGTTGTATTTGGGGCCGCAGGAATTTTTCTCCACCGTCGGGAATTACCGCGGCGGATCCCCGGTTAGCATTTTCAGTAGCGGTCAACGCCGCAGGACCCCACTTCAAAACTCCCTGAGGGAACCCCTATGTCTACAGACGTCTCTTCACAGACTCCCGGCGATCCCGTGCAGACCTCGCCGGCCGCGCCGCCCCAGGTTGCCGGCGGGGGTGCCGCACTCCCAGCGAAGATGTCCCGCGAATCGGTTACCGTCATCGCCACCCTGCTGGTGGCCACCTTTGTGGTGATCCTGAACGAGACCATCATGAACGTCGCCCTGCAGCGGCTGATGGTGGATCTGGGGGTCACGGCACCCACCGTGCAGTGGCTGTCCACCGGCTTTATGCTCACGATGGCGATCGTGATCCCCACGACCGGCTTCATCCTGCAGCGGCTGTCCACCCGCGCCGTCTTTATGCTGGCCATGGGCCTGTTCTCCGGCGGCACGCTGCTCGCGGCGCTGGCCCCGGGATTCGAAATCCTCCTGCTCGCCCGGATCATCCAGGCCGGCGGCACCGCCATCATGCTGCCCCTGCTGATGACCACCATCCTGACCCTGGTCCCGGTGACACGCCGCGGCTTCGTGATGGGCAACGTCAGCATCGCCATCTCCGTGGCCCCGGCAATGGGCCCCACCGTTTCCGGGCTGATCCTTGAGCACTTCTCCTGGCGCTTTATGTTCGTCTTTGTCCTCCCGATCGCCCTGGCCGCCTTCGCCATCGGCGCTCGGTTCCTGACGAACATCGGCGAAAAGGAGAAGACCCGGCTTGACCTCCTGTCCGTGCTGCTGACCGTCCCCGCGTTTGGCGGGCTGGTCTACGGCCTCAGCCAGATCGGCGGAGGCGAGGGCGGCCCGGGCTCGCCCGCCATCATTGCCCTGGCCGTGGGCGTCATCTCCATGGTGGCGTTTGTCCTCCGCCAGCTGCGGCTGCAGAAGACCGCGGCGCCCCTGCTGGACCTGCGCGCCTTCACGTTCAGGATGTTCACGGTGTCCGTGCTGCTGCTTGTGGTGGCCATGATCGCCCTCTTCGGCGCAGTGATCCTCCTGCCGCTGTACCTCCAGGAAGTCCGCGGGCTGTCGTCCCTGGAAACAGGGTTGACCCTGCTCCCCGGAGGCCTCGCAATGGGGCTGCTGGGACCGTTCATCGGACGCCTCTTCGACAAGGTGGGCCCGCTGCCGCTGACCGTCACCGGCTCGTCAATGCTGGTGCTGGCACTGTTCCAGTTCTCCCTGCTCGACGCCGGCACCCCGGTCGGGTGGATCATCGCGCTGCACGTGGGCCTCAGCCTGGGACTGGCCCTGATCTTCACACCGGCCTTTACCACCGGGCTGAACCCGCTGCCGCCGCATCTGTACTCCCACGGCTCCGCCATCATGAGCACCTTGCAGCAAGTGGCCGGGGCCGCCGGAACGGCGCTGCTCGTCTCGATCTTCGCCGTGGTGTCCGCCGGTTCCGGAATGGTCGCGGGCATGCACGCGGCGTTCCTCACGGCATCGGTCATCGCCGTCGCCGCCGTCGTGCTGGCCGCCATGATGCGCAAGACCGCCGCCGTCGAACACCCCGCAGCGGAGCACGCCGCGGCCCACTGACCGGTTAACCCAACGCGGGGTCATTTGTCGCCCATCCGGAGCTCCGGAATGGGCGACAAATGACCCCGCGTTTTTGGTGCGGCCAGGCTTCGCCCTAGCTGGCGAAGAACTCGCTGAGCGCGGTGATGAGCTTGTCCGGTGCCTTGTTGACGCCGTCGTGTCCCATGCCCGGCAGGATCGTGTAGCTGGAGCCGGAGAGCACCTCGTGGATCTGGGCGCAGGCCACACCAAAGTACGCGGGGCTCTTCTCGCCGACAATGATCAGCGTTTCCAGCGGCAGTTCCAGGAACGGCTCGGCCGGCATGTCCGCGGCGATGATCGCCTTGATCTCCCGGACTCCGGTCTTCATGAGCTCGCGCATCTGCTTGCCGAGGGGGGTGCCGGCGGCCAGTTTGTTCGCCAGGGTCAGCATGGACAGGGGCATCCGGGACAAAGCGCTGCCGGTTTCGAGGCCCCTGAGCAGGACGGCGAGGGCGCGGTCGTCGTCGCCGGCCGCCGTCGCCTTCTCGTATTCGGTGGTCCAGTCGGCGGTGACGCTGTGGTTCACGGAGACGGCGGGGTCGTACACGGCGAGGCGTTCCACCGGCAGGGTGCGGGCAGCGTGCAGCGCCACCGCGCCGCCGAAGCTGTGCCCGAAAACGTCCGTACTGGAGGTGTGCTTCATCACCGCATCGAGGTCATGGATGTCCACGTCGAGGGTGTAGTCCTCCGGCTGCGGCGACGAGCTGCCGCGGCCGCGGCGGTTGAAGGTGTGCACCGGGCGGCCCAGGGACGCGCTGAGCTTCTGCGCGAAGCGGGTGTAGTCGGCGGCGGTCACCATTGACGCCGGAACGACGACGACGCCGGAGCCCGCCGAGGCAAGCTCGGCACCCGTGCTGAAAAGCTCGATCGTTCCGCCGTCGGGGGTTCTGATGTTCTCGCGGGTCATGCTCCGAGCCTAGCCGAGGCTGCAGCTACGGCGTAGTAGGGCGCTGGCGGACAGCCGGAAGCGGGGGAGGCGGCATGGTCTGCCCGGAGGATACGCGCCGAGAGCGGGATCAGTTTGCCGTGTTCTGCCAGTTGTCCGCCGCGGCGCCGGAAGGCTTCGTGCCCGCCCGGACGACGTCGACGCCCAGCCCGTGAATCTGCTGCGCGGCAGTCTCGCTCAGCCCTGCATCGCTGACAATGAGGTCAAGCTCCTCCAAGGCAAGGACGCGGTATTTCGCGTAGCGCCCGAACTTGCTGCTGTCCGCCAGCAACACGGTTGTCTCGGCAGAAGCCATGGCGGCACGCTTCGGGTCGATCTTGGCCTCTACCGGCGTCGTTACTCCGTGCTGGATGTCCCAGGAACTGGATGACAGAAAAGCAATATCCAGTGACAGCTCGGCCAGTGTGAGCGCGGCGAGCCGGCCGATCATGGACTTGTTGTCCCGGTCGACCCGGCCACCAACACAGATCAGATCGACCCCGGGCTGGTCCAGGAAGGACGTCGCTGTGACCAAGTCGTTGGAGACGATGGTGAGGTCTTTGCGGTCCTGAAGGTAGGGGCTCATCGCCTGGACCGTGGTGCCGGCATCAAGGTAGACGGTCATGGAGTCGGAGACCAGGTCTGCGGCATGGCGGGCGATCGCCGCCTTGGCCGTCAGATCAGCTGCTTCCTTCACGGAGCGGCGCGGTTCCTGCAGCAGCTTGGTGACGGCCAGGACGCCACCCTGCGTCACCTGGACCTTGCCCTCGTCGGCGAGAGCCGCGACGTCGCGGCGGGCGGTCATGTGGCTGACGCCGAGCAGTTCGGTGAGCTCCCGGTAACTGAGCACTCCGTGGGCACGCAGGTGCTCAAGAATCTGCTGCCTGCGCTGCTCGGGAATCAGGGATGTTGACTTTGCCAATGGTGCCTCCCGGGTCAATCTACCGGAGAATGCGTCCAGGGACTGTCCCACCGGTCAGCGAGCTCCCGGATCTGATCGGGGGTGAGTTCGCGGCGCGGGGAGTTTTCGGTCAGGAGCGCGATCCGGCACGCTTCCTCCAGTTCGGCTGCGCGTTCGACGGCGTCACCCAGGTCCCTGCCGGACACAACGGACCCGTGGTTGGCGAGCAGTGCAGCACGGAAGGGTCCCCGAGCCAGCCGGATGTCGTCCCCGAGGGCGGCGTCACCCGGATGCCGGTACGGCAGCATGGGAGTCTGCCCAACCCGCATAACGAAGTACGGGGTCAGCGGCGGGACGGCATTGCCTTCAGACCAGGGGCTGCGGCAAGACAGGGCGACGGCCTGCGGCGAATGCAGATGGACGATCGCCTGGTGCTCCTCCCCGCGACCGTAGAAACCGACATGCAGGGGAGTCTCTTTCGACGCCCGGGCACCGCCGAGGTGAACACCCGCGAGCGAAATCTCCGCGATGTCCGCCTCGGTCAGGCGGCCCAGGGACGCGCCGGTGCCGGTCACGAGGATTGTGTCCCCGTCCCGGATGCTCAGGTTGCCCGTGGCCCCGGGGCTCAGGCCCATGTCGACGAGGCTGCGTCCTGCTGCGATGAGTTGCTTCCGGACATTCATGCCAAGCGCTCCCAAGCCGAAGTGAAGAGATCGTCCTCGCCGAAGTTGCCACTCTTGAGTGCGAGGGCGACTGTACGTCCGCCGGCTTCCGCTGCGGACCAGCACACCCCGGGGGCCACTTCGGGGCCGATCTGCAGAGACTGGATATCCAGTCCGCGCACAACAGCTCCGCTGGTCTCGCCGCCGGCGACTATCAGGCCCGCGACGGTTCCTTGCCCTATGAGCAGGCTCGCTACTTGTGTCAGCACACGTTCGATGACGGGGGCGGTCTCAACGCCGTCGACGCGGGGGCGGACATCGGCGCGGTCGCGTGCGGCGCACACAACGGGCGTGGAGCCAGGCGGCTGCGCGACGACCCAGGCGGCGAGCCCGGCGGCCGCCGCATCGGGATTAGCGATTGCGGCGTGGACGTCGATCTGGCGTACCGGCTGCGTGCGGGCGGCATGCGCGATCTGGGCCAGCGTGGCGCGGGACACACTGCCGCAGAGGATGGCACCACGTCCACGGGCCGGCGGCGACCAGGCATCCGCGGCCCCTCCGCGTCCGGTGATGCCAAGGGCCAACCCGGAGCCTCCGGACACAAGCAAGTCATCCGCCGTCGCAATACCGATGCTCGCGAGGTCTTCATCGTCAATGGCGTCCACCACAACATAGCGGGACTCTGCGGCGTCAATAGCGGAGCGGAGCGCGGCATGTCCTTTGCGCACAGTCCCGTGCATTACTTCACCGACAGGATGGCGCGTCTGCGGGCGCAACAGGTCGGCGACGCGGGAGCGGGTCATGGGAGTGAGCGGGTGGTGACGCATGGACGAGTTTTCGAGAAGCCCGCCATCCACGAAGAGGTGGCCGTTGTAGACGGTGCGACGGTTGGCCGGGAGCGAGGGCACCACAACGCAGGTCCGCACACCGAGTTCCTCCGTGATTGCGTCGAGAACCGGCCCGATATTTCCTTCGGCCGTGGAATCAAAAGTCGAGCAGTACTTCACGTAGAAGCGGTTCGCGCCCCAGGCGCGGAGGCGGCGGAGCGCACTAAGTGAAGCGGCCACTGCGGCGTCCTTCGATCCGGACCGGCTCTTCAACGCGACGACGACGGCGTCCAGCTTGGCCAGTTGTTCCGGGCCGGGGGTGCCGTCCTCGATGACGACGGCCACTCGATGACCAGAGCGCCGGAGCATAGTGGCTACGTCCGTGGCGCCGGTGAAGTCATCAGCGATGATTCCAAGCACTTTGATTCCTTTCTGGACCAGCCCCTCCAGGCGGCGGTGGTCGGAATCGACTGTAACACTCGCACGATACTGTTTGTTAAACTTTGGTAAGTTCTTGTACGAATTTAGAATGTGTGTCACAGTGATCCACGGCACGTTCGAAAGTCGGACGTCGCACGAAGATTTGGAACCAACCGTGATCCTCCCTCACCGCGCTCGACGACGAGATCCCATCCGCGTAGCCCTGACCGGGGCTAACGGCGGTTACGGACGCACGTTCCTCGCCCAGCTGGCCCATACTCCCGAAATCCTGCCCGCCATCCTGATCGATCCGGACATCGACGGCGTGCTGCGAATGCTCGCTGAACTGGGTATCCCCGCCCACCGCGCCACCGGCTCCATCGACCCTGCACAGACTGCGGAGATTGTTGCCGACGGCCGGATCGCCCTGATCGCGTCCGTTGAAGCTGTGGACTGGGCCGGCATCGACGTCCTGGTCGAGGCCTGCGGCCGGGTCGGCGTCGGCTCGGCCTACGCCGAGGCGGCACTGAACAACAACACCCACGTTGTGATGGTCAGCAAAGAGGTCGACACTGTCGTCGGAGTCGAGCTCGGCGCGCGGGCGGCCAGCAAGGGACTCAGCTACCTCCCGGGCGACGGCGACCAGCCCGCCAACCTGCTGCGCCTCGTCGACTGGGTCAGCGCCGTCGGGCTCGACATCGTCGCGATCGGCAAGGCAGGGGAGTATGACCTCCAGTTCAACCCCGAAACAGGCCGCGTCACGCAGGCCGGGGAGACCATCGACGCACAGCAGCTGACCGGGCTGCTGGACCTCGGTGAGGACGTTGCGGCAACGCTCCAGAAGCGGGCCGCAGCCGTCGGCTCCCTGAAGCGGGCAGCCGCCGCCGATTCGTGCGAAATGACAGTGGTGGCCATGCGCACCGGCATGATGGCCGACGTCGAGGCAATGCACTACCCGGTGGCCCGCATCGATGAGCTCGCCGACATCTACGCCGCACGCGCGGACGGCGGCATCACCAACAACGACGGCGTGGTGGACGTCTTCTCCGCCCTGCGGCTGCCCGGCGAGGCCAGCTTTGCGGGCGGGGTCTTCGCCATTGTCCGCACTGGCGATCCGGTGACGTGGGAAATCCTTCGCGGCAAGGGCCACGTTGTCAGCCGGAACGGCAAGTACGCGTGCATCTACTGGCCATACCACTACATGGGTGTGGAGACGCCGCTGACGGTACATGCCGCCGTCGACTGCGCCGCCGCTCCCGCCGCGCAGCCCGGCATGGTCCTGGCCGGCCGCGCAACCCGGGATCTTCCCGCCGGCACCGGACTGGCCGTGGCGGGGCACCATCACGAGATTGCCGGCGTGGCGCCGGTAATGATCGCAACAGACCACGAAGCCTCCCCGTTCTACCTGCTCGACGGCGCCTGCCTGACCCGCCCCGTGGCCCGCGGCGAGCTCATCGGATTTGAGGACGTTGACGGCGTGGACGCCGGCGCCCTTGCCCTTTACCTCGCGGGAGCCTCCCGCGAAGCCAACCTGATCGGAGTAAATCAATGACGTACTTTGCTTCCCACGCCCCGCACCAGGTGCGCACACCCGGTGAGCGCACGGCATGACCCCCGAGATCATCGCCCTGATTGGGCTGGCGTTAGTCTTCACCATCTCCTCGGTGCGCAACGTCCACATGGGTGCCCTGGCCCTGGTGTCCGCGTTTATTATCGGCATCGGCGTGGTGGGTGAGAGCCTGAAGGAGGTCCTCGGCGGCTTCCCGGTGGACGCCCTGATCATCCTGGTGGGCATCACCTACCTGTTCGGCATCGCCCACGAAACCGGCACCATCAAGTGGCTCGTGGACCGCTCGCTCGACCTCATCGGCGACCGCGTGGCCCTGCTGCCTTGGGGCCTGTGGGCCATTGCATCAGCGGTTGCCTGCATGGGCACCTCCCACGCAGCGTTCGCCGTCGTCCCGATCGCCATGACGCTCGCCCACAGCCACAAAATCAACTCCACCATGATGGGCATCGCCATGAGCTCGGCGATCGTCGGCGGCGCGCTGGCCCCCACCAGCATCGTCGGCATCACCGTGCAGACCGTCGCCTCCGAGGCCAACGTCCCGTACAACGCCGCCCTGATGTTCGCGATCTCCATCGGCGTGAACGCCCTCGTGGTCCTGGTGGCCTTCTTTATGTTCGGCGGGCGCGAACTCATCGCCCGCACCCGGGCAGGTTCCGCCGGCCGCGGCCGGCCCTCCGGCGACAGTTCGCCGCTGGGCGGCGGGTCGGGTGCCCGCACGGAAGCCGGCGGCACGCTGACGCTGACCCGCACCGAGACGCGCGTTGACGCAGCACCGCGAACCAAGCTGGTGCCCATCCAGATGCTTGTCATCATTTCGCTCTTCGTGCTGGTGGGCGGGTTCTTCACCCTCAACCAGCTCGACGTCGACGTCAACCTCGGCGTCGTGGCCCTCACCATCGCCGTCATCATCGCACTCGTCGATCCGGGCGTGGGCCGCAAGGCGATCGCCCGCATCGACTGGAGCACCACGCTGCTCCTCGGCGGCATCATCACCTATGTGGCCGTCCTGACCCGTCTGGGTGCCATCGACCAGCTCGGGGAGGCAGCCCGCTCGGTGAGCCAGCCGCTGCTCGCGGCGTTCGTCATCTGCGTCATTGCCGCCCTGGTCTCGGCCTTCGCGTCAACCATCGGCATCATCGGCGCACTGATCCCGCTTGCGGTTCCGCTGCTGGTGCCCGGCGGCGGGCTCGAGATGACGGGCTTCATCTACGCGCTGGCCATCTCGGCCTCCCTCGTGGACTGCGCCCCCTTCGGAACAACGGGCGCGACGATCGTCGCCTCCACCGTGGAGGAGCACCGTCCCACGGTCAACAGGAACCTCACCATCTGGGGCCTGTCGATGGTCATCATCGGACCGGTGGTCACGCTCGGGGTCCTCGTGGTTCCCTTCCTCTGGGCCTAGCTCCAGGCAACAATCCACAAAACCTGAAAGGGCGGGTGCTGCTGAAAAGCAGTGCCCGCCCTTTCGCGCGTGACTGACCCCCGGCCAACCGGGCGTTGCCTTCTAGCTGCCCAGCCGCCCGCCGGAGACCTCCAGGTAGCAGGAGCCGCAGAGCGACTCGTACCAGACATCCTGGCCGTCGATCGCGACCTGGTCGCCGTCGAAGACCACCGCGTCGCCCGCCCGGCGGGTGTTGAAGATGGCCTTGCGGCCGCACCGGCAGATGGTCTTGAGTTCCTCGAGGGTGTGCGCGATCTCCAGGAGCCGCAGCGATCCCGGGAATGCCCGTGTGCGGAAGTCCGTGCGGATTCCGTAGGCCAGCACGGGAACGTTGTCCAGGACTGCGATCCGGAAGAGATCGTCTACCTGCGCGGGTTCGAGGAACTGGGCCTCGTCCACCAGGAGGCAGGCCACGGGCTGCGTGTCCACATGCTCCAGCAGTGCGTTGGGGTCGTCTCCATGGGCCTGGGCGGTGAACAGCTCGCGGGCGGAGGCGCCGGCCGGGATGAGAAAGTCCACCGAGCGGGTCATGCCCAGGCGGGACACGACGTCGGCGTCACCCTTGGTGTCCACATCCGGCTTGGCCAGCAGAACGCGCTGGCCGCGTTCCTCATAGTTGAAGGCGGCCTGCAGCAGGCCCGTCGACTTGCCGGAGTTCATCGCGCCGAAGCGGAAGTAGAGCTTGGCCAAGGGGGTCCTTTCGAAGGGGTCGCCCACCGATTGTAAGGGCGCGCCCCTCAGCGACCCAGCCTGAAGCGCCTCCTGCGCGCCGGGAGGGGCTGCAGGCTCCCCTCCCCGGCCAGGAGGAACCGGGCAACCGCCCGGGGCAGCCGGATTCCGGGGCGGAGCGGGCTCTCGTGGAGCTGGCCCGGCAACACAGCAGACTCGATGGCAGGGACCGCTGCGGCGAGCTGCCGGGCCGTTTCTGTGAAGTAGTCCGGGCTCCAGCCGCCGCACAGCATCAGCGTCGGGGTGGTCACAACCGCGAAGTCGTCCAGTTCGGCGTCGGCGTCCAGCACCGCCCGTATCTCCGCGACGGCGGTGGGCAGCAGTTCGCGCATCTCGGCGCCCATGCTGGTCCGTGCCGAGATGATGCTGAGCATCCGCAGCGCACCCAGCGGAAGCTTGGCGACGGGCCCGCCCACCTCAAGGCCCTGGACCATGTGCGCCCAGGCCTCGTCGAGCTGCCCGGCGGCGACCGAACGCTCCAGCTCGGGCCGCCAGCGCCGGGTGAGGTTCCCGGAGAGGGACACTGCCGCGTCATAGGTGACCATCCGGCGGATCGGCACCGTCCGTGCCGCCTCCAGGGCCACGAAACCGCCGTAGCTGTGCGCCACCACGTCGCTCGACCCGGTCTCCCGCAGCACCGCAGCCAGATCGTCGACCTCCGTGGCCGCCGAATAGCCCGGCGGTTGGGGGGAGGACCCGGCCCGCCCGCGCCGGTTGTAGCAAAACACCGGGCGGCCCAACAGGCGGCTGATGTTCCACGCGAACGGGCGGTACAGCGCGGCGGTGATCGATGTGCCGTGCACAACGACGATGCCCGGGCCGGGCGCCGGCCCTGGTGCAGGCCCTCCCGCCGGGACCGGGCCGGCAGGCGGACGGAAGGAGAGCAGCTCCAGGTGCCCCTCGCCGTCGTCGGTGCTGATGGTCCGCGTCTCCACAGCCCTGAGTCTATTCCGCGGCGGGTGTCCTGCGGTGGTCTTTACCGGGCCGGAACTGCCCCCGGCCGAATCCCCGGTAAACTTGGGGATTGTGACTTCCCAAAACACCTCCGCCCCGAACACCGCCGCCGATTCCCACGACGCCAGCGAACAGACGCGCATCCGCATGGAGAAGCGCGCCAAGCTGATCGAGCGCGGCATCGAGGCGTATCCGGTAGGTGTCGAACGCACGCATTCACTGAACGACGTCCGCGAAAAATACGCGCACCTCCAGGCTGACGAAACCACCGGCGACGTCGTCGGGGTGACCGGCCGCATCGTCTTCGTCCGCAACACCGGCAAGCTCTGCTTCGCCACGCTCCAGGAGGGCGGAGTTGACGGCAAGGCCGTCCGGCTGCAGGTCATGCTGAGCCTGGCCAACATCGGCGAGGACGCGCTCGCCGACTGGAAGGCCCTCGTGGACCTGGGTGACCACGTCTTCATCAAGGGCGAGGTCATCTCCTCGCGTCGCGGCGAGCTCTCCGTCATGGCCGAGTCCTGGTCCATGGCGTCCAAGGCCCTGCGGCCGCTGCCCGTGCTGCACGCGGAGCTCAACGAGGAAACCCGCGTCCGCCAGCGCTACGTTGACCTGATTGTCCGCGACGAGGCCCGCGAGATGGTCTACACCCGGGCCGCGATCACGCGTTCCATCCGCGAAACCCTGCACCGCCAGGGCTACGTCGAGGTGGAAACCCCCATGCTGCAGCTGGTGCACGGCGGCGCCACGGCCCGCCCCTTCGAGACGCACATGAACGCCTTCGACCAGAAGATGACCCTGCGGATCGCCACCGAGCTGTACCTCAAGCGCACCGTCGTCGGCGGAATCGACCGCGTCTACGACATGGGCCGCGTCTTCCGCAATGAGGGCGTGGACTCCACCCACAGCCCCGAATTCACCACCCTGGAAAGCTACGAGGCCTGGGCCGACCAGTTCGTTATGGCGGACCGGATCAAGGAACTCATCCTCGACGCCGCTGACGCCGCCGGCGTGGGCCGCGTCCTGCAGACCGAGGCCGGGGAGATCAACCTCGACGGCGACTGGGCCTGGATGGCTGTCTACCCGGGCCTGTCCGACTTCGTGGGCCAGGACGTCACCCCGGAAACCCCCGTCGCCGAGCTGCTGGCACTGGCCGCCAAGCACGAGGTGAAGGTGGACGCCAACTGGGACGCCGAGAAGCTCGTCGTGGAACTCTTCGGCGAGCTCGTCGAACCGACGCTGCTGAACCCGACCTTCGTCTACGATTACCCGCCGTCCGCCCAGCCGCTGGCCCGCCAGCACCGCGAGGATGACCGGCTGATCGAAGCGTGGGACCTCATCATCGGCGGCATGGAGCGCGGCACCGCGTTCTCCGAACTGATTGACCCGGTAATCCAGCGCGAACGGCTCACCGAGCAGTCCCGCCGCTCCGCCGCCGGCGACGTCGAGGCCATGCAGCTGGACGACGACTTCCTCCGAGCCCTCGAGTACGGAGCCCCGCCGATGGGCGGAATCGGCCTGGGCATCGACCGGCTGGTCATGCTCTTCACCGGCGCCGGTATCCGCGAAACAATTCTGTTCCCGCTGCTGAAGCCCGAAGGACACTGACCATGGAGTACGTTGCCGTATTGCTTCCCTCCGTGGTGGTCGGGCTGATCTTCTGGTTCGCCATGAAATCCATTTTCAATGCCGACAAATCGGAGCGCCAGGCCGAAGCCCGGGCCCAGGCGGAGGCCGATGGAAATGTCTCCGGGGCGGATACCCTCCGCAACGACGGCCATTCCAACGGCCCGAACTAATAGCAGACTATTCCGCCTTGGGTTTTCCTTTGGAAGCGTTTTTTCGCTTTGACTCGCCGCCATAAAGCAGAGGATACTTTTAACCAGATACATCCTGCTTTTCCTAAATACTCATCCTTTTGGAAAGAGAGTCTTTAATGGCACAGAAAGTGAAAATCATCCTTGTCGATGATCTGGATGGGGGATCCGCGGACGAGACCGTCCGGTTCGGCCTTGACGGCGTCAGTTACGAAATCGACCTGTCGGCGGGCAATGCTGCAGAACTCCGCTCGGCAGTTGAGCGGTTTGTAAACCACGCACGCAAGACCTCAAGCGGCCGCGCAACGCGCACCAAGATTGCATCCGGCCGCAATCAGGACTCGGCCCAGATCCGGCAGTGGGCCCGCGATAACGGCTATGCAGTAAACAGCCGCGGCCGTATTCAGGCTGAAATTCAGGAAGCCTACCAAAAGGCAAATTCCTAGCAGCCGAGCCGGGAACGCTGCGTCGTGGACGGAGCGTCAGGCCGCAATACCAATGACTGGCCCCCGCCTTCGGGCGGGGGCATTGTCATGTGTGCCCGCAGCGGCCGGAATCGTCGCCGGCAGTTCCAGGTCGCCGTGCGGTCCAGCCCGGTTACCGGCCAAGAAAGAAGCCAACACCCGGGGACGCGCCGGCTGGTCCGGGGTGGCGGGGGAAGTAGCCGGGCAGGAGCGCGCCAGGCCCGGAATCGAAGCCCACAGCCGGCCCGGCCGCTCCACTTGCTTCCGACGCCGGACCGCCCGCCCGCGCTGTCGCGGGGCCACCGCCGGCCCGCGTTCACACCCCCGTGTGACGCCGCTTCGGCGTCCGGGTTTCCCCTGTGGCGAACAAGCCCCAAATCTTGAACCCGGCCACGTAGCATCAAAGTACGTCGTAGCTAGGAGTGTGGCGAAATGTTTGAGCGATTTACGGACCGTGCCCGTCGCGTAGTTGTGCTTGCCCAAGAAGAGGCACGCATGCTGAACCACAATTACATTGGTACCGAACACATCCTCTTGGGTCTGATCCATGAAGGTGAAGGTGTTGCTGCCAAAGCCCTTGAGTCCTTGAGCATTTCGCTCGACGGCGTCCGCGAGCAGGTACAGGAGATCATCGGGCAGGGCCAGCAGGCCCCATCCGGACACATCCCCTTCACCCCGCGCGCCAAAAAGGTCCTGGAACTCTCGCTCCGCGAGGCCCTCCAACTGGGACACAACTACATCGGCACCGAGCACATCCTGCTCGGCCTCATCCGCGAGGGCGAAGGCGTTGCCGCCCAGGTGCTGGTCAAGCTCGGTGCGGACCTCAACCGCGTCCGGCAGCAGGTCATCCAGCTGCTCTCGGGCTACCAGGGCAAGGAAACCACCGGTGCCGGCGTCGGCCCAGGGCAGGCCGAAGGCACTCCCGCCGGTTCCGTCGTCCTGGACCAGTTCGGCCGCAACCTGACCCAGGCCGCCCGCGAGAACAAGCTGGACCCGGTCATCGGGCGCGAATCGGAAATGGAACGCGTCATGCAGGTCCTTTCCCGCCGCACCAAGAACAACCCTGTCCTGATCGGTGAGCCCGGCGTCGGCAAGACCGCCGTCGTCGAAGGCCTCGCCCAGGCGATTGTCCGCGGCGACGTTCCGGAAACCATCAAGGACAAGCAGCTCTACACGCTGGACCTCGGGTCCCTCGTGGCCGGTTCCCGCTACCGCGGCGATTTCGAAGAGCGCCTCAAGAAAGTCCTCAAGGAGATCCGCACCCGCGGCGACATCATCCTGTTCATCGATGAAATCCACACCCTGGTGGGTGCCGGTGCCGCCGAAGGCGCCATCGACGCGGCTTCGATCCTGAAGCCCATGCTGGCCCGCGGCGAGCTCCAGACCATCGGTGCCACCACGCTGGACGAGTACCGCAAGCACATCGAGAAGGATGCCGCGCTGGAGCGCCGTTTCCAGCCGATCCAGGTCAAGGAGCCCTCTGTCGCTCACGCGATCGAGATCCTCAAGGGCCTCCGTGACCGGTACGAGGCGCACCACCGCGTCACCATCACCGACGGCGCCCTCGCCTCCGCGGCGAGCCTGTCCGAGCGCTACATCTCGGACCGGTTCCTGCCGGACAAGGCGATTGACCTGAT
Organism: Arthrobacter sp. 10L424; assembly: GCF_056395325.1. Lineage (NCBI taxonomy): Bacteria > Bacillati > Actinomycetota > Actinomycetes > Micrococcales > Micrococcaceae > Arthrobacter > Arthrobacter sp. 10L424. Next base: position 224,165 of record NZ_JBFTJH010000002.1, on the reverse strand, counting down.
CGATGAGGCCGGTGCACGGCTGCGTATCCGCCGGATGACGGCCCCGCCGGAACTCAAGGTCATGGACGAGAAGATCGCCGCCATGAAGCTGGAGAAGGAATCCGCGATTGACGCGCAGGACTTCGAAGGCGCCGCCTCGCTGCGCGACAAGGAGCAGAAGCTCATTGCCGAGCGTGCCGAGAAGGAACGCCAGTGGAAGACCGGCGGCATGGACGACATCTCCGAAGTTGATGAGGACCTCATCGCTGAGGTGCTGGCCAATTCCACCGGCATCCCGGTCTTCAAGCTCACCGAGGAAGAGTCCTCGCGTCTGCTGAAGATGGAAGACGAACTGCACAAGCGCGTCGTCGGCCAGGACGAGGCCATCCGGTCCTTGTCCCAGGCGATCCGCCGCACCCGTGCAGGCCTCAAGGACCCCAAGCGTCCGGGCGGTTCGTTCATCTTCGCCGGCCCCACCGGCGTCGGCAAGACCGAACTCGCCAAGGCCCTGGCCGAATTCCTCTTCGGCGAAGAGGATGCCCTGATCACCCTGGACATGTCCGAGTACTCGGAGAAGCACACGGTGTCGCGCCTCTTCGGTGCCCCTCCGGGCTACGTGGGTTACGAGGAAGGCGGACAGCTGACCGAAAAGGTCCGCCGTCGTCCGTTCTCCGTGGTCCTGTTCGACGAAGTGGAGAAGGCGCACGCCGACCTCTTCAACTCGCTGCTGCAGATCCTGGAAGACGGCCGCCTGACCGACTCCCAGGGCCGCGTGGTGGACTTCAAGAACACCGTGATCATCATGACCACCAACCTTGGCACCCGGGACATCTCCAAGAGCGTTGCCACCGGCTTCCAGTCGGGCACGGACACGCAGACCGGCTACAACCGGATGCGGGCCCGCGTCACGGAGGAGCTCAAGCAGCACTTCCGCCCCGAGTTCCTGAACCGTGTTGACGACGTTGTGGTCTTCCCGCAGCTGACCCAGGACGAGATCATCGAGATCGTGGACATGTTCGTTGGCCGCCTGGAGAAGCGCCTCAAGGACAAGGACATGGGCATCGAGCTCACGCCCGCGGCCAAGGTGCTCCTGGCAACCCGCGGTTACGACCCCGCCATGGGTGCCCGGCCGCTGCGCCGGACCATCCAGCGCGAGATCGAGGACCAGCTCTCCGAGAAGATCCTCTTCGGCGAAATCCACGCCGGCGACATTGTTGTAGTGGATGTGGACGGCGAAGGCGACGACGCCAAGTTCACCTTCGCCGGCAACACGAAGCCGCGCATCCCGGAGATCGCTCCGAGCGTCTAAGCCCTAAAGCCATGGCCCCGTCATTCCCGCAAGGGAGTGGCGGGGCCTTTGCGTTATGCCGCCGCGCCAATCTGAAAGTATCGTTTCACTCTTAGTGAACTTGATGTGATCCAGCGCACAGGGGGTGTTGAATCGGTGCATGGCTTCCAACGATTCAGAGACCCTGAGCGAAAAACCCGAAACACCGTTCCACGACCTGGACCACTACCTCGCCATCCCGAAGGTAAGCGGCCTGGCGCTGAGCCCCGACGGCAGCAGGCTGGTCACCACGGTGGCCACCCTGAACGCCAAGGGCACCGAATACGGCACCGCACTCTGGGAACTGGACCCGGACGGGCAGAAGCACGCCCGCCGGATCACCCGCAGCGCCAAGGGCGAGGCTGGTGCAGTGTTCGCCGCCAGCGGTGACCTGTACTTCAGCTCCGCCCGCCCCGACCCGGAAACCCCCGAGGCCGATCCCGTGAACGCCCTGTGGATGCTGCCCGCGGACGGTGGCGAGGCCCGCGTCGTGCTCACCCGGGCCGGTGGCGTCAGCGGACTCCTGGCCGCGAAAGACACCGGCGCCCTGTTCGTCAACGCCTCCGTGCTCGCGGGATCCACAGACGAGGACGGCGACGAGGAGCGCCGCAAGGCGCGGAAGGACAACAAGGTCGCCGCCATCCTGCACAGCGGCTATCCCGTGCGCTATTGGGACGCCGACCTGGGGCCCGCCCAGCCGAGGCTCTTCGCCGTCGAACCGGGCGCGGAACCGGAGCCGGGCAAGCCGGCAACGGTTGACGCCGCGGCGCCGCTCAAGCTCCGCAACCTGACCCCCGACGCCGGGAGCGGACTCCGCGACGCCGATTCCGTCGTCAGCCCGGACGGCAAGACCATCTACAGCAGCTTCAACAAGCCGCTTGCCCGCGCGAATTCACGGTCCGTCCTCGTCGCGATCGACGTCGCCACCGGCACCCGCAAGGTCCTGCTGGATACCGAGGGAATGAGCTACTTCCCCGGGCTGGTCAGCCCCGACAGCCGGACGCTCGTGGTGCTCAGCGAGAGCGACACCACGCCGGAAGAGGCCCCGCAGGTCAAACTGCACCTGCTCGACGTGACCGGCGGCGCGCCAGCGGTCGAAACCTCCCTGAGGCCGCTGGCCCACGACTGGGACCGCTGGGCATGCCCGGCCGCCTGGCTGCCGGACGGATCGGCCCTGCTCGCCACCGCCGACGACGACGGCGCCTCGCCCGTCTTCCGGATCAGCGTGACCGGAGACGGAGGAGCCGGCCAGGTCACCCGCCTGACCGCCGACACGGCCGCGTACACCGACGTCGTGGTCGCCCCCGACGGGCGCACCGCCTACGCGCTGCGCAGCTCCTATGAATTCCCGGCGGAAGCGGTGCGGATCGACCTCGTCGGCGGCGACGTCGTCCGTCTCCCTGCCCCCGCAGAGCGCCCGCACTACAAGGGCTCCCTGGAACGCGTCGAGACGACGGCGGCCGACGGAACCCGCGTGCCGGCGTACCTGGCGCTCCCCGAAGGCGCCACCGCCGGAAGCCCTGCACCCCTGCTGCTCTGGATCCACGGCGGCCCGCTGGGCTCCTGGAACGCCTGGACCTGGCGCTGGAATCCGTGGCTGCTGGTGGCCCGGGGCTACGCCGTGCTGCTGCCGGACCCGGCACTCTCCACCGGCTACGGCCAGCACCACATCCAGCGCGGCTGGGGCGAATGGGGCAAGGCTCCGTTCACCGACCTGATGGCAATCACCGACGCCGTCGTGCAGCGGCCGGACATCGACGAGACCCGCACGGCGGCCATGGGCGGTTCCTTCGGCGGCTACATGGCCAACTGGGTGGCCGGCCACACCGACCGCTTCAAGGCGATCGTCACCCACGCCAGCCTCTGGGCCCTCGACCAGTTCGGCCCCACCACGGACGCCGCGCAATACTGGCTCCGTGAAATGACGGCCGAGATGGCGTTGGAGAACTCTCCGCACCTGCACGTGGAGAACATCAGCACCCCTATGCTCGTCATCCACGGCGACAAGGACTACCGCGTGCCGATCGGCGAGGGCCTGCGCCTCTGGTACGAGCTCCTCTCCAAGTCCCAGCTGGCGGCCGACGAAAACGGCGAAACCGAACACCGCTTCCTCTATTTCCCCGACGAAAACCACTGGATCCTGCAGCCGCAGCACGCCAAGGTCTGGTACGGCGTAGTGGAGCACTTCCTCGCTAGGAACCTGCTCGACAAGGACCTTCCGGTGCCTGCTGAGCTGGGTCTCTAGACGGGAGGCCGTTCCTTCTCGCCTTCGGCTCGGAGGCTGGGACATTTACCGCGTGCTCGCTCGTACACCCCGCCGTCCCCCTGACCTCGCAAGCTCGGCCAGGGAACCCGGACGGCGGGGCACTCGCTTAGACGCACGCTACATAAATGCCCCACCCTCCTCCGCCTAGCGCGTCAGTCACCGATCCAGAAAAGCAATTCAGATAACCCCCTCCCAGGGGCGGTCACCAAAGGGGCGGCTCACCTTCCTGGACGCCGGAGAACTTAACTCATCCGCGCTATTTCTGATCTTTCTCCGCTGCCAGTTGCCATCCTTGAGGTCCTCCGTTCCGCGGGATTGGCGACGTTGCCGCCCAAGCCGAACGCGAATAGTTCGCCTATCATCTGAGCGGTGACACAAGCACGAGCGGCGGACGGAGCGGGCATTTGTGTAGGCGCCGTCTAAGCGAGGCACGAGCGAGGCGCCGGCAAATGGCTGTCCGGCCGCTGCGAAGGCGAGGCGCTGACAGACCTAGGAAAGAGCAAACAAGAGACCCCAGTAGGATTGGGCTGTGACTGAGCCAATCCGCATCCGCCTTGCCCGCACCAGCGATGTCGGGGCGATCAAGACGCTCGTGGCCCCCCTGGCCGATCAGCGGATCCTCATGGCCAAGGAAACGGTGGCCTATTACGAAAGCCTGCAGGAGTTCCGGATCGCCGAGTCCTCTGACGGCGAAGTGATCGGCTGCGGGGCGCTGCACGTTATGTGGGAGGACCTCGCCGAGGTGCGCACCCTCGCGGCATCGGATGCCTGGCGGGGCAGGGGCGTGGGCCATCTGCTCGTGGAGCGCTTGCTGGAGGACGCCCGGGCTCTGGGCGTCTCCCGCGTGTTCTGCCTGACCTTCGAGGTGGACTTCTTCAAGAAGCACGGCTTCGAAGTCATGGCCGACCAGACCGCCGTCGACCCCGTGGTGTACTCGGAACTGCTGCGCTCCCATGATGAGGGTGTTGCCGAGTTCCTGGACCTTGCCCGGGTGAAGCCGAATACGCTGGGCAACACAAGAATGATCAAGACCCTGTAATTCCGGCGTGACCGGCGCCAGTTCCGAGCCGTACACGCCCCCGTCCCGCCCGGAGCCCGTCCGCCTATAGCCGAGGCGAGAGTTCGCGCCCATGGCTGGCCCCGACATCGGCGTGAAGTCTCACCTCGGCGCGGGCGACGAGCGCGGGCGACGAGCCCCGGCAACCAGGGCCCAGCGGGGGCGGAAGCGTCGCCGCAGCAAGGGGAGCACGGGTCTTCCCATCAATAAATTTGATGGATAAACTGATCCCGGTCCAGGGGGTGGACTTCCCGAGTTTCGGAGGCAAGAAATTGCACGATCGCGTGATTTTTCCTGATTTCTCAGCATTCCAAATGACTATCGCGGACGCGGCATCACCGGGGCGCGCCGAGGACCCGGGCGCCGGGGACGACGAAGACCCGGCGCCGGAGATTAACGGCGGGCGGCTCAATGCGCCGCCCTTCTCCTGGCTTGGCAGCGACGCCTGGCCGAACTTCCCCTTGTGGGCGGACAAACCAACCTGATGCACCCGCGGATCCCGGGGCGGGCTGCCGTCCGAAAGAACCCCGGTTCCGCGTAAAAGGTTGTGAAACCGGAGCCTACCGCTCGCATAGGCCCCGGTAGTAGGGTTCAAGCAAGCAGCCAGGACACCATCCAGGGAGCACAGCCATGAAGAAGCTCATCAATGATCCCCGCGCCGTGGTTGACGAGTCAGTGGAGGGCTTCGGGCTTGCCCATGCCGACCTCGTGACCGTCTTTGCGGACCCCAAGTACATCGTGCGCAAAGACGCGCCGGTGGCAGGAAAAGTCGGGCTCGTCTCCGGCGGCGGCAGCGGGCACGAGCCCCTGCACGGCGGCTACGTCGGGATGGGAATGCTCGACGCCGCGGTGCCGGGAGCTGTTTTCACCTCACCCACACCCGACCAGATCCTCCCGGCCACCCTCGCCGTCAACTCAGGCGCCGGCGTCGTGCACATCGTAAAGAACTACACCGGCGACGTCCTCAACTTTGAGACGGCTGCCGAGCTGGCCCAGGCCGAAGGTGTGGACGTCCGCACCGTGCTGGTCAACGACGACGTCGCGGTGGAAGACTCGCTGTACACCGCCGGGCGGCGCGGGGTGGGCGGGACCGTCCTGGTGGAAAAAATCGCCGGTGCCGCCGCCGAGCGCGGAGACAACCTTGACGCCGTCGCCGCCGTCGGAGACCGGGTCAACCAGAACGTCCGCAGCATGGGCGTCGCGCTGACCGCCTGCACCGTCCCGCACGCGGGGGCGCCAAGCTTCGTGCTGGAAGAAAACGAAATCGAGATCGGCATCGGCATCCACGGTGAACCCGGCCGGCACCGCATCGCGATGGAGAACGCCGACGGGATCACCGACCGCCTGCTGGAGCCGGTGGTCAGCGACCTCGGGCTCACCTCCGGAGACAAAGTGCTCCTGTTCGTCAACGGCATGGGCGGCACCCCGCAGAGCGAGCTCTACATTGTCTACCGCCGTGCCGCGCAGCAGCTGGCAGAGCAGGGCATCACCGTGGCGCGCTCGCTGGTCGGGAACTACATCACCGCCCTCGAAATGCAGGGCTGCTCCATTTCCGTCCTGCGCCTCGATGACGAGATGACGGCGCTCTGGGATGCGCCCGTCCACACCCCGGCCCTCCGCTGGGGCGTCTGACCGTGGGGCTGGACGTCACCTGGGCTGTGCGGTGGCTGACCCTTTCAGCCCAGGCCATGGCGGACCACCGGGAAGAACTCATCGAGCTGGACAGGCCGATCGGCGATTCTGACCACGGCGAGAACATGGACCGCGGCTTCAAAGCGGTGATGGTCAAGATTGCCGAGACGCCCCCGGAAACGGCAGGGGCGGCCCTGAAGCTGACCGCCATGACCCTGATGTCCAAGGTGGGCGGGGCCGCCGGCCCGCTGTACGGCACGGCCTTCCTCCGGGCAGCCACGGCACTGGGCGAGGCGACCGACATCGACGCCGGCACGCTCGCCGCCGCCTTCCAGGCCGCCAGGGACGGGATCGTGGCCCGCGGAAAGGCCGAATCAGGCGACAAGACGATGGTTGACGCCTGGACCCCGGCGGTCGACGCCGCCGCTGCCGCCGCCGGCGACAGCGACGTGCGCCGGGTTTTGGCGGCCGCCGCGGAGGCAGCCGAGGCCGGGGCCGTATCCACCGACCCGATGCTCGCCCGCAAGGGTCGCGCCAGCTACCTGGGGGAGCGCAGCATCGGCCACCGGGATCCGGGCGCCGTCTCCAGCGCCCTGATCCTGCGCGCCGCCGTAGGGGCGGCCGAATGACGGTCAAGCTCGTCGTCGTCTCCCACAGCGAAAAGATCGCCGACGGCGCCGTCGAGCTTGCCGCCCAGATGGCGCCCGACGTCCTGATCCTTCCCGCCGGCGGTACCGACGACGGTCGGATCGGCACCAGCCTCGAGCGGGTCATGGCGGCGCTGGAACAGGCGGCGGACGCCAACAGCGACGGCACTGTCGTCCTGACGGATCTGGGTTCGGCGGTGATGACAGCCGAGTCCGCACTGGAGTTCGTGGCGGATCCTTCGTCCGTGCTCCTGGCCGATGCGCCTCTCATCGAGGGGCTCGTCGCCGCCGCCGTGGCCGCCCAGGCCGGAGCAGACGCCGCCGGCGTGAAGGAAGCCGCGGAGGCGGTCTACCGGCCGCCGGCCGCGCCGCAGCACCCCCACGAGCACCGGGCGCCGGAGGCGACAGGGGACTTTGAACTGGTCAACCAGGCCGGCATGCACGCCCGTCCCGCGGCGAAGATCTCCGGCGGGCTGTCCGGCCTGGACGCCGAGGTGACCATCAACGGCGCCGACGGCGCGTCGATGACGGAACTCATGATGCTCGGGGCGGCGAAGGGGACGGTGCTGCACGTTGAGGCCAGCGGCCCCGATGCCGCCAAAGCCGTGGACTATCTGCGCGGACTGATCACGGCAGGGTTCGGGGAACCCTAGCGGCCGGATCTCACGCCGTATCGGCCGCGGTCAGATCCGCCGCCGGCGCGGTGTCCCGGGATCCGCTCCACGCGATCCACCCGCCGCCGATTGCCATAAGTAACGCCCCTGCCGGCTGCGTCGGCAGGCTGCTGCCCGTCGTCGCCTGGCCCAGAACGACCCCCAGGACATAGAACATGACGGCCCCGGCCACCCAGAGCGCCCCGGTCCAGCGGGGGAGCATGTGGGAACGCCACGCCGCGACCCCCAGCAGCACGTTGCCGAGGAATGCGAGCACGAGGCCAAGCATGAACGCCCCTGTCATTTGCCACGGGAACTCCAGCTGCATCACGTCGTGGTGTCCGGCCAGGTAGGCCTTTCCGATGGCCGGCGTGGCAAAGGTCGAAATTGCGGCCGGCACCAGCAGCAACGCCGTACCCGCGACGGCGATGACCATCGCGGCCAGCGCCAGGCGCCCGACCCGGCTGTTCGCCAGGTAGCAGCCGAGGGCGAAGACACCAAAGATCGCGAGGATGGTGCCGCCCGTGCCGCCGAAGATGTGGCCGACCTGGTAAGAGCCGGAACTGACGAACCGGGCCCAGGCATCCGGGTCCTTCTCCTGGTCCGGCTGTGGCTCCAGCGTGGCCCAGGCAGTGACGAGCGCCGAGACCGGCAGCGCCCATAGACCCGCCCGGATCCAGTGGCTGATGTTTGACGAGTTCACGTTGCACTCCTTTCACCGCATGGGTTAGCCGGCCTGCTGGAGGCCTTCCGCATCCAGCAGCACTCCGGCTGAAATGAACCGGCCGCACTGCGCGCCGTAGGGGTAGGCGGCGCGCGGTGTGAACGTCACCGTGCGCACAGGCAGCGGCAGGCCGTCGGGGCCGGTGCCGCTGGAAGTGGCCTCGACGGGGGAATCCGTCAGCGGCTCGAGCAGTAGTGTTCCCACCAGGGTGCCGTCGGGGGAGGCGGTTGCGGAACAGGGCCGGTCGCCGTCGTAGGGTCCCGGTTCACAGCCCTGATCGACCGGGGTGCTGCCCGGGCGGAGTTCGAGTTCCGCCTCCGAGCAGCGGCCGTCCTGGCAGGCTTTGAGCCGGAGCGTCCCGACCGACCCGGCGTACTCCCGCGCCACGGTCAGGGCAACCACCGGAGCCTGGGCGATCGCGGGGCACGCCGTCCCGGGCTGGCACCCGGTGACCAGGAGTGCCGCGCAACCCAGACCCGCCACTGCCGCGAACGTGCGCATGTTTCAGGGTAGTTCCGGGACGTCCGTCCAGCTAGGGGCGCCGTGCGACCGCCCCGGTGGGACCGGTATCAGGCGGGAAGCTGGAGGCCGGAAGGATGCAGCTCTGCCAGCCCGTCGCCCAGGAGCCCGGCCAAGGCGCGCTCCAGCTGCTCCGGGGCGGAGTTGAGCCGGTGCAGGGCGGCCAGCGGAATTCCGATCCCCTCCGGTTCGAAACCAAGGTCCGCCGGGGCCTGGTGGAACAACTCCGGGGCCACGGGCGAATCGGCCACGCGGAGCACTGCCATCACGGCGCCCCGCACCTGGCGGTCGGTTCCGTGCCACGATTGCCCCTTCGGCGTGTACGTCGGCGGCGGCTCCCCGGCCGCCAGCCAGGCGCACGAGCCGCTGACCGGGCATTCCCGGCACTTCGGTGACCGCGCAGTGCACACCAGCGCCCCGAGTTCCATAACGGAGGCGTTCCAGCGGACGGAGGAGCCGACGTCGTCCGGCAGCGACTGCGCGGCGAGCCGCATCTCAGCGGCGGTCAGTGCCTGTGCCGGCAGGGCCGCGCCGGAAAACAGCCGCGCATGGACGCGGCGGATATTGGTGTCCACCACGGTTTCGCGGCGCCCGAAGGCGAAGGCGGCGACGGCCGCCGCGGTGTAGCTCCCCACGCCGGGCAGCTCCAGCAGGTCCGGGTAGGTGCCGGGGACCTTGCCGCCGTGGTTGGCGCCGATGGCGACGGCGGCCGCGTGCAGCCGCAGAGCGCGCCGCGGATATCCCAGCCGTCCCCAGGCCCGGACCGCTTCGCCGGCAGGCTCCCGGGCCAGGTCGGCAGGTTCCGGCCAGCGCCGCAGCCATTCCTCCCAGACCGGCAGCACGCGCACCACCGGGGTCTGCTGCAGCATGATTTCGCTGACCAGCACGCCCCAGGGTGTGCAGTCAGCAGCCCGCCACGGCAGGTCACGGGCGTTCGCCTCGAACCATTCGGCGAGGGCGTCGTGAATGGCGGGCAGCGGGAGGCCCCCGGGAGTATCTTCCGGGCGGGCGGCAGCAGCAGGGGCAGCGGGGGAATCGGCAAGAGCTTTGATGGATTCAGCGTAATAGATGAGGGCCACACTCCGCCCGCGGCGTGGGAGGGCGCCATACCCGGCGCGGTTCTCTAGCCTAGAAGGATGGGCAGGCAAGACAATTCAGGACCGCAGGGTTCCCGGCCGAGGGCTTCCGGCAGCGGAGCAACCGCGGCGCGCAAGCCTGCCCGGAAACGGGCTCAGGGGCCGGCCCGCAACCAGGCCCGGAGGCCGGGGCGGAAGCCTGCCAGCCCCGTCTACCGCCGCCGCCGGCTGTTCGTGGGCGCCGCGCTGCTGCTGGTGATCGCCGTCGCCATCGGCGGGTTCGCCGCCGTTTCCAGCGTCCTCAACGCAGGGCAGTCTTCCTCCGGCGGGCAGTCTTCCCCGGGTGGAGGACCGGCGCCGTCGGGCCAGGAAACGGGACCGGCCGCCGGGCCGGAGAGCACACCCTCACCTGCTGCTACTCCGGAGGGGGACGGCTGCGAGCAGAATCTCGTGACAGTCACGGCCGCCACGGACAAGCCGGCCTACGCGGACGGCGAGAACCCGTTGCTCACGCTCAAGGTAACGAACAACAACCGGGTGCCGTGCGAGATCAATATCGGGACTTCGCAGATGGAATTCCTCGTGACCAGCGGTTCGGACCGGATCTTTTCATCCACAGACTGCCAGGCGGACGCCACCGACCTCGTGAAGACCATCGCGCCGGGGCAAAGCGAGACCGCCAACTTCCCCTGGGGGCGCAACCGCTCGCTCGAGGGCTGCAAGGTCATCGAGGCCAAACCGGGAGCGGGCGGCGCGTACTACGTCTTCACCGCACGGCTGGCGGGCAAGACCAGCCCCAAGGCCGTGTTCCAGCTCAACTAACCCCCAGCCGGCGGGGGTTGGCCGGCCTGAATCAGAGGAAGCGGTCCAGCAGGCTGGCCTCGGCCATCCGGCTCAGGCCCTCGCGGACCGTCCGGGCGCGCTGGTCGCCGATGCCGTCCACAGTCATGAGGTCATCGATCGTGGCCGCCATCAGGAACTGCAGGCCGCCGAAGTGGTCCACCAGGCGGTCGGCGACGGCCTTCGGCACAGCCTTAAGCCCGGACAGCAGCCGGTAGCCGCGCGGCTGGACGACGGCGTCGAGGTTGGCCTCGCCGCCGGCGAAGCCCACGATCCCGGCGATCTTGCCCAGATCGATCAGCTCGGTGGGCCCCAGGTTCACGAGCGACTTCACAGCGAGGTCGATGTCCTCGGCGGAAGCATCCGGGCCCGAATAGTCACGGATGATCACGTCACTGCCGGGGCCGCGGCCGACGGTCAGTTCGTCCAGCTGGAGTGAGAGCAGCCGGCCGTCCTCGCCAAGTTCCAGCACGTACTGGGAGATCTCCTCGGAAATCCGGCGGACCATCTCCTGGCGCTGCAGGGTCACGGCAACGTCGCGGACCGTCACCATGGCCTCGATTTCCAGGGCCGACAGGGAACTGGTCACCTGGTCCAGGCGCGAACGGTAGCGTTCCAGCGTCGCCAGGGCCTGGTTGGCGCGGGCCAGGACCTTCTCCGAGCCCTCCAGGACGTGGCGGAGCCCGTTCACGTAGAGGGCGATGATCTGCATGGACTGGCTGACCGAGATCACCGGGACGCCCGTCTGGATGGCCACGCGCTCGGCGGTCCGGTGCCGGGTGCCGGATTCCTGGGTCTCGATGCTGGAGTCGGGCACCAGCTGGACGGCCGCGCGCAGGATGTTGCTGGCATCCTTGTCGCAGATGATGGCACCGTCCATTTTGGCCAGTTCCCGCAGACGGGTGGGGGAGAAGTCGATGCCGATGTCGAAGCCGCCGGAACAGATGGATTCGATGGTCCTGTCGATGCCGAGCACGATCAGGGCGCCGGTCCGCCCGCGGAGGATGCGTTCGAGGCCGTCACGGAGGGCGGTGCCCGGTGCCACTCGGCCCAGCGTCGCCTTGAGTGAATCTTCAGGGCTCCGAGCCATAGATATTCCCTTCAAAGGTGCGGACCTCGGTCCGCAGGTGCGCCGGGTTCCACTGTTTTTCCAATGTGGCCGGCAGGATCAAAAGTACTCGGTTCCCCGCTCTCACCATAGTAGAGGTAAAGCGGGCCAACTTCCGCACGGACAAGCCCCAAAGTGGTCCAAAAAGATGTCCGCCGGAACGCCTTCGGAACGCTTGTCCGGACCCCTATCCCGGACCGCACTTTTGACCCCCGATGCTCCCGTGCCGGGGCCACTTCGCGGCGGCGGCACGGGCTGCGATAAACTTGGAGCCTTGGGGTGCACCGTCTGCCCGGCGCCGCTCCCCACCTACATCCAGCAGTTCCGCAGAACTCCCGGACAGCCCGCGCTCCCGCCGGGCGAGCCGGATTCCCGCAGGCCCGGGACCGCAACCATTCAAAGCCGCAGCGAAAGTAGCATCGTGTCTCAAGAAGTCCTTAGCCCCGCCCGAGTCCAGGAGATTCACAAGCAGGCGGCCCGGCGTCGGACTTTCGCGGTCATTTCACACCCCGACGCCGGCAAGTCCACGCTGACCGAGGCGCTCGCACTGCACGCGAAGGTGATCGGCACCGCCGGCGCCTCCAGCGGCAAGGCCAACCGCAAGGAAACTGTCTCGGACTGGATGCAGATGGAAAAGGACCGCGGCATCTCCATCAGCTCCGCGGCCCTGCAGTTCGCCTACCGGGACACCGTCATCAACCTGCTGGACACCCCCGGTCACGCGGACTTCTCCGAGGACACCTACCGGGTGCTCGCCGCCGTCGACTGCGCCGTGATGCTCGTGGACGCCGCCAAGGGCCTGGAAACCCAGACCATGAAGCTCTTCGAAGTCTGCAAGCAGCGCAACCTGCCCATCATCACCGTCATCAACAAGTGGGACCGGCCGGGCCTGGATGCCCTCGCCCTCATGGACGAGATCACCGAGCGCACCGGCCTCCAGCCCATGCCGCTGACCTGGGCCGTGGGCATCTCCGGTGACTTCCGCGGTGTCTGGGACCTTCGCAACGACCGCTTCGCCCAGTTCAAGCGCAACAACGCCGGCGCCAACATCGCCCTCACCGAATACTTCACCCCGGACGAGGCAGCGGCGAGCCAGGGCGATGACTGGTCCAACGCCGTCGATGAGGCAGGGCTGGTCATCGAATCCAACCTCGATTTCGATATCGAAGCCTTCCACGCCGGCAAGGCCACCCCGATCCTCTTCAGCTCCGCGGCCTTGAACTTCGGCGTCAAGGAGATCCTCGACGCCCTCGTGGACTTCGCCCCGCCGGCCGCCCCGCGGCCCGACGTCGACGGCGCCCCGCGGCCCGTCGACGCGCCCTTCGCCGGCTTCGTCTTCAAGGTCCAGGCCGGCATGAACAAGGCACACCGCGACCACGTCGCCTTCATCCGGGTCTGCTCCGGCATCTTCGAACGCGGCATGGTGGTGACCCAGGGCCGGACCGGGAAGTCCTTCGCCACCAAATATGCCCAGCAGGTCTTCGGCCGTGAACGCGAGGTCATCGACGAAGCCTTCCCCGGCGACGTCGTGGGCCTGGTGAACGCCTCCTCGCTGCGGGTGGGCGACAGCCTCTTCCTTGAGCAGCCGGTGGAGTTCCCCGCCATCCCGCTGTTCGCCCCGGAGCACTTCCAGGTGGCGCGCTCCAAGGACCCCAGCCGCTTCAAGCAGTTCCGCCGCGGCATCGAGCAGCTGGAACACGAGGGCGTCATCCAGGTGCTCCGCTCGGACATCCGCGGCGATCAGGCGCCGGTGCTGGCCGCCGTCGGCCCCATGCAGTTCGAGGTGGTGGAGGACCGCATGGCGCACGATTTCAGCGCGCCGATGCGGCTGGAACGCCTGCCGTACTCCATTGCCCGGATTTCGACGGCGGATGCCATGGAGGCGCTGGCCACCGTGCCCGGCGCCGAGGTGCTGCTGCGCTCCGACGGCGAATACCTCGCCCTGTTCAATGACGTGTGGGCCCTGCGCCGGATCGAGAAGAACCACCCGGACCTGACCCTGCTGCCGATCGGCACGCACAACCCCGCGAAGTAGCGGCCGGCACCCCGGGACCGGCGGGAGACAGCTCCCGCCCGGGTCTTCCTGAATCCCGTTTCCGCGGTACCATAAGTAACCTTGCTACTTTGCGGGCGCCGTACGGTTTGCGGCTTTGAACTGATCCCGCGACCTCGTCGGCGGGCCCTGCCTCCAAGGGATAACGAACCCTCTTTGACTGACTACAACAGAAAACTCGGCATGGAACCAGGATTCCTGCTGAGCGGGCGCTACCGGATCGAATGCCTCATCGGCAGGGGAAGCCAGTCCACCGTGTACCGCGCCCATGACGAACTCCTGCAGCGCGAGGTGGCCATCAAGCTCTTCCGTGATGACGCGGACGATCTTGAACACACCCGCCGGCAGGGGCAGGAGATCCGTATTCTCGCCGGCCTGAGCCACCACGCCCTCGTGACGCTGTTCGACGCCGGCGCCGACCTGAGCGACCCGGAGGCGCGCCTCACTTACCTGGTGATGGAACTGGTCCGGGGGCCGGACCTCCGCCACCGCGCCGCCCAGGGGCCGCTGTCCGCGGCCCACATGGCGCTGATCGGCCACGACCTGGCGGACGGGCTCGCCTATATTCACTATCACGGCATTGTGCACCGCGACGTAAAGCCGGCCAATATCCTGCTGGTGGACTACAACAACGACGACAGGCGTCCGAGGGCCAAGCTCAGCGACTTCGGCGTTGCCACCAAAACGGGGAACGGCCGGGTGCACGACGACGGCGGAACCTCCGGCACGCCCGCGTATCTGAGCCCGGAGCAGGCCGCCAGCGAACCCGCCGGGCCGCTCAGCGATGTGTATTCCCTCGGGCTGGTGCTGCTCGAAGGGCTGACCGGGAAGATGGCCTACCCCGGGGCGCCTGTCCAGTCGGCCGTCGCGCGGCTGCTGCGCGATCCGCAGATTCCCGAGGAGCTCGACCCCATGTGGGTTGCGCTGCTTTCCTCCATGCTCGCCCGGAACCCGGCAGAGCGCCCGCAGGCCCGGGAAGTTTCGCTGGCCCTGCGTCAGGAAGTCATCAACAGCGCGGCACGCCACCGCCTGGATGCCCCCGGTGCAACCGACGAGGAAGACCGGATGCGGGCGGTGGAACGCTACCGGATCCTCGACACCCCCGCGGACGGCACCTTCGACCGGGTAGTGGGACTCGCGGCACGGATGTTCTCCGTACCGGTGGCGATCGTCAGCGTCGTTGATCATGACCGGATCTGGTTCAAGGCCCACCACGGCACCGAGGTCACGGAGATCGGCCGCGACCCGGGGCTGTGCGCCTCAGCAATTCTTCAGGATGACGCCTGGGTTGTTGAAGATGCCGTGACGGATCCCCGCACCCTCGCGAATCCGCTGGTGGCAGGCGACTTCGGGCTGCAGTTCTACGCCGGCGTCCCGCTGCGCACGCCGGACGGCTACAACCTGGGCACCTTCTGCATCCTGGACCGGGAGCCGCGGGAGTTCAGCGCCGACGACGTCCGGGCACTGGAGGATCTGGCCGCGATCGTTATGCACGACCTGGAGCAGCGGCTGCATAGCCGGGAAGCGATCCTCAGCTAGACGGATTCGACGGCGGACTCGACGCCGGACTCGACGGCGGGCGGCGTCCGCTAACGCCTGCGCTGTTCAACGCCTGCGCTGTTCAACGCTTCCGCTGTTCAACGCCTGCGCTGTTCAACGCTTCCGCTGTTCAACGCCTGCGCTGTTCAACGCTTCCGCTGTTCAACGCCTGCGCTGTTCAACGCCTGCCGGCGTGGAGCGCCAGCTCCAGTTCGAACCGTGCCTTCGGGTCCTCCAGGGTGTCGCCGAACAGCTCGCGCAGCTGCGCCGCCCGGTAGCCGACGGTCTGCGGGTGGATGCCGAGCTCTGCCGCCACCGGGGCGCGCTGGCCCCAGTGCCGCAGCCAGGACAGCAGCGTCTCCGCGAGCCGCTCGCGCTGGGCCGGGCGGAGCCCTTCCAGCGGTGCCAGGCGGCGGTTGGCCAGTTCCGCGATGGCGGAGGGTTCCGCGCCGAGGATCACCTCGGCCAGATGCTCGTCGGCCCAGATCGGCAGGTCCTCCGGGCCGTCGCGGGGCGGCAGGACCGAGGCTGCGAGCACTGCCAGCCGGAGGGAATCGGGGACCTTCTCCCAGCCGCCCGCGGGCCCCACGGCTGCGCCGCGGCCCCGGAGCGCCTTCTCCAGGTCCGCCCGCGCGGATTTGGACTTCCGCGCCGGAACCAGGGCGACGGCGTCGGTCTCCCGTTCGATGACCAGCGTTCCCGGCCCCAGCCGGAGCCGCAGCCCCGCGGACCGGTCCACCGGCAGGGTCACCACCACCATCCGCTGCGGCAGCGACCAGTCCGCCATCGCAGCTGTCTGGCGCAGGGCCGCCTCATCGGCCTGCCCCAGCAGCAGCAGGTCCAGCAGTTCGGTGCGCCGGCGGTCCACCGCGCCGGCCCGCTCGGACTGTTCGAAGGCGTACGCCTCGGCGCTGACCGCGGACAGTTCGTCAATGTAGGCCAGGATCGATTCGCCCAGGTCCACCACCACGGTCTGGCCGAGGTGGTGCTCCACGGACACCCGGGACATCTCGCGGAAGGTCACGCGGGCCCCCATCCGGTAGGCGCTCAGCAGCGCGTCCATGCTCCGGCCCTGCCGGAACTCGCCGCTCCCCAGCCCCGCCACGAGTTGCCTGCTCTCCTCGGACAGGGCGGGCAGCCTGGTCCCCGGCAGCTGCAGGAAGCGGTCCAGGGCGGCCGCCACGCCGCGGCGGAGCCCGCGCCCGAAGCGGCCCTCGATCGGCCGGGCGTAGGCCGGCACGAGCTGCGGCACGGCGTCGATGATGGCCTCGACGATGCCCGGCATCATCGGCCGGAGCACATCGCTGACCTCGCGCGGCAGGGCCAGCCACGGGGGGTCGTAGGCGGGGGAGCCGGGAGTGCCGGTGGGGGAAGTGTTCATGAGGCTGATTCCAGTATGTTGTTGCGAGGCGATAGTTTCTTCTGGTCGATCGTATGCCTTGGGTGAAGAACTATGACCCCGTCTGACATAAGATTGATAAATGATCCGGCTCCGTAAGCTGGCGCGCGCCGCATCTCTACTGACCACCCCACTAGCTCCAGAAGACATTCTGTCGCTGTTCAACCCTGTGTTTTCTGCCCGCCAATTGCGCGGCGTGGTCACCCGGGTGGTTCCAGAAACGGCCGATTCCGCCACCATTTTCTTCCGTCCCGGCCGCGGCTGGCAAGCGCACCTTGCCGGCCAGTGGGCCCGTATTGGCGTCGAGCTCGACGGCGTCCGCCACTGGCGGTCGTACTCGCTCAGCGCCCCCGCAGGCAAAGACCCGGCCATCACTGTCAGCGACATGGGTGCCGTCTCCGGGACCCTCGTGCGCAACACCAAGCCCGGCGACGTGCTCTTCCTGGCCCCGCCGCAGGGCGACTTCGTCCTCCCCGAACACCCGCGGCCCCTGCTGATGCTCACCGCCGGCAGCGGCATCACCCCGGTCATGTCCATGATCCGCACCCTCGTGCCGCACCGCCCGGACTCCGACGTCGTCCTCATCCACACAGCCCGGACCCCGGCGGACGCCATCTTCCGCGAGGAACTGGCCGAACTGGCGGACCAGTTCCCCAACTTCCGCGTCATTCACTGGTTCACCGGCGAACGCGGCCGGCTCGACTTCAGCTCCATGGCCGGGCTCGAGCAGCTCTGCCCGGACTGGCGCCAGCGCGCCGCCTACGCGTGCGGCCCCGAAAGTTTCCTGGACGACGCCGAGGCGCTCTGGGAAGCGGAGACCGCCACCGCCGAACCTTCGGACGCCACCCTCACCATCGAGCGCTTCAGCACCAAGCTCGCCGGCGGCGAAGGGCACGACGGCGGGCTGGTCACGTTCGAGGCGTCGGACCGCGAAGTCGAAGCCGACGGCGACACGCCGCTGCTCGACGTCGGCGAGGACGCCGGCGTCCTGATGCCCAGCGGCTGCCGCATGGGCATCTGCCACAGCTGCCTTATCCCCCTCCGGGCCGGCCAGGTCCGTGACCTGCGCACGGACGAAGTCCATGGCGAGCCCGGCCAACTAATCCAGACGTGCGTTTCGGCAGCCGCCGGACCCGTTAACCTCGACCTCTGAGGAGTACCCACAGCATGACGATTGTTTCCGACAAGCCCGACGTTTCCGAGGACGCTCCCCAAGGCGCTGACGACTCTGCCAAGGCGCCTGCTGCCGTGAAAACGCGGCGCGGCGCCCTGGCCGAGACCGGCAGCCCCACCGTCCGGCCGCCCGCCGCAGCGCACCTCTCCGACGAGCAGGTCGCCGAACTGGGCCGCGAACTCGACGCCATCAAGGACGACATCCTTGCCAAGCGCGGAGCATCTGACGCCGCCTACATCCGCCGCATGATCAAGATCCAGCGCGGCCTGGAGATTTCCGGCCGCGCCACGCTTCTGGTCAGCAAGCACAAGGCCGCCTGGGTTGCCGGGACCACGCTGCTCAGCCTGGCGAAGATCCTGGAAAACATGGAGCTTGGACACAACATCCTGCACGGCCAGTGGGACTGGATGCGGGACCCGGACATCCACTCCACCACCTGGGAGTGGGACTTCGTGACCCCGGCACGCTCCTGGCAGCACACCCACAACGATCTGCACCACCGCTGGACCAACGTCGTCGGCAAGGACAACGACGTCGGATACAACCTCCTGCGGATGGACGCGGAGCAGGAATGGAAGCCGTTCAACCTGGGCAACCCGGTCTATAACGCCCTGCTGGCCCCGGTCTTCGAATGGGGCATCGCGATCTACGATCTCGAGCTGAACGACTACAAGGAGGGCAACAAGTCCAAGGAAGCCCTCACCAAGGACCTCAAGGCCCTCGGCCGCAAGGCCCTCACACAGTTCACCAAGGACTACGCCGCCACGCCCGCCGTCGCCATGCTGACCGGCTCCGGCAAGCAGGCGCTCTACGGCACCCTGACGGCCAACGCGGTCCGCAATGTGTGGGCCCACGCGGTGATCTTCTGCGGACACTTCCCCGAGGGCACGGACACCTTCACCGAGGAAATGGTCGAAGGCGAGACCCGCGGCGACTGGTACGTCCGGCAGATGATCGGCTCCGCCAACATCTCCGGCTCCAAGTTCATGCACCTGATGACCGGCAACCTCTCGCACCAGATCGAGCACCACCTCTTCCCGGACATTCCGTCCAACCGCTACGCCGAGGTGGCACCGAAGGTGCAGGAAATCTGCCGGCGCTACGGCCTGCCCTACACCACGGGACCCATCTGGAAGCAGGTCGGCTCCACCTGGGCCAAGGTCTTCAAGCTGGCACTGCCGCCCAAAAAGGCCTAAGCACCGGGCCCACAAGGTTGGAATGATTGACGCAAGGGGCGTCTGCCATCGCGGCAGGCGCCCCTTTCGCGTGGCGTCGTGCGTTAGCCGACGCTCCTGCCCAGTTACCTGCCGTGGGCGGTCCCGACGGCAGCGGAAAACCCCGGAAATCCGGGCCGCAGAAAACCGGTGGGCCGAGGTAGCCGGGGAGGAACGTCGCGCGGAGGCGTCACAGCGGGGGCGGCGCTCAGGGTTTGCTGGCAAGTCCCAGAACGTGGGCCAGCCGCGGGTTGCCGGGGAGGACCGAAAAGCCGAACCGCTCCAGGTCCTGCACCGTGAAGCCGGCCCCGGCGATCGCGGCCGGGGTGTCGCGGTTGGGGTGGCATCCGCCTGCCATCCGGCTCCATAGAGGGGTGAGCAGGTCCTCGGCGGCCGCCAGCACCGGGTGGGCCGAGCGGACATGTTCATAGAACAGCAGCAGGCCGCCCGGCCGCAGGACCCGGGCCATTTCCGCCAGGACGACGGACTGGTCCGCCACGCTGCACAGCACCAGGCTGGAGACTACGACGTCGACTGAGGTGTCCGCCGCCGGCAGTGATTCAGCCACGCCGTCTTCCACGGTGACAGGCACCCGCGCCCGGCCGGCAGCGGCCCGGGCCAGCTCCCGGAGCAAGGGGTCCGGTTCGATGGCCAGCACGCCCGTCACAGCGGCCGGGTAGAACGGAAACGTCGCACCGTAACCCGCCCCGATTTCGACGACGACGCCGTGCGCCGCTGCCACGAGCCGCCGTCGGTGGTCCGCCGCCCCGCGGGCGTCCATCCGCGGGCCTACCCGCGCATAGGATCTCCCGAATGATGACTCGCGCGGACTGCTCTCAGGCACGGGTGTTTCCTTCCGGTCAGCCGGCGTCGGCCGGGTTGAGTTTGAGGCCCCGCAGCAGCTGGGCGTTGAGGGCCACCACGATCGTGGAGGCGGACATCAGCACGGCGCCGGCGGCGGGGGAGAGGACGATCCCGGCGAAGGCCAGGACGCCGGCGGCCAGCGGCACGGCGATGATGTTGTAGCCCGTGGCCCACACGAGGTTCTGCCACATTTTCCGGTAGCTTGCCCGGGACAGGTCCACCATGGACAGCACAGCCCGGGGGTCGTTCCCGGCAAGGACCACACCGGCGGACTCCACCGCGACGTCGGTTCCGCCGCCGATCGCGATTCCCACCTCGGCCCGGGCCAGGGCGGGGGAGTCGTTGACCCCGTCCCCCACCATCGCCACCCTGAGGCCGCGGGCCTGGAGTTCGGCCACTTTCTTGTCCTTGTCCGCGGGGAGGACCTCGGCAAAGACCTCGTCGATCTTCAGTTCGGCGGCCACGGCCCGGGCTACCTGCCGGGCATCGCCGGTGATCATGGCAACCTTGATGCCGCGGCGCTGCAGGGCCGCGACGGCCTGGCGGGATTCCGGCCGGACCGCGTCCTCAAGGCTCACGGCGCCAATCACGGCGCCACGGTCCACCACATGGAGCACCGCGGCGCCGCGCTCCCGCCAGTCGGCCGTGACGGAGGCCAGCTCCGGCGGTTCCGCCGTCCCGAGCTCCCGGAGCAGTGCCGGACCGCCCACCCGGACGGTCCGGCCGCCGACCGTGGCACGGACGCCGCGGCCGGTCAGGGAGGTGAAATCGCTCGCTCCCGGGACCGGCAGACCGCGCCCGCGGGCGGCGGCCACAATGGCGCGGGCCACCGGGTGCTCGCTGTCCGACTCCGCCGCGGCAGCCAGCGCGAGCAGCCCGTCGCCGTCGGTCCCTTCGGCGACGGCAACGCCCTTAAGTTCCGGCTGGCCCTTGGTCAGGGTCCCCGTCTTGTCGAACAGCACGACGTCGACCGTCCGCATCCGCTCGAGCGCCATCCGGTCCTTGATCAGCACACCGGCCCGGGCCGCCCGCTCCGTGGAAATCGCGATGACCAGCGGGATGGCCAGGCCCAGGGCGTGCGGGCAGGCGATCACCAACACCGTCACGGTGCGCTCCACGGCGTCGGGCACACTGCCCAGCAGCGTCCAGGCGATAAACGTGAGAACGCCGGCGCCGGCGGCGAAGTAGAACAGGAAGGCGGCGGCGCGGTCGGCGAGGGCCTGCGCCCGCGAGGAGGAGGCCTGCGCTTCGGCCACGAGCCGCTGGATCCCGGCCAGGGCGGTGTCCTCGCCGGTAGCTGTTACCTGAACCCGGAGGCTGTTGTCCGTGGCGATGGTCCCCGCCACCACCGGATCGCCGGGGGCGCGCAGGACGGTCTTGGACTCGCCCGTGATCATGGACTCGTCGAATTCGGCCCGCCCCTGGGTCACGGTTCCGTCCGCCGGCATCCGGCCTCCGGAGCGGACCAGGATGGTGTCGCCGCTCCGGAGCTCGGCCACGCTCACCGTCTCCGTTCCGGAACCGGTGATGCGCTCGGCCTCGTCCGGGAGCAGCGCCGCGAGGGCATCCAGGGCGCCCCGGGCCGAGCCGAGGGCGCGCATTTCGAGCCAGTGCCCCAGGAGCATGATGTCGACAAGGAGTGCCAGCTCCCACCAGAAGTCGAGAGCGAATCCGCCGATCCCCAGTGTGGTCGCCCACGAGGCGGTGAACGCCACCGTGATGGCCATGGCGATCAGCAGCATCATTCCCGGTTTCCGGGTTTTCACCTCATTGAGGCCGCCCTTGAGGAAGGGCTGGCCGCCGTAGAAGAAAATGACGGTTCCCAGCACGGGAGGAATCCAGGCTGAGCCGGGGAAGACGGGAGGTTCGTAGCCGAGCAGATCCCCGAACATGGGGCTGAAGAAGACCACCGGGACGGCCAGGGCCAGGGTCAGCCAGAACCTGTGCCTGAACATTGCCACACTGTGCCCGGCGTGCTGGCCGTGGCTGTGAACGAGGTGCTCGTCGTCCATCTGGCGGGCCGGGCCGGCGTCGGGCATGCCGTGCGGCTGATGCCCGCCGTGTCCTGCCGGCGCGGAGGCCAGTTGCTGGCCGTCCGGCGTGTGGCTGCCGTGCCGGTGTTCCATGATGCGCTCCCAGGGAGATTCATCGTTTGTTCAGGATCAGCCCACCATACCCCTGGGGGGTATGTCTGGCAAGAGGTTCCGCCGGTCAGCGGACCTCGATCACGCCCATCATGCCCAGGTCCTCGTGGTCCAGGACGTGGCAGTGGTACGCAGAGCGGCCGCTGAAGTCGCGGAACGAGATCCTGACCGTGGCGCGCCCGTTCGCCCGCACGTTCACGACGTCCCGCAGGTCCACGGATTCCACTACCCGGCCGTTGTCCTCGATGACCTGCATCGGCCACACATGCAGATGGAAGGGATGGTCCATGGGGCTGGTGTTGATCAGCGTCCATTCCTCGACCGACCCGGCCGCCACGACCGTGTCCGTGCGGGCCTCGCTGTATTCACGGCCGTTGATGGTGAACCGCATGCCTCCCATGCCACCGCCCATGCCTCCCGGGCCGCCGCCCATGGCGAGGAGCAGCTGCCGGCGGGCGGCCACAGGTGCGGAGCGGAGGTCCTCCTGGGCCCGCCTGGCAGTAACGGCGCCGGGCGGTGCCCCGGGTTCGCCGTCCACCCGGACGACCGCCAAGGCGCCCGTGCCTCTGGCGGGGAGCCGTCCCTGCCCCATCATTCCCGGCATCCCACCACGGTTGTAGGGGAGGGCCAGCAGGACCGATTCGCCGGCGGCGGCCGTCATCAGCAGGTCCGCACGGTTGCCCGGCGCCAGCAGGAGTTCGCTGACGGTCTCCGGATCGGGGGACCGTCCCGAGTCCAGGCCCAGCAACTGCAGCTGCTGGCCGTCCAGCCGGAGCCGGACAAAGCGGGCAACACAGGCGTTGACGATCCGCCACCTCTCCCGTTCGCCGGGGCGGGCGGTCAGGAGCGGAGTGCTTTGACCGTTGAGCAGGAGCAGTTCACCTTCCCGGCCCCCCATGCGTTCCATCGGCGACACCGTGGCGATGTTCCCGGCACCGTCCAGGGTGGTGTCCGAGACGACCAGAACCCGTTCCCTGCTCACGGGGATGTCCTCCGGATCCTCAACGATGATGGCCCCAAAAAGCCCCGCGAAGATCTGCCCCGCAACTGTGCCGTGGTGGTGCGGGTGGTACCAGTACACGCCCGGCGGGTGGTCCGGTGGCAGCCGGTAGCTGTAGTCGAAACCCTCTCCGGGCCTGACCGCCACGAACACGTTGTCGCCGTTGGCCTGGGGCGACACGTGCAGGCCATGGACGTGCAGGTTCGTCGGCCCGTCGAGGCTGTTCACGAGGCGGATGGCGAGCTCGTCGCCCGGCCGCAGGCGGAGCGTGGGCCCCGGGACGGTGCCGTTGTAGCAGAAGGCTCCCGCCCGGCGGCCGCCGAGTACCACCTGCCCGGGGGCGGCCTCAAGGGTGAGCGCCAGCCTGCCGTCCGCGCTGCGGAGTTCCGGGGGGCCGTGCAGCCCGGAATCTTCCGCGGGAAGCGTGCCGCCGGTCGGCTGCTGCGTGGAAGCCAGGGACCACCACAGCCCCGCGCCGCCTGCCACCGTTGCCGCCGTGCCCAGGCCGCCCAGGAGAAGGGCATCGCGGCGGCTGATCGGCCGCACTACGGCTCCTCGCCGAGCACTTTCAAGTTCTCGCGGTATTGTTCCGCGGTGAGCTCGCCCCGCGCGAAGCGCTCATCCAGGATCAGGCGGGCCCGGCTCTTGCCGCCCGGAATGCCGGGGCCGCCCGGGGGAGTCCCCTGCGGGCCGTAGGGCGGGGCGCCGTAGGGGCCGGTCCCTCCCGGTTGGGCGGGGCCTCCGCGGCTGGTTCCGCCGGTGAACAGCCGGACCGCAAGCAGCACCAGCACCGCGATCCCGACCAGCAGCAGCAGACCCCAGAGCCACATCAGGCCCAAGCCGTCCCAATTGCGTCCCATCATGGCCAGTTCCCTTCGCCCGTGACCGTTTAGTCCCTTTAGGCAATGGTCTTCCGGATACCCGGCGGGGGATAGGGTCATAAGTCGCCATCCGGGACGCCGGCCGACGTTCGTTCCCAGTTACCCGGCGAGTTTCCCGGCTTTGCGCACCGAGGCGCGCGGAAAGCCGCGGATGTCCGCCGCGGGCAGGCACCGGCCTGCGGAGTAACTGGGAAGGAACGTCGGGGTGGGCCCCGAAGTAACTGGGAAGAAACGTCGGGCTGGCCGCAACGTAACTGGGAATGGACGTGAGTTGGAAGGACCAGCCGGACAGGACCGCGACGCCGAAGCAGCGGGCTATGAAGGCCTCAGCTGATCAGCAGTCCCAGCGCCTCGGCCAGGTGCCCAACCTCGCGCACCGAGAAGCCCGCAGGCACCGGGCCGGGGCCGTTCGGGCTCGCGGGGACCACGGCGTGGGTGAACCCCAGCCGGTGGGCCTCCTGGATGCGCTGGTTGATGCCGGGCACCGGGCGGACTTCTCCGGCCAGACCCACTTCGCCGAACGCGATGAGCCGCTGCGGCAGGGGTTTCTTGGACTTGGCCGACGCCACGGCCAGCGCGACGGCCAGGTCCGTCGCCGGCTCGCTGAGCTTCACGCCGCCCACGGTCGCCACGTAGGAATCGTCCTTGCTCAGGAGGCAGCCGGCCCGCTGCTGGAGGACCGCCAAGAGCATGGCCACCCGGGAACTGTCCAGCCCGCTGGTTGCCCGGCGCGGCTGGGAGCTGGCGCTTTCGGCCAGCAGGGACTGCACCTCCGCGAGCAGGGGCCGGCGTCCCTCGAGGGTCACCGTGATGCAGGTGCCGGACACGGGCTCCTTGGTCCGGGAGACGAACAGCCCGCTCGGGTCGGCCAGGCCCACGATGCCGTCCTCGTTCAGGTCGAAGCAGCCGACGTCGTCGGTGGGGCCGTACCGGTTCTTGACCGCCCGCAGCAGCCTCAGGCGGGAGTGGCGCTCGCCCTCGAACTGGCACACCACGTCCACGAGGTGCTCGAGCAGCCGGGGGCCGGCGATGGAGCCGTCCTTGGTCACGTGGCCCACCAGCAACGTGGTCATGTTGCGGCGTTTAGCCGCGGCAATCAGGGAGGCCGCCACCTCACGGACCTGCGAAACTCCGCCGGCGCTGCCTTCGACGTCGGCGCTGCTCAGCGTCTGCACGGAGTCCACGATCAGCAGGCGCGGCTCTAGCTTCTCCACCTGGCCCAGGGCCTGGCCGAGGTCCGTTTCGGCGGAGAGGTACAGGGATTCGGCGACGGCGTCGATCCGGTCCGCGCGGAGCTTGACCTGAGCGGCGGATTCCTCCCCGGTGATGTAGAGGACGTCCTGCGCGGTGCGGGCAAACTTGGCCGCGACGTCGAGCAGCAGGGTCGACTTGCCGACGCCGGGTTCGCCCGCCAGCAGGATCACGGCGCCGGGAACCAGGCCGCCGCCGAGGACGCGGTCCAGTTCGTCCACGCCGGTGGGCAGGAAAGCCGCGGTGGTGGCGTCGACCTCGGAAATCCGGCGGGCCGGCTCCAGCACGGTGGCGGCCGCCGTCGTGCGTGCCACGGCGCCGCCGGTTTCCTCCACGCTGCCCCAGGCCTGGCACTCGCCGCAGCGGCCCACCCACTTGGCCGTGGTCCAGCCGCACTCGGCGCATTTATAGCCCGGCGCCTTGGTGGCCCGGGAAGTCTTGGTAGCCATTGCTCCACCCTATCCGCGCCCAGCGACAACCTTGCGCCGGCCCGGCGCCGGCCAGACGCGCCGCGGACGCGGCGCAGCGGAAGCTACAGCGGCGGCAGGATGTCGCGGGCCTCCGAGGAGTCCACCCCGGCTGCCTCCAGCAGGTCGACCATCAGCGGACGGAACAGCATGACCACGGTCTCGCCCTCCAGCCGCTGCACGTCCAGCAGCCGCGGATGCAGCCGGCCGGCGATTTCCCGCAGTTCCGTCCGGGCCGTCCGCAGGTGGGCGCGGCGGACGCCGTCGTGCACTTCCGCCAGGCCCAGGGAGAGCTCGTCGACGGCGTCGGCCGTGTCCTGCAGGACGTCGGCGATGTTCTGGGTGGCCTCATCGGACAGCGCCGCATGGTTGATGGCGCTGGTCAGGCGCCGGGCAAAGACCCGGCTGTTGCGCAGCGCGAGGTCAATGTAGTCCAGCGACTGCTCCATCTGGTCCAGTTCCTCCCGGTGCCGCCGGTGGGCCGGCGCCAGCGTGGCCACCTCACCGGAGGCCCGCAGGGACTGCCGCATGGCATCAACCAGCGGCTGGCAGTTCCGCCCCCGGATGAGCGCGTGCCAGGCCTGGGTGGAGTCGCTGTAGCTCAGCGCGGAGGCGCACTCGCGCAGCACCTCTGCGAGCTCGTGCAGGAGCTTCTTGACGTCGTTGCGGGGTTCACGCCGCGGGTCCTTCGGGACCAGGATCGTCACCAGCAGGGCGAACACGCCGCCCACGATCGCATCGATGCTGCGGGTGAACGGCCCCCCGGCCGGCGCCGGCAGGAGCACCACCAGCACGGACTGCAGCCCCAGCTGGGTGGTGAAGATCGTGCCGCTGTCCAGGAAGCGCGCCAGCAGGATGGAGAACAGGAGAACGACGGCGGCCTGCCAGATTCCGGAGCCCAGCCAGTGCAACAGCAGGTCGCCGACCACGATGCCGATGGTGCAGCCCAGGCCAACCTCGATCACGCGGCGCAGCCGGGGGTCCCGGGAAAAGCCCAGGGCAATCAGGGAGGACGTAGCGGCGAACAGCGGGCCGCTGTGGCCCAGGACGTACTCGGCAAACGCGTAGGCGCCGACGGCGCAGCCGGTCATCTGGATGGCGGGCCCCAGGGAGTTCCGGCTACGGACCAGGCCGGTGCGGACCCGTCCGCGCAGGAATCGGGCACTTGCTGAGAGTCCGGGGGCGGGGGCCATGCGCTCCAGTCTATTTGTTTGTTCCTCGTGCGCAGGCCGCGCCACAATCCCTACGGACGTGACGCAGGTAACGCAAGAGGAACCCGGCGGATGTAAGCCAATGTCCCGGCGTCGTTAACCCTTCGTTTACCTTGGACCGGCATTCTCTTCATCTGGGGCACTTACCTTCAGTAAAGGTACAAACCGTACGCATCCCCTGCCCGGCCTTCTCCGGCCCGGCACGCATAGAAAATCCCTGGAAGGGGTACATCTAGTGAAGGCACTCCGCTTCGGCCGCCACGCGGCAATCGCTGTCATCGCAGCCGGCGCTCTCGCGCTGACCGCCTGTGGTTCTGACAACGCAACGGGCACCGCCCCCGCAACCGCCACGGCATCGGGACCCAAGGTCACCGGCACCCTGACGGGTATCGGCGCCTCATCGACCGGTGCGGCGATGGACGCCTGGAAGGCCGGCTTCACCGCCGCCAACCCGGGAGCAACGGTTCAGTACTCCCCGGACGGCTCCGGCGCCGGCCGGAAGGCGATCATCGACGGCTCGGCCCAGTTCGCCGGCTCCGATGCCTACCTGAAGGACGAGGAAGTTGTCAGCTCGCAGGCCAAGTGCGGCCCCGAAGGCGCCCTCAACATCCCCGTCTACATCTCCCCGATCGCGGTGGCCTTCAACCTGCCCGACGTCAAGGAACTGAAGCTCGACGCCGCCATCGTCGCCAAGATCTTCCGCGGTGAAATCGCGAAGTGGAACGATCCCGCGATCGCCGCCCTGAACGCCGGCGTCACGCTCCCGGATCTGGCCGTCACCCCGGTCAACCGCTCCGATGACTCCGGCACCACGACCAACTTCACGGAGTACCTGGCCGCCGCAGCTCCCGAGGTATGGACGGACAAGGCCGCCGGCATCTGGCCTGCAACCCTCCAGGGTGAGAACGCCAAGGGCACCTCCGGTGTGGTCAAGACCGTCACCGACACCCCGGGCGCCGTGACCTACGCGGATGACTCCGCCGTGAGCGGCAAGCTGGGCGTCGCGCAGATCAAGGTCGGCTCCGAATTCGTGACGATCTCGGCCGATGCTGCCGCCAAGGCTGTCGAGGCCGGCAAACCGGTTGAAGGCCGCTCGGCCAACGATGTCGCGATCAAGCTGGACCGCACGACCACCGTGGCCGGCGCCTACCCGGTTGTCCTGGTTTCCTACCACGTCGTCTGCAGCACCTACGCTGACCAGAAGACCGTGGACCTGGTCAAGGCTTTCGAAAACTACGTAGTCTCCGAGGCAGGCCAGAAGACCGCGGCCGATGCCGCCAAGTCCGCCCCGCTGTCCAAGACCCTCCAGGACAAGGCCATCGCGGCCATCGAGTCCATCAAGGTCAAGTCCTAGGGATTACCTTCCGCCGCAAGGCATAGTGGAAACACCAGCCTGACCCAGGTTCCCTGTTCCGGTCAGACGGTCACCGACCGTCCGCCCGGGGCAGGGAACCTGAGCGTTTTGTCCGAAGTACCAAAAGATTCGAAGCCGAAGGACCCTGAAGTGACCACCACCTCCCTGACCTCGTCACGGGGCGCAGGCCGCGCCGGAGACAAAGTCTTTTCCGGAGCCACCCTGGCCGCAGGGTGCCTCATCCTGGCCGTGCTCTTCGGAGTGGCGCTGTTCCTCGTAGTCCAGGCATTCCCCGCCCTCACGGCCTCTCCTGACAAGATCAAGGGCGGCGAAGGGTTCTTCGCCTACATCTGGCCGATCGTGATCGGCACGCTCATCGCGGCCACGATCGCCCTGGTGATCGCCACTCCGATCGCTATCGGCGTCGCACTGTTCATCTCGCACTTCGCCCCGCGGCAGCTCGCCTCCGGCCTCGGCTACGTCGTCGATCTGCTCGCCGCCATCCCCTCCGTGGTCTATGGAGCCTGGGGCGCGGCGTTCCTGGCCAAGGAAATCTCGCCGGCCTACAACTGGCTGGCCGGCAACATGGGCTGGCTGCCGATCTTCCAGGGCCCGGCCTCCGCCACCGGCAAGACCATCCTGACCGCGGGAATCGTACTGGCCGTCATGGTCCTGCCCATCATCACCTCCCTGACCCGCGAGATCTTCCTGCAGACCCCCAAGCTGCATGAGGAAGCCTCCCTGGCGCTGGGAGCCACGCGGTGGGAAATGATCAAGATGGCGGTACTGCCGTTCGCCCGCCCCGGAATCGTCAGCGCCGTCATGCTGGGCCTTGGCCGCGCATTGGGCGAGACCATGGCTGTTGCGCTGGTACTGTCCTCCGGCGCCCTCACCGCGAGCCTGATCCAATCCGGCAACCAGACCATCGCCGCCGAGATTGCGCTGAACTTCCCTGAGGCCAGCGGGCTTCAGGTCAGCACCCTGATCGCGGCAGGCCTGGTCCTGTTCGTGATCACCCTCGGCGTGAACATGATTGCCCGGTGGATCATCACCCGGCACAAAGAATTCTCGGGAGCCAACTAAATGACCGCCACCCTGACCCCCGTCAAGAAGCGCTCGGCCCTCACCAAGGGCCAGCTGCCCAAATGGGCCCCTTACGCAGTCCTGGGCCTGGCCCTGATCCTCGGTGCCGCCGTCATGGCCCTGATCGGCTTCAACGCCTTCGGCTGGGGCATCGTCTCTGCCATTCTTTTCACGGCCGGCCTTGTCGGCTGGAGTGCCGCCGCCGAGGGCAGCCGCAAGGCCAAGGACAAACTGGCCACGTGCCTCGTCGTCGGTTCGTTCCTGGTTGCCCTGCTGCCGCTGATCTCCGTGATCTGGACAGTGCTCGTGAACGGCCTTCCCGGACTCACCGACCCGGGTTTCCTGTCCACGTCGATGAACGGCGTCACCGGAGCCTTCGACAACAAGAGTGTCGAGGAAGGCGCGCCGGTGGTCGGCGGCATCTTCCACGCACTGATCGGCACCCTGCTGATCACCGCGGTCGCGACGGTCATCTCGGTGCCCGTCGGCCTGCTGACCGCCATTTACCTGGTGGAGTACGGCAACGACCGCCCGCTGGCCCGCTCCATCACCTTCTTCGTGGACGTCATGACCGGCATCCCCTCGATCGTGGCCGGCCTGTTCGCTGCGGCCTTCTTCTTCGCCGTCATGGGGCCGGGCACCAAGACGGGTGCCGTCGCCGCCGTCGCGCTGTCCGTGCTGATGATTCCCGTGGTGGTCCGCTCCAGTGAGGAAATGCTGAAGATCGTCCCCAACGAACTCCGCGAGGCGGCCTACGCCCTCGGTGTGCGCAAGTGGCGGACCATCCTCAAGGTGGTCATCCCGACGGCGATCTCCGGCATCGCATCGGGCGTCACCCTGGCGATCGCCCGCGTGATCGGTGAGACCGCGCCGATCCTGGTCACCGCCGGCTTCGCGACGTCGATCAACTACAACGTGTTCAGCGGCTGGATGGCCTCGCTGCCCACGTTCATCTACACGCAGATCCTCAACCCGACGTCACCGTCGAACCCGGACCCGTCCTCCATGCGTGCCTGGGGCGCGGCCCTGGTCCTCATCATCCTGGTGATGCTGCTCAACCTGATTGCCCGCCTGATAGCCCGCATGTTCGCCCCCAAGACCGGCCGCTAGCCCGGTTTCGGAACCCCCACTCTTCAGCCCGTACCCCAGCAAGTGAAGGAACATCATGTCTAAGCGCATCGACGTCAAAGACCTGAACGTCTACTACAGCAAATTCCTGGCCGTCGAAGACGTCAACATCAACATCGAAGCCAAGTCCGTCACCGCCTTCATCGGCCCGTCCGGCTGCGGCAAGTCCACGTTCCTGCGCACCCTGAACCGCATGCACGAGGTCATCCCCGGCGCCCGGGTCGAGGGCGAGGTGCTCCTCGACGGCGACAACCTTTACGGGCCCGGCGTCGATCCGGTGACGGTCCGCTCGCAGATCGGCATGGTGTTCCAGCGCCCCAACCCGTTCCCCACCATGTCCATCCGGGACAACGTGCTGGCCGGCGTGAAGCTCAACAACCAGAAGATGTCCAAGGGCGAGGCCGATGCCCTTGTGGAGCGCTCACTGCGGGGCGCCAACCTGTGGAACGAGGTCAAGGACCGCCTCGCGAAGCCCGGCTCCGGCCTGTCCGGCGGCCAGCAGCAGCGGCTCTGCATCGCACGCGCCATTGCGGTGGAACCCCAGGTCATCCTGATGGACGAGCCCTGCTCCGCCCTGGACCCGATTTCCACGCTTGCCATTGAGGACCTCATCAATGAGCTCAAGGACCAGTACACCGTGGTGATCGTGACCCACAACATGCAGCAGGCCGCCCGGGTATCCCAGAAGACTGCCTTCTTCAACATCGCGGGCACCGGGCAGCCGGGCAAGCTGATCGAGTACGGCGAAACCCACACCATGTTCAGCAACCCGACCCAGAAGGCCACCGAGGACTACGTCTCCGGCCGCTTCGGATAGGCGCTACTGCTCATCGATTGCTCCGTAGGCGCCCTTTTGAACCCTCAAAAGGGCGCCTACGGAGCAATGGGCGTGTCTCTTAGAGCTCCGCGAGCGGTGACAGGGCCAGGGCCAGCACGAACGCCGCCGCCGCGGTGACTATCGGCGTGAGGACCCAGAACAAAAGCACTCCGATCACCACTTTCCGGTTGGTGTCGGGGAAACGCTGGTTGGATCCGGACCCCAGTACGGCCGAGGTGACCGTGTGTGTGGTGGAGATGGGCAGGTGGAGCCCGATCGCGCCCACCAGCAGCATGACGGAGCTGAGCAG
Organism: Arthrobacter sp. 10L424; assembly: GCF_056395325.1. Taxonomy (NCBI): domain Bacteria; kingdom Bacillati; phylum Actinomycetota; class Actinomycetes; order Micrococcales; family Micrococcaceae; genus Arthrobacter; species Arthrobacter sp. 10L424. The sequence goes on along the minus strand of NZ_JBFTJH010000002.1, from coordinate 192,448 downwards.
CTGTGCCAGGGAGCCGCGCAACGGATCCATCCGGATCAGCCGGTAGCCGATGGTGTAGGAAATCCGCCAACCTCCGGCCAACGTCCCGGCGGTCAGAAGAACCGCGGTGAACACGGCCACCCAGACCGGCAGTTCTCTGACGTCGGACAGCCCCGACGCCAGCAGGGCCAGGATCAGGACGGCGCTGGTCCGCTGGCCGTCCTGCAGGCCGTGGGCGAAGGCCACGGCGCCCGCCGCGATGCTCTGGCCACGCCGCGACCGGCTGTTGACGACATTCGGCGGCGTGTACCGCGCAGCCCAGGTTGCAGGCCAAACCAGCAGATAGGCGCCGGCGAAGGCCAGCGCCGGTGAGAGCAGCAGCGGGAGCACCACCTGGAAAAGCAGAGACGTGTCGACGCCGCCCACGGCATTTCCGCCGACGGCGACGCTGGCGACGCCCGCCCCGGCCAGCCCGCCGACCAGCGCGTGGGTCGACGACGACGGGATGCCCCGCCACCACGTGTAGATGCCCCAGAGCACGGCACTGACAAGGCCGGCTATCAGGATGGCCAGCCCGTTTTCGCCGGCGGGGAGCTGCACCCACGTCCGGCTCACGGCGAGGGCCAGGGCGGCGCTGAGCCCGGCGCCAACAAAGTTGAAGAACCCCGCCAGCAGCACCGCAACTGTGGGGGTGAGGGCGCGGGTCCGCACCGCCAGCGCCACCGACGCCGAGGCATCCCTGAAACCGTTCAGGAAGGCGAATGCCCCGGCGAGGATGACCACCAGGGCAAACAGGAAGATGGTCACGTCAGGATTCCTTGACGATGATGCTGCCCACCTGGGTTGCGATCCGGCGCATGTCCCTGGTGACGCCCACCAGTTCGTCGGCGATGTCCCTGGTGCGGGCGTACCGCGCCGCCTTCATTTCATTGAGCATGTCCGCCACCCAGACCCGGTGCGACCGTTCTGCGCGCTTGGAGAGGCGGAGGATCTCGATCCAGTAGTCCTCAAGATCGTCCAGGTTGTCCAGATTGCGCATGGCGTCCACTGTGAGCTCCGCCTGCCGGCTGATGATTTCCAGCTGGTCGGCGGCGCGTTTGGGCAGACGGTCCAGCTTGTAGAGCGACACCAGCTCGGCGGCGGCATCGAGTTTCTCCATCGCCTCGTTGAGGTACCGGGACAGGGCATACATGTCCTCGCGGGGGAGCGGGCTCACGAAGGTGGTCCGCATATGCGTCAGCAGGGCAAAATGCAGCTCCGCGCACTTCGCCTCGTGGTTGTGCATGTCCTCCACCAGCCGCTCGTTCTCGCTGGCGGGCGCGCCGAGGATCTCCGACAGGGTGCCCGTAGCGAGCACAATCTGGCGTGCCAGCTGGGCAAGGAGGTTCAGCCCGGCGGGCTCCTGGGGGAAAAGGCGCAGCTTCACGTGTGATTACCGGTCTTTGGGAGGGAGGTGCACGGGTGTTGTGTGCCGGGCGTGTGAGGTGATGAAGACCCGTGCATGGGGCTTACTTTACCGTCCGGACTGAGAGCGCCGGGAAGGCGCCCGGGCGGCCTCCGGAATATGACGGCGGGCCGGTCGGTCGGGCAGGCGCCCGGTCACTGGCGGGCCCCAGACCGGATGGTGCGCAGCAGGCTTCGTCGAGGGCCTGCACAACAGTGGCAAAGAATTCATGGGCCTACTTGGCGCACAGATTGACAATCGTCGATATAGTTGGAAATACTTCATATCGACAAGCATCAATCTAAAGCTGAGCAGCACAGGAGTCCCGTGAGCATCCAGACTGATCCATCGCCCACCCTGAAGGGTGAATCTGCCGGCGTCGGAAAACTCTCCACCCTGGACCGTTTCCTGCCGGTATGGATCATCGCCGCCATGGTCCTGGGGCTGCTCCTGGGCAGCTTCATCCCTGGCCTGAACACCGCCCTCGAGGCAGTCAAGGTCGGCGAGGTCTCGCTGCCAATAGCCATCGGGCTGCTGGTGATGATGTACCCGGTGCTGGCCAAGGTCCGCTACGACCAGGCGCACCGCGTCGTTGGGGACCGCAAGCTTATGGTCACGTCCCTGGTGTTGAACTGGGTCCTCGCGCCGGCATTCATGTTCGCCCTGGCCTGGATCTTCATCCCGGACCTGCCCGAGTACCGCACGGGCCTGATCATCGTGGGCCTGGCCCGCTGCATCGCCATGGTGATGATCTGGAACGACCTTGCCTGCGGCGACCGTGAAGCGGCGGCCGTGCTGGTGGCCATCAACTCCGTCTTCCAGGTCATCGCGTTCGGCGCGCTCGGCTGGTTCTACCTGCAGCTCCTGCCGTCCTGGCTGGGCCTGCCCACCACCAGCGCGGACTTCTCCTTCTGGGCCATCACCGCCTCGGTCCTGGTATTCCTTGGAATCCCGCTGCTGGCCGGATTCCTCACCCGCACCCTTGGCGAAAAGGCAAGGGGCCGGGACTGGTACGAAGGCACGTTCCTGCCGAGGCTTGGCCCCTGGGCACTCTACGGCCTGCTCTTCACCATCACGCTGTTGTTCGCCCTGCAGGGCGGAACCATCACCTCCCGGCCGCTCGACGTCGTCCGGATCGCCCTGCCGCTCCTGGTCTACTTCCTCGTCGTGTTTGGCGCAGGGATGCTGATCGGCAAGTGGCTGGACCTCGGCTACGCAAAAACCACCACACTCGCCTTCACCGCCGCCGGCAACAACTTCGAACTCGCCATCGCCGTGGCGATCGGCACCTTCGGAGTCACGTCCGGGCAGGCGCTGGCCGGCGTCGTCGGCCCCTTGATCGAAGTTCCCGTTCTTGTTGCACTGGTTTACGTGGCACTCTGGGCCCGCAAACGCTACTTCACCGCCAGCTCGCTTTCGATCTGACCTCAACAAACTTCAGGAGAAACCCCGTGACCGCCGAATCCGCCAAGAAGCCCTCCGTCCTGTTCGTCTGCGTCCACAACGCCGGCCGCTCCCAGATGGCGGCCGCGTTCCTCACCACCCTGGGCGAGGGCCGAATCGAGGTCCGCTCCGCCGGCTCGCAGCCAGCCGACAAGGTCAACCCGGCCGCCGTCGAGGCCATGGCCGAACTGGGAATCGACATGTCCGCCGAGATCCCCAAGATCCTCACCACCGAGGCCGTCAAGGAATCCGACGTCGTTATCACCATGGGCTGCGGCGACACCTGCCCGATCTTCCCGGGCAAGCGCTACGAGGACTGGGAACTCGAGGACCCGGCCGGCCAGGGAGTCGAGTCCGTCCGCCCCATCCGCGACGACATCAAGGCCCGCATCGAGGACCTGATCGCGTCCCTCACGCCCGCCAAATAGGAGCACGGCCATGACTGAACAGCTGATCATCATCGGGTCCGGCCCCGCCGGCTACACCGCGGCGATCTACGCCGCGCGAGCCGGGCTCAAGCCGCTCGTCCTCGCCGGGGCGGTCACTGCCGGGGGTGCCCTGATGAACACCACCGAGGTGGAAAACTTTCCCGGCTTCCCCGGCGGCATCCAGGGCCCCGAGCTCATGGACGGGCTCCAGCAGCAGGCCGAGAAATTCGGCGCGCAGGTGGTGTTCGACGACGTCACCGAAGTGACGCTCACCGGGCACCTCAAGCGCGTGGTCACCGGCGCCGGAGAGACGCACGAGGCGCCCGCCGTCATCCTCGCCACCGGCTCCGCCTATAAGGAACTTGGCCTGCCCGAGGAGAAGAAGTTCAGCGGCCACGGGCTCTCCTGGTGTGCCACCTGCGACGGCTTCTTCTTCCGCGACCAGGACATAGTCGTCGTCGGCGGCGGCGACTCGGCCATGGAGGAAGCGACCTTCCTGACCCGGTTCGGGAAGTCCGTCACGGTGGTGGTCCGCAAAGGAGAGCTCCGGGCCTCCCGGATCATGGCGCAGCGCGCCAAGGACAACCCCAAGATCAGCTTCGCGTGGAACTCCGCCGTCACGGCCATCCACGGGAACGGCAAGGTCACCGGCGTCACCCTGACCGACACCCGCACCGGCGAAACCCGGGAACACGCCGCCACCGGCATCTTCGTCGCGATCGGCCACGTCCCGCGGACCGAACTGCTGCACGGCCAGGTGGACCTCGACGCCGAGGGCTACATCAAGGTGGATTCCCCGACCACCGTCACCAACCTCTCCGGGGTCTTCGCCTGCGGGGACGCCGTGGACCACCGCTACCGGCAGGCCATCACCGCCGCCGGCACCGGCTGCGCCGCCGCCCTGGACGCCGAACGCTACCTCGCCGCACTCGACGACGCCGACAGCATCGCCACGGCCCTCGTCGAGGAACCCACCCACTCCTGACCCCCGCAGAGGAAAGGAGGTGAGCTGAATGGATGCCGGCTGCTGCACCGACTCGACCTGCACCGACGCCAGCCAGGACTGCTGCGACAGCGACCTGGACTGCTGCTGAGCACCACCGCCGCTTGCCGGTCCCACAAGGACCGGCAGGCACCCGCTAATAACCGCCCACCCCACCGGATGAACCAGAGGAAACCATGGATGTAGCCACCAACCTTCCCGTAGCTGTCATCGGAGCCGGGCCAATCGGCCTCGCCGCAGCGGCGCACCTGCTCGAGCGCGGCCTGGAGCCGCTCATCTTCGAGGCGGGCCCGACGGCGGGCGCCGCCATCGAGCAGTGGCGCCACATCCGACTGTTCTCTCCGTGGCGGTTCAACATCGATGCCGAGGCCGTCCGCCTGCTCGAAGCCGCCGGCTGGGAATTACCCCGCCCCACCGCCCTGCCCTACGGCGGGGAACTGATCGATAACTACCTCGCCCCGCTGGCCGCGCTCCCGGCCATCAGCTCAAAGCTGCAGACCGGCGCCCGGGTCATCGCCGTGACCCGGGCCGGGATGGATAAGACCCACACCCGCAACCGCGAGACCACCCCGTTCACCGTCCGGGTCGAGCACGCGGACGGAGAAGTCCGCGACCACGCCGCGGCAGGTGTCATTGACGCCTCCGGCACCTGGTCCACCCGCAACCCGCTGGGCACCTCTGGGCTTCCCGCCATCGGCGAAGACTCCGCGGCGGACCGGATCTCCGCGCCGCTCCCGGACGTCACCGGCCGTGACCGCGCCGCGTTCGCCGGCCGCCGGGTCCTGGTGGTCGGCGCCGGCCACTCCGCCGCCAACACGCTTATAAGCCTCGCCGGCCTGGCCAAGGAAGAACCTGGCACCCGGATCCTCTGGGCCGTCCGCGGCCCGTCCGCCGAGAAGGTCTACGGCGGCGGCGACGCCGACGGACTGCCCGCCCGCGGCCAGCTCGGTGCCCGCCTGCGCCGCCTCGTCGAGGCAGGAACCATTGAACTGCACACCGGATTCGGCATCGGCTCGCTGAAGTCCCTCGCCTCGCGCGTGAGTGTCGAGTCCGTGGACGGGCGGACCCTGGACGCCGACGTCGTCGTTCCGTGCACCGGGTTCCGCCCGGACCTGGACATCCTGCGGGAACTCCGGCTGAACCTGGACCCCGCCGTCGAAGCACCCGTGGAGCTCGGCCCGCTGATCGACCCGGAATTCCATTCCTGCGGCACCGTCCCCCCTCACGGCGCGGCGCTGCTGGCCCACCCGGACAAGGACTTCTACATCGTGGGCATGAAGTCCTACGGCCGGGCGCCCACGTTCCTACTGGCCACCGGCTACGAGCAGGTCCGCTCTGTCGCGGCCGCGCTGGCCGGAGACCGCGAGGCCGCGGACAGGGTCCAGCTCGAGCTGCCGGAGACCGGCGTCTGCTCCTCGGACATCGGCACCAGCTGCGACGTCCCGGCCGCCGCCACCGCGGCTTCCGCCGCCGTAACCTCCGGGGGTTGCTGCGGGGCGCCCGAACCGGTCCTCGTCGGGTTCCCCACCGGGCTGGCCCACGGCCGCTCCGGCGAAAACTGACCAGCCGGGCAGGCGGCCAGGTTCGCGCCTCCGACATCGTCATCACCATGGGCTGCGGCAGCCCTGCTCAGCAACACCGAGGCGGACAAGGAAGAATCAACCGCATGACTGAAACCACGAAAAAGCCCAGCGTCCTGTTCGTCTGCAGCAAGAACGGCGGGAAGTCCCAGCTCGCCGCCGCACTCATGAACCAGCTCGCGGACGGTTCCGTCACGGTGCACTCGGCCGGGACCAAACCCGGCACGTCGCTGAACCCCCAGTCCGTGGACTCGCTGGCGGAACTCGGCATCGACATCACCGGCGAACACCCCAAACCCTTCAGCGACGAAGAACTGAACGCGGCCGACGTCGTCATCGTCCTGGGCAACGAGGCAAAAGTCGAAGCCCCCGAGGGAAAGCGGTTCGAGGTCTGGGACACGGACGAGCCCTCCGAACGCGGCATCGAAGGCATGGAACGCATGCGCCTGGTCCGGGACGACATCAAGGCCCGGGTCCAGAAGCTGTACACGGAGCTCGCCGGGAACTGACCGCAGCCACGGGGCGGCACGAACATGGGCTGCGGTCCGGGGGCACTTTGACACGGACGCGCCGCCGACGCCGAACCCAGGGGCCGGAATTGCGTTCAAAGGCCCCCCGCACGGCTGGCGGCGGTGTCCGGCGGCTGCCCGTACGCACGTTTGCCCGGCATCCAGCCGGCAGCCGGCAGCCGGGCAAAAAAGGGCATGAAAATGGTGCCGAACCGGATACGCCTCTCGGCGGTAGGCCGCTCTAGGCGGCTAAATGTTGAAGCCCGGGGGTTTCGCGGTTCGGCACCGCTTTTAGTTTTCTACGTGGTTGGGGACAAGTCAACATTGACAGTCCGCGGGCGGCATGCGTACCGGGGGGCCGGCGGCATGCCAGGGGGCTCAGTCCAGTTCGCCCAGCCGCCACGCGTTGGCGGCGTGCTCGAGGTCCTCGGCGGTCTTCACGAGGAGATGCGAATTGCGCGTGAGCTTGCTCGCGTGACTCTCGTTGCCGTGTTCTGCGCCGTCGGCGAGGGTGGCCTGGCCCAGCGCCACGACGCGGCAGAACGCGGCGGAACGTTCCAGCGCGACGTCGAAATCGCCGTCGAACGCGCCCGAGAGGATGGCGTCCGCCATCGACTTCATCTCGTCCGCTCCGGGGGGCTCGGCGGCGCCGGCCACCACGTGCGAGACCTGGGCGGTGTCCTTGCCGGCTCTGAAGTACACGGAGATCCGCTCGGGGTCCTGGATGGTGGCGGCACGGAGGGCGTACAGGCGCCAGAGAGCGCCGGGGAGCGAGCGTGCGGGGCTTTCGGCCCACATTTCGGCGATGGCCTCCAGACCCTGTTCGTCGGCGAGCTTCACGAGCCGCTTGGTCACAACCGGGTCATCGCTGTCGCGTCCGCGGCGCACGAGTGCCTGCGCGGCGAGATGGGCGGCCTCGGAGATGCGGGCAGGGTCGGCTCCGCCCGCGAAGGGCTCAAAGTCGATGGGGGCGAAGGCCTTCGGCTTGTGGTGCCGGTGCGGTCCGGGGGCGCTGGATCCTGCTTGCTCGCTCATGCCACCACGCTACTCCAGTGCCGTCGGGGAATCGAGCATACGGCCCGCAGGCCGGAGGCGGCTCCGAAGCCGGAGGCCGGGCCGGCGCCGGAGACCCGCCCGGCGCACGACGGCGGCGTCCGGGCCCGTGCGAAAAACCGGCCGCGGTCTGGGGTACAGTATTAACGTCCAGAAATGGACTGGGCTGATCGGCCCTAAAACAGCGGATTCATCCGCGGTTTCAGGGCATCGGCTGGGGCCTTTAGCTCAGTTGGTAGAGCATCGGACTTTTAATCCGTGGGTCGTGGGTTCGATCCCCACAGGGCCCACTCTTTTAGCGAAGAGTGGGAAAACCCCGGCATCCTGGCGACAGGATGCCGGGGTTTTTTGCGTCCGGCCCCGGTTTGCTCCCGCGTGGGCGTTAGGCGGTCCGTGCGTTCGAGTGTGATCTTGATGCTGGCAGCGATGGCCCGTGCGAAGCTCCGGGGATATCATGCCGTCATGGACGCCCGGCTCTTCGCCTACCTCAGCTACCGAGACGCGCCGGCGGCACTGTCGTGGATGGAGCACGTCGGGTTTTCCTTGGTCCGCCGTCAAGATTCCGGCGCCGGCGAAGTCGCACACGCCGAGGTCCGCATGGGTGACGCCGTCATCATGGTCTCGAGCGCCGATGCGGACTACCAGCGACCCGCACTGATCGGCAGATCCACGGGCGGCGGCCTCTATCTCCTGGTCGATGACGTTGATGACTTCTACCGGAAGGCCTTGTCGGGCGGGGGGAGTGCCGTGATCCCGCCGGAAGAGACGGAGTGGGGCACGCGCAGGGCTAGGGTGCTTGACCCCGAAGGTCAGGAGTGGAGCGCCGGGACTTACGAGCCCGGTGCCAGCTGGTAGGGGCCGCGGCTCAGCTCACCGCAGGCATCTCCGCTCTACCAGGGCCCTGGCGTTACCCGGCCGTCCGCGCAATAGCACGATGGGCTAGTAATCAGTTGGGCTAGGATTGCCGGATGAACGCGAACAGCCACCCCGGCTCCGGGTATTGGTATGGACCCGACGACGGCCTTGACCCGCCCGGCGCCGTCCTCCAGGCCCTGCGTGAGTACCGCATTGTGGAAGTCGCCCGGCGGCGCTCCACCAGAGACTCCATGGGAATGGGCGAGACGGACCTGCTGGCGTTGAGGTACCTGCTTCGCGCCCAGGCTGCCGGCGAGCAGGCGGGACCCAAGGACCTTAGCCGCGTCCTGGGAATCACCACGGCCTCCACCACCTCGTTGATCGACCGGCTCGTAAGCAGTGGACATGTCCGCCGTGAGCCACACCCCACGGACCGGCGCTCGCTGGTGATCGTCCCCACGGCGGCTACGGATGCAGAGGTCCGCGCCACCCTGGGGGAGATGCACCGCAGAATGATGACCGTCGCGGAAGGTCTCAGCAGCGAGGAGGCGAGAACCATAGTCAAGTTCCTGAGGCGCATGAGTGAAGCCATCGCGGAGCCGTCAGCCGACGTCGGAGATTAACCGGCGCGTCAACTAGCTAGTCTGACTAGTTATATGTATGCTTACCAACTATGTCTGATATTAGCTTTTCCGGCGGCGCCGTGGCTGAAATGGCACCAGCCGTTCTGCCTCCCGCGCAGGCCTTGGCTGCACCGAGCCACTGCGGGATGCCAATGGAGTGGAAAGCCCCGGCCGCGGCCACTATTTCCGTGTACTCCTTCGCGCCGGTCGATGCCGCGGCAGAGCTGCCGCCGGTCTGGCGCTGCGGTTGCGGCTTCCAGCTGGACGGCATAGTGCATACGTCCGGCATTCTGTCCGAGCTCAGCCGGTGACCCTGCCCTCAACTGCGGTCTTGGCGGAACGGCCCGCGGTCACCGCCCCCGCGGTCATTTCAGCCGGACTCGGTGCCAGAGTGCTGGCGCTTCCTGACGCCCCCTCGGGGCGTTTCGTCGTCCATGAGCTCTTGGGGCGGGGCGCCACCGCGACAGTGTTCCGCGGGACGGACCTGCACGACGGACGGCCCGTCGCGATTAAAGTCGCCGAAGGCCCTGACCCGCGGCAGTCGGAACGGATCCACGCCGAGGCGCGCATCCTGGCTTCGCTGGACCACCCCGCGGTCGTCACCTTCATCGCCGAGGGTATTGTCCCGGCAGGTGACCAGTGGGCGGGCCGCCCGTTCCTCGTCGAGGAGTATGCCTACGGCGGAAGCCTCGCCGAGCGGATCCGCAACGGCGCCGCAGCCGCCGGCGACGTGGCCCGCTGGGCTGAGGCGGCACTGTCCGGGCTGGCACACGTCCATGCGCGGGGCCTGGTCCACCGGGACATCAAACCCGCGAACATCCTGCTGAGTGAACTGCGGCGTTCCGCCGTCCGGATCGCCGATTTCGGCATCGCCACCCCGGCCGGCACCGAGCTGGAGCCGGGGGATTCCTCCGGCACCGTGCACTACATGAGCCCGGAGCAGGCCGCAGGCCGGCACCCGGGCGAGCCCGGCGACATCTACTCCCTGGGACTCGTGCTGCTGGAGTGCCTCACAGGGTCCAAGGCGTTCCCGGGAACCCCGGTGGAATCCCTGGTGGCGCGGACCCTTCGCGATCCCGCGATACCGGCCGGCCTCGGTGCGGCTTGGGTAGCGCTGCTGGCCGCCATGACCGCCATGGATCCCGCGGCTCGGCCTTCGGCTGCCGCGGCGGGCAAGCTCGCAGCCAAGCTTCCGCGCGCATCCTGAGCTGCCGGGCGGCTCGGACTCAAGGCAGCTCAAGCTCCGGGCGGCTCAGCCTGCCTGGGTGCCCGCCCCGGTGAACCCGATGACCGCCCGGTTACGGCCCGCCGCCTTGGCCTCATACAGGGCCCGGTCCGCTTCCCGGAGGAGGCGCTGCAGCCCCGCGTTCCGGTCGCGCGAGTCAACCACGCCAAAGCTCGCCGTCGGCGCGTCCATGCCGTCGGGCAGGGAACTGTTTTCGGCCAGCGAGGCGTTGATCCTGTCGGCGATCCGGACGCCCTCCTCGGCGTCGGCGCCGTCGAGCAGCAGCGCGAATTCTTCGCCACCGTAGCGGCCCACCAGGTCAGCGTCCCGCACGGCTGAGCGGCAGGCGTCGGCGAAAGCCCGGATGACGCCGTCGCCCGCGTCATGTCCGAAACGGTCGTTGACTGCCTTGAACCGGTCCAGGTCCGCCATCACAACCGCCGTGTCGACGCCGGCCGCCAGGTTGGCCCGGAGCCTGCGGTTGGCCTGGTGCATGAATTCCCCGCGGTTCAACAGCCCGGTCAGCCCGTCACGGTAGGCCAGCTCCTGCAGGTCCTCGGTGCGGCGGGCGTAGTTCAGCGATGTGATGCTGGAAGAGACCACCACCAACAGGACCATGGCCATCAGCAGGGTCACGCCCGTGCCGAACAGCACCTGGAACAGCGGATCCGCCGGGCCAAGCGCGGCCAGCCCGACTGTCCGGCTCAGATAATACGCGGCACAGCCCGCCGTCGCGACGGCGAGGGACCGGACAAGGTGCCAGGACTCTTCCCGCTCGCGCCACAGTTCCACGGACGCCAGTCCGATCGCGGTGCCCATCAGCGCCAGGAGCACCACGCTGCCGATCCGGGCGTTTTCTGAATAGCGGACTGCGGCGTCAACGGCGACAGCCGCCGTCGCCGGGAACCCGAAAAGCCCGGGCCGGACCCGCCGGCCGGCCAGCGAGCGGGTGCCGGCCCAGACGCAGCCCGAGCCGAGCACCATCACACCGTTGCCCAGGCTCGTGGCCCAGCCGACTGCCTGGACCTCGCCCAGGAAGTACAGGACGGCGGCCACGAAAAAGGAAGCGACAGCCCAGCACCACCACCCGGCGAAGGGAGCCCGGCTCTTGCGGTAGGTGTCGAAGTAGAACAGGACCAGCATGGTCAGCGTCATCACGGCGAAGACCACCATGAGCGTAGACCGGTCGAGCAGCACCATAATTCTGAAGATTTCCCAGCTGCCAGGCCGGCCCTCCCCATGGACCGCCGGCGTAGTTCCCCACCGGATCAGGCCCCGGCCGGGACAAGTCTCTCAGAACGAAGGCACCGCTGCCCAAAACGCCGCGACATTCGAACACCCCGGAGGTCCCCGGCACCCCCGCCGGGGTGCAAGATGGTGCCATGGATGCCGTCGACGCGCTCAATGAGATTGCCTTCTGGCTCGAACGCGAGCTCGCGCCGACGTTCAAGATCCAGGCGTTCCGGAAAGCCGCCGGGATCATCGCCGGCCTCGAGGCCGAAGAACTGGCCGCCCGGACCCGCGACGGCCGGCTGAAGCGGACCAAAGGGATCGGCGACCGGACCTTCCAGGTCATCAGTCAGGCGCTCGACGGTGACGTTCCGGAGTACCTGGGCGGACTGCGAAGCCGGGGAGCCCAGCCGCTGGTGCCGGGCGGACACGAGCTGCTGGCCGCGCTGCGCGGTGACCTGCACAGCCACAGCGACTGGTCCGACGGCGGATCCCCGATTGAGGCCATGGTGGACGCCGCCAAGATCCTGGGCCGCGAGTACCTTGCCCTGACGGACCATTCGCCCAATCTCAAGATCGCCAACGGTTTGAGTGCCGGGCGGCTCGCGGAGCAGCTCGCCATTGTCGAGGAGATCAACGCCGACGGCGGCGTCCGCCTCCTGCGGGGCATCGAGGCCGACATCCTCGAGGACGGCACCCTGGACCAGACCCCGGAGATGCTGGACCGGCTGGATATCGTCGTCGCCAGCGTGCATTCGAAGCTTCGCTCCGACAGGCGCACCATGACCCGCCGGATGCTTGGCGCCGTCACGGACCCGCACACCAACGTGCTCGGCCACTGCACCGGCCGCCTGGTCCAAGGCGGCCGGGGCACCCGCCCGGCGTCGGAGTTCGACGCCGAAGAGGTCTTCGCTGCCTGCGCGGAGCACAACGTCGCCGTTGAAATCAATTCACGGCCCGAACGCCAGGACCCGCCCGGCGCCCTCATCGACCTGGCCCTCGACGCCGGCTGCCTGTTCAGCATCAACAGCGACGCCCACGCCCCGGGGCAGCTCGATTTCCTGCAGTACGGCGCCGAACGGGCCGAAAGCAACGGCGTGCCGGCGGAGCGGATCGTCACCACGTGGCCACTGGACCGCCTGCTGGACTGGGCCGGCTCGGGGCGCTGACGGGCGCGCGGATGCTTCTTTCCGCGGGACATGCGCTCCCGCTGCTTCGAGGGTTGGACATGGCGGTGTTAGGTCCGGTCCTGGGTCCGGGGAATGGGCATGTCCCGCGGTCACGGGTTGCCGGGCATGTCCATCCGCCGCCTCCTGTGCGGGACATGCGGCCTTCGGCAGCCGTGATTCGGAAGCCATTTATCGCATGGACATGGTGCCGTCCTGCCACTTCGGTAGCATGAGATTTCCGGCACACTAACGGAAGGGGATCCTTGGCATGACCGCCCCTCCCGCGCCCCGGCCCGAGGTCATTACGCGGCTCAATATCGTCAAGAGGCTCCGTGCGGCCGGCTGCGTCTTCGCGGAGGAGGAGGCCAGGCTGCTGGCCGAGGCCGCAGCCACACCGGATCACCTCGACGCGCTCGTGGAGCAGCGGGTTTCCGGCCTGCCCCTCGAGCACCTCCTCGGCTGGGCGGAGTTTTGCGGACTCCGGATCCAAGTGGACACCGGAGTCTTTGTGCCCCGCCGCCGCACCGAGTTCCTGGTCCGGGTGGCCGCGCGGCTCCTGGGCGCATCCGGCGGCACCGGACAGGCGCCGGTCGTCGTCGACCTCTGCTGCGGCTCCGGGGCGGTGGGGACCGCGCTCGCGGCGCTGGCCGGTCCCGTGCAGCTTCATGCCTCCGACGTCGACGAGGCAGCCGTGCAGTGCACGGTCCGCAACATCGTGCCGTGCGGCGGTGAGGTCCACCAAGGGAATCTTTACGGGCCGCTCCCGGAGCGGCTGCGCGGCCGGGTCGATGTCCTCGCCGTCAACGCCCCGTATGTTCCCTCCGCCGAAATTGGCACCATGCCGCAGGAGGCCCGCCTCCACGAGCCGCGGGTTTCCCTCGACGGCGGTGAAGACGGGCTTCAGGTGCAGCGGCTGGTGGCGGCCGGGGCGCCGCAGTGGCTGGCCCCCGGCGGGCACCTGCTGATCGAAACGAGCCGGCGGCAGGCGCCGCAGACCGTGGATCTTTTCATCCGCAGCGGCCTGACGGCCCGGGTGGCCAGCTCTGAGGAGCTGGACGCCACGGTCGTCATCGGGACACCCGTGCGGGGTGTGCCCTCGTAGCCCGAACGGCTTGGGTTAGGACAGCTTGTCGGGGTCGACGTTGGTCGCGGGACCGGCGCTGGTGGCTCCGCCTTCGTCGGACCAGTCCTGGCCGGCCTGGTCGTTCAGTGCCGGGTCCGACTCGACGTCGGACGCGGTGGAGGTCCCGAGGTTGACGGTTTCGGGATGGGCGCTGTGCGCGGGGATGCCACCGCCGGAAGCCGTGATGCCGCCGTCGTCCGCCTTGCCTGCAGGCTCGGTGGGGGAGGGGTCACGGCGGACCGCGGAACCAATGACCGTCCCCGCCCGCCGGGCGGCTTCGCCGAGCTGTTCGGACACCTCGGGGGCCTTTTCCTTCACCGCGTCGGTTGCCGCGGCCACCTTGTCCTGGACGGGCTGGCTTTCCCAGAGGGCTGCCGCCCGTGCCTTGAGCTTCTCGTAGGCGGCGCGTCCGGACCGCGACCCGAGAACGTAGCCCGCTGCGATTCCTGCTCCGAAAAGAAGTTTGCCTTTCATGCCGTACTCCTGTTCCTCGATGGTGCTGGGTATTAAAAGTGGTGGGGGCCGTGTGCCAAAAAACCGGCCCCGGGAAAAATCCCGGGACCGGTTTCCGGTCGCGTTGGCTTTAGCGGGCCGAACGCTTGGTGATCATGCCGTAAACGAGCAGGACGATGATCGCACCGCCGATGGCCAGGAGCCAGGTCGACAGCGAGAAGAACTCATTGATGCCCGTGTTGAAGAGCAATCCGCCAATCCAGCCGCCAAGAATAGCGCCGACGACGCCGAGCAGCAGCGTGATGAGAATGCCACCGCCCTGCTTGCCCGGGAGGATTGCCTTAGCGATTGCGCCGGCGATGAGGCCCAGAATCAGAAATGCGAAAAAACCCATTTTTATCGTTCCTTCTTCTTCATTGAGGAGGCACCCGGGTTGCCGGGTGCGCTACATCCTTCTTCCCCCAATACTAATCATGCTTAGTATCAAAGAGCCATTCGAGAGGAAGGGAATCCTCCTCGCCGCGGCTGCCGTGGGGTTTTACGCCCCTATTTGTGGCTGGTAACAGCTCTCCTTTCTCCGTGGCTGGCCATCCGCCGATCTCGATTAATTGCGGGTGTCACCACGCATAGTCCTCCGGTGCCGTCCTGTATCCGGGGAAAATGTCATCGAGGCGCTGCAGCGCCTCGGGCTCGAGCGCGAGGTCCAGGGCGCGGAGGGCTGAGCCGAGCTGGTCCTGGGTGCGGGGGCCCACCACCGGGGCGGTGACGGCCGGCTGGTGCAGCAGCCATGCCAGGGCGACATCACCCGGTTCCCGCGCCAGTTCCCGGGTGAAATCCTCGTATTGGCGGATCTGGTCCTGGTGCTTCTTGAGGGTTTCGAGGGACCGGCCCTCGGTGCGGCGCACACCGTCGCGCCCCGGCTTCAGCACGCCGCCCAGCAGCCCGCCCTGTAACGGCGACCAGGGCATCAGCCCGAGCCCGTACTGTTGCGCGGCCGGAATGACCTCCAGCTCGACGTTGCGGGTCAGCAGGTTGTAGATGGACTGCTCGCTGACCAGACCGTAGGTGTGGCGGCGCGAGGCAGCCTCCTGCGCCCGCGCGATCTGCCAGCCGGCAAAGTTGCTGCTGCCCGAATAGAGAATCTTTCCCTGCTGGACCGCGACGTCGATCGCCTGCCAGATTTCGTCCCAAGGCGTGGCCCGGTCCACGTGGTGGAACTGGTAGAGGTCGATGTAGTCCGTCTGCAACCGCTTCAGGCTCGCGTCGAGGGCGCGTCGGATGTTCAACGCGGAAAGCCGCGACTCGTTGGGCCGGTCCGTCATCGTGCCGTAAAGTTTCGTCGCCAGCACGGTCCGTTCACGCCGCTGGCCGCCGGTGGCGAACCATCGGCCAAGGATTTCCTCCGTACGGCCCCGCTGGCCGGTACCGCCGTAGACGTTGGCGGTGTCGAAGAAGTTGATGCCCGCACTCAGTGCCGAGTCCATGATGGCGTGGGCATCCGCCTCTTCGGTCTTTGGGCCGAAGTTCATGGTTCCGAGGCAAATCCTGGAGACTTTCAGGCCCGAGCGGCCGAGTTGCGTGTACTGCACGCGATGGTCCTGCGAAGGCGGGGCGTGCGGGGCGGCGTCGGAGGCTACCGTTCCAGCCGGAACCCGAGCTTGATGGTCACTTGCCAGTCGGACACCTCGCCGTTTTCGAGGTGTCCGCGGATTTCCTTGACTTCAAACCAGTCCAGGTTCCGCAGGGTCTTGGCGGCCTCGGCGATGCCGTTGCGGACGGCGGCGTCAACGCCGTCGTTCGACGTTCCGACAATTTCAGAAATGCTGTAAGTGTGATTAGACAACTTCGCTCCTCGTGATCGCCATCGAGACCCGGCGGTGGGCCGTTCCTGCAGATTAGCCGACAGATCGCAACGGGACTAGGGTCCGGAGGCAGCGCCTCAGACTGCAGGGCTTCAGGATCCGTAGACCGGGCCCGGCTCGGGACGCTTGGCAGTCCGCAGCGGGGCATCGGACCGTTTCCGGACGCGGCTGACCATCCAGGGAAGCAGGTAGTTGGTGAACCAGGCGAGGTCTCCGGCTTTGCTGTCCCGCCAGCTCGCTGCGGGCATGGGCTTGGGTTCCAGCGGCCTCAGGGTGTGGGGGACGTCGAGAGATTCCAGCACCATGGCCGCGATCGTGTGGTGCCCGAGCGGGGAGAAGTGCAGGCGGTCGGGATCCCACATTCTCGGTTCGGAGAGCTGCCGCAAGGCCCAAAGATCGGCGATGACCCCGTGATGGCGCGTGGCGATGGTCCGGATGTTCTCGTTGAAGACGGCCACCCTGCCCCGGTTATGGCCCAGCAGCGGAGTGTCGCCCCAGTCCGGGCCGGTGAACAGCACGATGGTGGCGCCGGTGGCACTGAGCATGCCCACTGCGGCGTCGAGGGTGGCAGCCAGCCGGTCCGGATCGCTCCGGTGGAAGACCAGGTCGTTTCCGCCGGCGGAGAGCGTGACCAGGTCCGGCTTCAGTGCGATTGCGGGTCCGAGCTGCCGCTCCAGGATTTCACGCAGGACCAGGCCGTTGACAGCGAGATTGGCGTAGCGGAAATCCGCCCTGCCCTCGCTGAGTTCTTCGGCGACTCGGTCCGCCCAGCCCCTCATGCCGCCCGGACTCAGTGGTTTCGGATCCCCGAGACCGGCCGTAAATGAATCCCCCATGGCGACATATCGGCTCCACAGCCCCTCGGTCCTGATCCATGGAGCGCCCTGCCTCCGGCCCTGCCCCGGCGCGGGGCCCCGTCCGCCGGCCCAGCCGGCGCCAGGATCCAGGAAACCGGCGGCGTTCACACTCCCAGCAATACGCCGGGAATTCAAGTTTCACTAGGTACTAAGGTCCCTAGCGGGAGCCGGGCATCCGACGGCGCTCGGACGGCTGCCGATGGAGCCCGGCTCCGGCGGGACTCCTTTTAATACACGGAGCCTTCCAGTAACTCCGAGAGCCTGCCTGCCGCGCGCCGCAGCTCCGGAACGCCGGCCCGGAGCGTGGCTTCGGTGGCAGCCTCAACCGGGCTCGTCAGGGAAATGGACTCGCTGGGCGGGCCGGCCCGGTGAGGTACGGCCACAGCGACTGACAGGACTCCCGTGGCGCGTTCATCAGCCGAGTATGCGTAGTCGTCTCCGGGCCCGGGTAGCCGGGAGCGCAGCGCCTCGGCCGTAAATGTGGCGTCCTCGTGGCCTGCAGCGATCGCTGCTGCCGCCACCTGCTGGAGCTCCTCTTCGGAAGCCGAGGCAAGGAGAATCTTGCCCGCCGCCCCCAAAGTGAGCGGAAGCCGCTTGCCCAGGGGGAGGTCGTAGCGAAGGGGGGCCTCGCCATCGACGCGGGCAACCAGGATCCGCTCGAATCCGAGACGCGTATACAGCGATGCCGTGAGCCCGGTCTGGGATGCCACCTGCTGCAGGACGGGACGAGCCGCGACGACCAGTGGATCATTCTCCAGGTAGCTTCTGGCTGCGGGCAGCACGGCCGGCCCGATCCGGTAGGACTTATCCGTTTGGCTGACCATGCCGAAGTCCTGCAGGACCCGCAAGATTCGCAGTGTGGTGGGCGAGCTCATGCCGCATGTCCGGGCCAGGTCGCTGAGGCGCTGCGGGCGCTCTGCGCGCTGGAGCTCGGCGAATACCTCCATGGCCCTGGAGAGGGAGCGCATATTCGAGCCCTTCGGCTCATCCGCGGACCTGCCCGAGTGCGTGGATGTCAGCGTCGTCATCATTTCATTCTATGTAACTTCCTTGCGCTTGACAGCCCCTGTGTCCGGTGTCACTATTTCTCTGTACGCAATATAATTTCATTCTATGAAATTTATCAGGTGAGTTAGAAGGAAACGATGACAACGGAGTCCATCAAGACGAAACCCGAGAGCGAGAGCCGAGCCCGAGTGGCTCGCTCCGTGCTGGTGGGTATCAGCGCGTTCGCCGCCGTCGGCGCCTACGTCCTGGTCAATTCGGTCGGCCTCGGCCTGTGGACCTCGCTGGGGCCGGGCCCCGGCCTGTTCCCGTTCGCCATGGGAGCGGTGCTGGTCGCGATGTCGGCGCTCTGGCTCATCCAGGAACTGCGCAGCCCCAGCGAGACAGGCGAAGGTGTGGACCGGCGACTGGTAATTGAGGTCGTCGTGAGCCTGGTCATCCTTGCGGCGGTGATGGACATGCTCGGCTTCCAGCTGAGCATGTTCGTGTTCCTGATGTACCACCTGAAGGTGCGCGGACGCCGGTCCTGGGTATCTTCCCTGGTCACGGCCCTCGCCGGCAGCGTTGGTGCGTTCTACGCCTTCAACTACGGCCTGAACGTGTCGCTGCCCGTCTCGGCCTTCCCCCTGCTGAACACGATCGGACTCTAGACGTGGAAATCTTCAACGAACTTATGGGCGGCTTCGCGGCCGCCATGACCTGGCAAAACCTGCTCTTTGCCTTCCTGGGCTGCATCCTCGGCACCATCATCGGCGTCCTGCCCGGAATCGGGCCCGTCGCCGGTGTCGCTCTCTTGATCCCCCTCACGATGAACCTGGATGCGACCGGCGCGATCATCATGCTGTGCGCCATCTTCTACGGCACCGCCTACGGGGGAACCATCACCAGCGTGCTGCTGAACACGCCCGGTGAGGCCGCTTCTGCCATCACGACCATTGACGGCTACGCGATGACAAAGATGGGCAAGGCGGGGGCGGCACTTACCATCGCCGCCGTCGGATCCTTCGTCGGCGGAACGATAGCCACCTTGGGCCTGGTCGCGGCCGCGAAACCCCTTGGGGAACTCGGCCTGCTCGTCGGACCACCCGAATTCTTCGCCCTGATGGTCGTCGGCATATCCCTCCTCGTCGCCCTGGCCGGCAAATCCATGGTGAAAGCAGTCATCTCCGGCGCCCTGGGCCTGCTGATCGCCATGGTCGGTATCGACCCGGTTGCCGGCGCACCCAGGTTCACCTTCGGTATGGACCGGCTCCTGGACGGCGTCAGCTTCGTCGCCGTGATCGTGGGCGTCTTCGGACTCTCCGAACTTCTCTCCCACCGCAAAAACAGTGCAACGCCCACAGTGCATGCACCGAATTTCCGTTCCCTGCTCCCCAACCGCGGGGAATGGCGCCGGAGCGCACCGGCCATGGCCCGCGGCACCGGCATCGGCTTCGGACTCGGACTCATCCCCGGCATGACCGGTTCCGTGTCCTCCCTGCTGGCATACGGCGCCGAAAAGAAGTTTTCCCGCCACCGCAACGAGTTGGGCAAAGGCGCCATCGAAGGTGTCGCCGGCCCGGAAACAGCCAATAACTCCCACGCCAACGCCGCACTGATCCCGCTCTTCACCCTCGGCATCCCGGCATCACCCACCATCGCCGTGCTGATGGGAGCATTCCTTCAGCAGGGCCTCACCCCGGGGCCGACCCTCTTCACCGAGCACTCCGAAATCGCCTGGGCGATCATCGCGAGCCTCTTCATCGGCAACCTTCTCCTGCTGATCCTGAACGTTCCCCTGGTCGGGCTGTGGACCTCCATCCTCCGTGTGCCGACAACGATCCTGACCGCCCTCATCCTGCTCTTCATGGTCATCGGCGCCTACACCATCAACTTCAGCGTCTTCGATGTCTTCGTGATGATCGGCTTCGGCCTCCTCGGCCTCGCCCTGCGGCACCTGGATATTCCACTGGCGCCCATGGTGCTGACGCTGGTACTCGGACCGCTCATGGAACGCTCCCTCCGGGAATCCCTGGAAATCTCGCAGGGCGACTTCGGCATCTTCGTCAACCGCCCCTTCTCTGCAGTCCTCATCGGCCTCGGCCTCCTCATCGTCTTCAGCCCGCTGCTCAAGCTCCGCAAGCCCAAGGCACTGAACGAAGACCCCGAAACCTAAAACCACCCCTCACATGCACTACCCCCAAACACCCCTTCAAAGGAGAAGAACAATGATCACCCGTCCCCGTATCGCCGCTGCCTTCGCAGCAGCAACCCTGATCGCCCTCACCGGCTGCGGTGCCAACGCCGGAGCCACCACCACCGCCGCCGACGACTTCCCGAAAAAGGGCAAGTCCATCGACATCGTCGTCGCCTTCGGCTCAGGCGGGGCAGTCGACACGGCAGCCAGGCTCATCCAGCCCATCCTGGAGAAAGAGCTGGGCACCAACGTTGAGGTCATCAACAAGCCCGGCGCCGGCGGCCAGATCGGCTACACCCAGCTGACCAGTGCCAAGGCCGACGGATACACCATCGGCGCCACCGGCTCCCCGTCAGTGGTCGTTTCACCCCTTGATCCCTCCCGCGGCGCCAAGTACACCCGCGAGAGCTTTCAGCCCCTCGGCCGTCAGGTCATAGACCCCGCCGTCATCGCCGTACAGCCCGACAGCCCCTACCAGACGCTGAAGGAACTCCTGGACGCCGCCAAGGCCAACCCGAAGTCCATGACCGCCTCCACCACGGGCCTGCAAACCGGCGAACACTTCGCCATGGCGCAGATCCAGGAAGCTACCGGTGCCGAGTTCGCCCCGGTCCACTTCTCCGAAGGCGCATCCCAGGCCACCACCGCGTTCCTCGGCAAGCACGTTGACATCCTCGTCGCCAACGTCAGCGACGTGACCGACCTGACCAAGCAGGGCAAGGCCCGCGTCCTGGGCGTAATGACCTCCGAGCGGTCCCCGGCGTTGCCCGATGTCCCCACCTTCAAGGAATCAGGCTACGAAGTTGAAGCCGGTACCGTCCGCGGCTACTCCGCCCCAGCTGGGCTGCCCGACGGTGTCGCGAAGAAGCTGGAAGCTGCCCTGCAGAAGGCCATCGAAGACCCGGCCGTGGTGCAGAAGATGAAGGACCTGGGCCTGCAGACCAGCTACCTCAACGGCGGCGACTACAAGCAGTTCTGGGCCGGCCAGGAAGAGGACTTCAAGAAGGTCCTCCCACTGGTTCAGAAAAAAGACTAGTCCTCCCACCAACCCCCATCCACGGAAGACACCACCATGACAACGCCCGTCCTTGAGGACATCGACGCAGACTTCGCCCGCCCCGACAAGGACGTGCTCGAGCGCCTCGCCAAAGTGCCCGCCGCCAACATCGGCGACGCCATGGACCGCCTCGGAATCGCCGACTCAGCCATCCAGGCCATCTGGCCCGGCGCCCGCCTCGCCGGACCGGCCTTCACCGTCTGGACACGCCCCGGCGACAACCAAGGCATCCACCGCGCCCTGCAGCTCGCCCGCCCCGGAGACGTGATCGTCGTCTCCGGCGGCGGGGACGAATCCCGGGCCCTGGTGGGCGAACTGATCGGCGAACGCGCCATCAACCTCGGCATCGCGGGCTTCGCCCTGGACGGGGCGGCCCGCGACGCCGAAGCCCTCGGCGAGATCGGCATGCCGGTCTTCGCCCGCGCCACCACCCCCGCCGGCCCCTACAAGAACGGGCCCTCCCGGCTCGGCACCCCGATTTCCTTCGGCGGGGTGCCCGTCCTGCCGGGCGACGTCATTATCGGCGACTCCGACGGCGTGGTTGTCATTCCGCGGGAACAGGCAGCAGCCGTGGCGGAAGCCGCCGAGGCCGTCTTCGCCGACGAAACCAGCCGCCGGGCCGCCATCATCGCCGACCGCCACTAGACAGAAAAGACACCTAACAAATGACAGCGTGCACCGTTATCGGCCTCGGCGAAGCCGGAGCCACCTACGCCGCAGCCCTCACTGCCGCCGGCCACACGGTCACCGGGTTTGATCCCGTGGCCCCGACCACCCCGGCCGGCGTCACCCGCGCAGCTACCGCCGCCGAAGCCTGCGCCGGAGCTGACATCGTCCTCGTCCTCACCGGGGCCGGCGCCGCACGGGCAGTCGCGCAGGAGTGCCTGCCGGTCCTGCCCGCGGGGAGCTGCTACGCGGACTTCACCTCATCCTCCCCGCAGGCCATGCGCGCACTCGGCCAGCTTCCCAGCCGGGCAGCCTTCGCCGACGTCGCCATCCTCGGGCCGGTCCCCACTCAGGGTGTACGGACACCGCTGATGGTCAGCGGCCCCGGCTCCCGGGCCGTTGCCGAGCTCCTGTCCCCGCTGGGGGCCGACGTCGAAATCGCCGACGGCGAGCCGGGTGCGGCCATGGCCCACAAACTTCTCCGCAGCGTCCTGATGAAGGGCCTGGCCTCAGTCGTCGTCGAAGCGGTCACCGCCGGGCGGGCCGCCGGGCTGGAGGACTGGATCCGGGCCCAGATCGCCGGTCAACTCGCCGGAGACGGCCAAGCCGTCATCGACAGGTTCCTGACCGGCACCGCCAAGCACGCCGTGCGCCGCTCCAAGGAAATGCAGGACACCGCCAGCTACCTGTCGGACCTGGGCGTGTCGGCCGAGATGACGTCAGCCTCCGCAGCCGCCCTGACCCGCATGGCCCAGGAAGAGGTGCCGGCGGCCGCTGCCTTGCGCTGACCCCAGCATGAGGCAGAATCAGGGACAGGAACCAACGATGAACCTTCCAGCAGCAAAAAATTCCCCGGCAGGAGCGGCAACATGATCGGCATCTGGGCTCTTGGAGCCTACCTGGCCGTCATCCTGCTCTGGACGACACTGCTCAAGCGCAGCGTGGGGGAAGCCATGATCCTCGGCTTCCTGGTGGTTCTTCCCTTCACTGGTCCCGCCGCTGCACAGATCGGAGGGGAAGCGCTGTACTCGGCCGTGACCGACGAAATCGTCTACGCGACGATGGCGTTCGTCTTCATGGGATACCTCCTGGACAAAACCGGCGTGCTGGACCGGCTCATCGACCTGCTGAACTCCCTGATCGGCGGCGTCAAGGGCGGACCCGCGTGGGTCTCCACTGTCGCGTCGGCGGGCCTGGGCGGAGTGGTCCACAACCAGGCCGCCATCGCCGCAACGGTCGGATCCGTCACCATCCCCTGGATGGAAAAGTCACGGCTGGACAAGCCCGCGGCGGCGACGCTTGTCGCGGGCAACGCGGGAATGGGGATCACCTTCCCGTTCAGCGCCTCAATGTTTGTCCTCGTCGGGTCCGCCACCGTGGGGCCCCTGCTGGACATCGACGACCTCGTCCTGCCCTTGCTCATCGGCGGCCTGTGGTGCTTCCTGCACCGGCTCATCGTTACCTGGCTGCTGATCCGCAAGAGCGGGATGACGCCGATGGATGCCGCTCACCGGCTGCCATTCCGGGTAGCGGTGGGCCGCGGCTGGGCCACAATGTTGCTGTTCGTGGTCGTGGCCATCCCGCTGATCATCACCTCCGGCGCGATCGCCACGGCACTTTCAGACTGGACCGGGGGAGACATCAGCAAGGCCGTCAGCGTCATCGTCTGGATCCCTGTGCTCCTCATCATCACCGGAGCCCTGCTGGGCAGAAAGCAGCTGCCTGGCAGCGGCCGCGGCTGGTGGTTGCTGCTGCAGAACTCCGCCCCCAGGTTCGGGATCGTCGGCATCACGGTCGTGTTCGCCTTCGCCGGAGCCAACGCCCTCGCCGCCACCGGCCTCCCCAAGCAGATGACCGACCTGCTGAACGGGATGAACCTGCCGCTGTGGCTGCTGGCCATCGTGATCGGGCTGATCGTCATCGCCGTCGCAGCTCCGCTGTCGGCTACGGCGACGATGGCCGCCGTGGGAACGGTGGGCGTCGCCGCCCTCGTGGCCGCAGGAGTGCCGGCAACAACAGCGGCCGTCGCCGTGCTGGTCTTCTCCTCCTGCGAAGCGGCCGTTCCCCCAGGAGGCGCGCCGCTGTACGTGGCGTGCGGCATCGCGGACGTCGACCCCGTCAAAACCTTCGCCCGCCTCCTCACCCACTATGCCCTGCCGCTGCTGGGAATCGGCGTCCTGATCATCCTCGGCGTCCTCCCGATCTAAAGGAAACACCACATGCACAAGATCCGAAAGGCCGTCGAAATCGTCTTCGTCCTGACCCTCGCAGCCCTCCTCTTGGGAGGCGTGCTGTTCGTGGCCGGCCAGGCCATCGCCCTGATCGCCGGCCAAGGAGCATGGCTGGAATTTTTCAACGAATCCATCAAAACGCCGATGTGCATGGCGGCCTCCGTTTGCGCGATCGCCGGCTTTATCCTCAACTACAACCGCTACCAAAAGCAGGGACAGACCCCCCAGAAAGCCACAGCGCGATGACCGAAGCCACGGGCGGCAGTCCCTACCCGACCTTCGCCGAACTGCTGGAGCGGGAAGGCGGACTGGCTGGCACGTCGTGGGGCCTGTTCTCCGAAGCCGACCGAGGAACGCCGTCCTTCATCAGCCACGACACCATCCTGAAAGCCAAGAACTGCATCAGGACCGGCACAGTTTTCGGGTTGGACTACGCGGCCGACTCCTTCGCGCCCGGAATGTCCCTCAAACGCCGTGCACCCCGGCACACCATCTACTCCTCGCACCCGGCACACCGGGATGACTACCTCGACGGCTACTACCTCCAGGGATCCACCCAGATCGACGGGCTCAGGCACCGCCGCGCAGACGACGTCGGGTTCTACAACGGCACGCCCGATGACCGAATTACGGAAGGCACGCCGGATCTCGGCATTCAGGAGTGGGCAGAGAACCCCATTGCCGGCAGGGGAGTGCTCGTCGACCTCGACGGCTACCGCACCGGCCAGGGCGCCCCCATCGACCACGCAGCAGGAGAACCCCTCGGCCTCGACCTGATCCAGGCCTCCATCCAGGCCCAAGCCCTCACTATCCGGCCGGGAGACATTCTTATGCTCCACACCGGCTGGTGCGAATGGTTCCTGGACCTGAGCCCGGAGGGGAAACAACAAACCCGGGACAGCCGCAGGGCCACAGGAGTCGCCCAATCACAGGAGTTTGTCGCCTGGGCATGGGACCACCGGCTGGCGCTGATCGCGGCCGACAACTTCGCCCTCGAATGCCTGCCGGCGGTGCCCGGAAGCCCTTACCTGCAGTCGGCGCCGAACGACAACGGGATGATGCACCAGCAGCTCCTCGCCAAACTCGGCATGCCGCTGGGCGAACTGTGGCGGCTCGGACCCCTCAGCAGGCACATGAAACGCACAGGCAACTGGGACGCCTTCATCAGCATCAAGCCGCTCAACATCACCGGAGGCACCGGGTCACCCGCGAACGCTACCGCATTGACGTGAAAGATTGACATGAAAGCGGTGGCGCCGGCCGGCCGAATCACCGGAGTCGCCCGGAGACAGCCCCCCGCCGCCCGGAGCCTAGGCCGGTGGTCGACTTCGTACCCCAAGGGGTGATACGCAGGGGGGTATATTATGGATCGAACCCTGATGACCCCCGGAGGAACAAATGCAACTCGATCCCGCCGACATGAAGCCTGTTATCAACCGGCTTCGCCGCGCCCAGGGCCAGCTCGCCGCCGTCACCCGCATGATTGAAGAGGGCCGCGACTGCAAGAGTGTCGTCACCCAGCTGGCTGCTGTTTCAAGCGCCCTGGACCGGGCCGGATTCTCGATCATCGCCACGGGCCTGCAGCAGTGCATGCAGCAGGAGGACCCAAGCCTGGACCGGGCCGAGCTCGAGAAGCTCTTCCTCTCGCTCGCCTGAGCACCGGCTGAGCCCTGGCCCGGCGCGCCAGCGGCGCAGCCGGCCGGTGCTGCCCGGCGCCGGCCGGTCAGCCGGCCCAGTCGGTCCGCCAGTCAGGCCTGCCGGCCCAGCCGGACCGCCAGTCAGGCCTGCCGGTCCGCCAGGACGAAGGTCTTGAGGTCGTCCAGTGTCTGTTGCATGTGGGCGTCCATCGCATCCCGCGCCTGGTGCGGATCACGGGTCGCCAGCGCATCCACGATTTTCTGGTGATGGCCGATCGCGTGCGCCTGGATTTCGCGCACCTCTGACGTCTGGGTCCGCCGCTTCTCCAGCACACGGTGCAGCGGGGCGAACAGGACGGCCACAAAAACATTCTCCGCAGCGCGCAGGATGAGGTCGTGGAAAGCCAAGTCGGCGGCCACAAACGCTGCCACATCGTGCTTTTCATGCGCCGCGCGCATCGATTCCAGCTGCCCGGAAAGGGTCTTGAGGTCGGCATCGCTGATCCGGCCGGCGGCCAGCTCGCAGGCGCCCGACTCCAGCATCCGGCGCAGCTCGATCAGTTGAACGGCGGCCGCGGCGTCGTTCTTTCCCTCAGAGGCCGCCCGGAGTACCGCCTCCAGGGAGGCCCAGCGGCTCAGCGGGTTGACGAACGTTCCCCGGCCGCGCTCCACACTGAGGATCTGCTGTGCTTCGAGGGTCTTCATCGCCTCACGGACCGTCATGCGGCTCACCTCGTGGCGGGCGCTCAGCTCCAGCTCGCCGGGGACTGACGCGCCGGGCGGGAATTCGCCGGCAATAATGCGGTCCAGCAGTTCGTCAGCGACGACGCCGACCAGCGACTTCCTAGCCAATTTTCCCCATCCGCCGTCACCGAGTTGCCTGATGGACAAGTCTACTTGCGCGTCTTTGTGCCGTATGCCACACTAGCATTCAAATGTTAGATGTCAGACATCTTACAAATAATCCAAACGCAGCAGACTTTCCCACAATGGAGTGCAAGTGCCCTTTGAATCAGAGCTTTTCGAATCAGATGTGCTGGCCGCCTTCCCGGCAGAGGTGCAAATCCCTGCACGGACCGTGGCCGGTGCCCTCGAGGCCTCGTCCGAGTCGTCCCCCCGCATCCTGGTGGTGCTCGACGACGACCCGACCGGCACGCAGTCCGTCGCCGACCTGCCGGTCCTCACCCGCTGGGAGGTCGCGGACTTCACGTGGGCCTTCAACCACCGCATCGACGGCCGCCGCCAGGACGCCGTCTACGTCCTGACCAACACCCGGAGCCTGGACCCCGCCGAAGCGGCCGCCCGCAACGAGGAAGTGGTCCGGAACGCCCTCGCGGCGGCCGCCCTCGAATCCGACGGCGCCGGTTCCGAGAGTGCCGGTCTCCGCCTCGCGTTCGTCAGCCGCAGCGACTCCACCCTCCGCGGCCACTACCCGCTGGAACCGGACACCATCGCGGCGACCGTCGCCGCCGTCAGCGGCGAGGCGACGGACGGCGTCGTGATCGTCCCCGCCTTCCCCGACGCCGGACGCGTGACGATCGGCGGCGTGCACTACATGCGCGGCACCGGCGAGAATGCAGGAAAACTCACACCCGTGGCCGAAACCGAATTCGCCCGGGATGCCAGCTTCGGCTTCGCCAACTCCGAACTGGCGAAGTACGTGGAAGAGAAGTCCGGCGGCCGGTTCCCGGCGGATTCGGTGATCGTGCTGGACCTGAACATCATCCGCGCCGCCGGCTCGGACGGCGATCCCCAGATCTCGGCCAAGGCGATCGCCGACGCCATCGACTCCGCCGCCGACTCCACCCCGATCGTGGCAGACATCGTGACCGAAAACGATTTCCGCGCCCTCGCCCTGGGCCTCGAGGAAGCCGAACGCCGCGGCAAGAAGCTGCTCTACCGGGTGGGCCCGCCGTTCGTCCGGGGCCGCATCGGCCAGGAAATCCGACCCGCGCTCAGCGGCGAGGAGGCCTACGCGGGCAACACGCCCTCCGGCGCCGGCGGCCTGATCGTCGTCGGCTCGCACGTCGGTGTCACCACCCGCCAGCTCAAGGCCCTCGTGGAACAGCACAGCGCCGCGCGCATCGTGGAGATCGACGTCGAACAGCTACTCGGCGGCGACTCCGAGGGCTACCTGGCCGGGATCGTCGGGGAGGTGGTGGAGTCCCTCCACAGCGCCGACGTCATCCTCCACACCAGCCGGCTGCTCATCAAAACGGACGACGCCGCCGAAAGCCTGCGGATTGCCCGCACGGTGTCCGCCGCCGTCGTCGCCGTGGTGAACCGGACCTTGAAGACGTTCCCGCCGCGCTTTGTCATCGCCAAGGGAGGCATCACGTCCTCGGACGTGGCCGCCCACGGCCTGGAAATCCGCCACGCGATCGTTCGCGGCCCCATGCTGCCGGGCATCGTCAGCCTGTGGGAGCCGGTGGACGGACCCGCCAAGGGCATCCCGTACATCGTTTTCGCCGGCAACGTGGGCGACGACGAATCCCTGGCCCAGGTCACCCGCAAACTCAGCAACACTTTCTAGCCTGCCCCCGAAATCCAGATTTCAACGGAGAAAACCATGAATTACAAAGTCACCGTCCTCGGCCTGGGCGCCATGGGTCTGCCCATGGCTGCCCGGCTGGCAACCCAGCTGACCGTCCACGGCTTCGACATCGCCGAGCCGCGCCTGAAACTCGCCGAAGAAGCCGGCATTAAGACCTTCTCCTCCGCCCGTGAGGCGGCCGAGGGCGCCGACGCGCTGCTGCTGGCAGTGCGCAACGGGGAACAGCTGGACGACGTCCTCTTCGGCGAAAACGGCGTCGCCTCCGTGCTCAAGCCGGGCGCCGTCGTGATCCTCGGCAGCACGGTGGGCACCGACGCCATTCCGGCTACCGTCGCCCGTCTCGCGGAGTTCGGCGTCTCCCTGGTTGACGCCCCTCTCTCCGGCGGGCCGAAGCGTGCCGGCGAAGGGGACCTGCTGATCGTTGTCGGCGCCGAACCCCAGGCGCTGGAAACGGCCCGCCCGGTCCTGGAACTGCTTGCCTCCACCCTGACCGTCGTGGGCGACAAGCCCGGCGACGGCCAGGCCCTCAAAACCGTGAACCAGCTGCTCTGCGGCATCCACATCGCCGCCGCGGCCGAGGCGATGGCCCTCGCGGACGCCCTGGGCCTGGACCAGGCCAAGACCCTCGCGGCCCTGGAAGCCGGTGCCGCCGGTTCCTTTATGCTCTCCAACCGCGGCCCCCGCATCCTCGAGGCGTACACCGAAGACGGCGCCGAGGTCCTCAGCCGCCTGGACATCTTCGTCAAGGACATGGGCATCGTCGGCAAGGCCACCCGTGCCGCGGGCCTCGCCGCCCCGGTGGCCGCCGCCGCCGAGCAGCTCTACCTCCTGGGCCAGGCCCAGGGGCTCGCCGCGGCCGACGACTCAGCCGTCATCAAGGTCGTTGCCCCCACCAAGCGCACCGCCTGAGCCCGCACCACCCCAGATTCCCCAAACTCGACGACGGCGGATCCCCCTTTCCGCCGTCGTCGGCGAAACACCCGGTCACTGGCTACAGTGACGTCAAAGGAGACACCCCCTGATGAACCCCCTGATCAACTCCTTGATGGTGCGGGCGGCCGACGTCGCGCCCATCAAACCTGCCGTGCAGCTCGGCACTCCGCTGCTGCTGACCATCGCCGCCATCGGCATTGCGATCCTGCTGGTCATGATCATCCGCTTTAAGATCCAGGCGTTCGTGGCGCTGCTGACGGTCAGCATCCTGGTCGCCGTGGCATCGACGATCCCGCTGAAAGACGTCTTCACGGTGGTCGCCACCGGTGTCGGCGGCACCATGGGCAAGGTCGCCCTGCTGATCGCCCTCGGCGCGATCCTCGGCCGCATGATCGAGGTTTCCGGCGGCGTGCAATCGCTCGCTGACCACTTCACCGCAAAGCTCGGCGCCAAGCGCGTCGCCGTCGCCCTCACCGGCGTCGGGTTCCTCGTCGCCATCCCCGTGTTCTTCGAGGTCGGCGTCATCGTGCTGGTGCCGATCGTCTATGCCTTCGCGAAGATCGCCAACGTGCACCCCGTCAAGTTCGGCCTCCCGATGGCCGGCATCATGCTGGCCATCCACGTGGCCGTCCCGCCGCACCCGGGCATCGTGGCCGGAGCCGGCGTCTTCGGCGCGGACATCGGCCTCATCACGCTCATTTCGCTGATCATCTGCATCCCGCTGGGTTTCCTGTCCTACTGGGTGGCGTCCATCATGAACCGCAAGGACTACGAACTCCTGCCCGGAGTCAAGGCCCAGCTCGACGAATTCGGCTCCAAGGACATCATCCACGAGGGCCATGAGGGCAAGGACCACCACGTCGTCGCACCTCCCCGGCCCGGGCTGATCATCTTCCTTATTGCCGCCCCGATCATCCAGATCCTTCTCGGGACCGTCGGCACCCTGACGATCGACAAAGAGAGCTACTGGTACGGCGTGGCGGCGTTCGTCGGCAACCCCTTCTTCGCGCTGCTGGTCGCCGTCGGCCTCTCCTTCTTCCTGCTGGCCGTCCGCCGCCAGTGGTCGCTGCGCGAGACCGGCGAGATCTTCGAAGGCGCACTCCCGCCCATCGCCTCCATCCTCATGGTGGTCGCAGCCGGCGGCGTGTTCGGCGAAGTGCTGCGCACCTCCGGCATCGGAGCCGCGCTGTCGGAGACCCTGGACCAGCTGGGCCTGCCCTTGATCGTCCTCGGGTTCATCATCTCGCTGGCCCTCCGTGCCGCGCAGGGTTCCGCGACCGTGGCCATCGTGACGACGGCGGGGCTGCTCACGTCCGCTGTCACTGCCGGCGGCTACACGCCGGCGCAAACCGCCGTGATCGTCATCGCGATCGGGTTCGGCGCCCTCGGGCTCTCCCATGTGACCGACGCCGGTTTCTGGACCGTGGTTCGGTACTACGGCCTGACCGTCTCGGACGGTCTCAGGACCTGGACCGTGCTCACCACCATCCTTGGCCTTGCCGGCTTCGCCCTGACCTTTGTGGCCTGGATCCTGGTGGGAGGCCTGAGCGCCTGATGCGTGTACGTCTCGATCACCTGGTCGCTTCAGCCCTCCAGCAGGGATCAGCCGTTCCGGCCTTCACCTGCTACGACTTCACCACAGCGCTTGCCGTAGTGGCGGCTGCTGAAGAATCCGGCCGCGGCGCCATCCTGCTGGTCTCGCCCAGCACGGCGGCCACGCCGAACGGACTCCGGCTGATCGCGGCGCTGCGCGGGCTCGCGGACTCGGCATCTGTCCCGGTCGCCGTACAGCTTGACCACGCCTCCGATCTCGGGGTGATCGTCGGCGCCGTCGCCGCCGGGGCCGACTCCGTCCTGGTGGACGGATCGTCGCTGGAGTACGAGGACAACATCGCCCTGGTCCAGGCAGCGCGGGCTGCGCTTGACGGTGCCGGCGGTGCCCGCTCGGAGGACGTAGTGATCGAGGCGGAACTCGGCGGCCTGGCCGGCGACGAGGACAAGGCCTTCGGGGCCGACGCCGAGGGCAGCGCCCCGGCGGCCGGACTCACCGACTCCGCGCAGGTGGAGGACTTTGTGGCCCGCACCGGGGCCCAGTTGCTGGCCGTGGCCGTGGGCAACGTCCACGGCCGGTACCAGGGCGAACCGGAGCTGCGATGGGACGTGCTGCAGGACATCGCGGTGCGGACCCGCGTTCCCCTGGTGCTGCATGGCGCCTCGGGCATCCCCGCCGCCGAGCTGGTCAAGGCCGCCGCCATGAACGTCGGCAAGGTCAACTTCAACACCGAGCTGCGCACCGGCGTCCTGGAAACCCTTGAGGCACGCACCGGGGCGCACCGGAAGGACGGCGAAAACCTGCAGGGACTGCTGGCCGAATGGGACGCCGCGGCCGGGACATTCGCGGCCACGGCGCTGGCCACGCTTTCCCGCTAACTCAACACAACCGCTCCGGCACCGGGGGAGGCTAGGATCAGGAACATGATCCTGGCCTCCCTCGTTTTTGCGCTGCTTGCGGCCGTGCTGCACGTCTATATCTTCACGATGGAGTCCATCACCTGGACGCGGCCGGCCACGTGGAAGCGCTTCGGCGTGGCCTCGCAGGCGGACGCCGACACCACGCGGCCGCTGGCCTACAACCAGGGCTTCTACAACCTGTTCCTCGCCGCCGGCGCGCTGGCCGGCACCGGTGCGATCGCCCTCGGACACCCCGCAGTCGGGTGGACCCTGGTCTTCAGCAGTTGCGGATCCATGCTCCTGGCCGCGATCGTTCTCGCCCTGAGCGGACGCAAGTACCTCCGTGCGGCCGCCACGCAGGGTGCCACGCCGCTGCTCGCCGTCGTACTCGGCGTGCTGGGGCTGCTGACCGCCTGAACCCGCCGCAAAAGCAGGCCCGACGGCACTGGCCGCACGCCCGGACAAGGCCGACAATATAGGCAAATCAGAAGCGTTGACGCCCAACAGCCCATGCGGTGAGTTGGCAGGTTCCTTGGGGGCTCAATGGTTCCACGGCAGCCGGCGGGGATCGGGCAGGCACTGCGGCCCGACCGCGACCTGGTGATCGACCTCGCTCGGTTCTTCTGCCTTGCACTCGTGGTGGTGTCGCACACCATGATGGTGAGCCCCGTGCTGCACCCGGACGGCACCGTGACCTCCGACAACACCCTCGGCAACCAGCACTGGTTCGAACCCGTGGTCTGGGTCCTGCAGGTCATGCCGCTCTTCTTCGTTGCCGGCGGCATCACCGGCCTGCAGTCCTGGCGCCGCCTCCGCGCCCGGGGCGGCAACACCTTCGACTACATGCAGGCGCGGATGCTGCGGCTGATCCGGCCCGCCGCCGTCCTGCTCGCCATCATGTTCACCGCGCTCTGGGCGGCGCTGCTGGCCGGGGTGGACCCGCAGGTCATCCAGCTGCTGGTGTCCGGGGCAGGCATGCCGCTGTGGTTCCTCGCCGCCTACCTCGCGGCCCAGCTGAACCTTCCGCTACTGGCCCGACTGCACGCCCGCGCGCCCTGGCTGACCCTGGCGGGACTCACATCGCTGGTGATCGCCGTCGACTGCCTGCGGGGCGTGATGCCAATGCTGGCGTACCTCAACATGGTCTTCGTTTGGTGCGCCGTGCAGCAGCTTGGGTTCTTCCTCGCCGACGGGACGCTGGCCCGCGGGCGCATTGCGTTGGCGGGCATCGTCCTGGCCAGCAACCTGGTCCTGGGGCTGCTCGTGTGGCTGGGCCTGTACTCCGGGAACATGCTGGTGAACCTGAACCCGCCCAACCTGACCCTTTTGCTCCTCGGGATCTCGCAGGCCGCCACCCTGCAGCTCCTACGGCCAGCGCTCACAAGAGTCGCATCCCTGGCGCGGATGCGGCGGTTCATCGGGCTGGCCGGGCGGCGGTCCATGACGGTCTACCTCTGGCACCTGCCCCTGCTCGCGGCGTTGTCCGGACTGCTGGTGCTCACGGACTTTCCCCAGCCGGCGGGCGGAACCGCCGCCTGGTGGTGGGGGCGGCCGCTGGTGCTCCTGTCCCTGACCGGCCTGCTGCTGCCCGTAGTGGCGCTCTTCGGCCGGCTCGAGGAACGCCCGACGTCGCCCGGTACTGCCCGGTCCCGCCCGGCGGCCGCCGTGGTGACCGCCGCCGTCGTCGTCTTTGTCCCGGTGGCCGACGCGGCGCTCAACGGACTGACGCTGGGACTGCTCGGCGGGGGAGCGGCGTGCTTCGCGCTGGCCGTGCTGCTGCTGGGGCGGATCCCCGTCCGGCTCGTGGCCGGCCCTGGTCCCGCCGGATCGGGACCGCCATTGCCACGCCCGCCATTAAGTGCCAATGTCGAACCATGACGGAGAACTCGGCAGCCACTGAAGACACGTTCAGCCCGAACGTATCCACTACCCGGAATGATGAGCTGCACCGCTACGAGCTCCACGTCGGCGGGAAGCTGGCCGTCCAGATCCGCTTCATCGATGAACCGGGCCATGTGGACTTCATCCACACAGATACGGCCGAACAATTCCAGGGCCAGGGACTGGGCAAGGTCCTGGCGCACTTCGCGCTGGACGACGTAGTGGCGTCCGGCAAACGGATCATCCCCAACTGCCCCTTTATGTACCGGTACCTGCGCAAACACGACGCCTACAACCAGTACATCGACTGGCCGGAGCGGCCCCCGGCCGGAGCCTGACGCCGCACGGCCGTTCCGGCTGGCCGCCAGAACGGCCATGTATGGCTTGTGACCCGGGTGACAACCCCGTAAGGTTCGAGAAGAGTTATGCAGTTGGCTCTTGGATGTGTCCCTTTGGAGAACCCCATGAACCATAAACTGCGTGTGCTTGTCCGTGTGGATGTCGATCCCGGACACGTGACCCTCGAAGTCACAGGCTGCCTGACCCAATCTGACTTCCCCGCACTGCTGCACATCATGCGGCGCGCGGGCCGCCTCGGTGCAGGGACCGATGTCGTCATCGACGTTCACGGCGCGTCCCACCTGGACCCGGAGATCCTGCTGCAGCTGAGGTCCATTGCCGATGTCAGCGGGGCTGCCCAGGAGCCGGGCGCCGGGTCCCCGGACGGGGCCGCCGCCGGAAAACAGCCGTTCCGCGTCACCCTGGCGGAGCCTGCGGAGCTGCCGATCTGCCTGTTGCACGTCGGCTCCGACGGCGAAGTCCTCGCCGGACTCGAGGGGGAACTCGCGGCGGTCCCGCTGCTTGCCCCCGCCGAGTCCGTCGCCGAGTCCTTCGACGGCGGCCCCTGGGACGCCTCCGTCCCGGGGAAACTGAATCCTGGACTGGACGGGGCCTGCAGCCCGATCCCTGACGAGCTCAGCACCGTCAACGGGCTGGAGCTCGCCGATTACTTCGAGGGGACCCTTGACCCGGCCTCCACGGTCCGGGCGTTGTCCGACGTCGCCCTGGGCCAGCTGGCCGACGCCCTCTACCGGCACCTCGACACGGCCAGCCCGTCCTTCGGCGCGCACACCTGGTACGAGCTGGCCACCGAGGAGCTGCAGAACCGGCACCTGGGCGCTGCGGAGGACCCGGCGGAGGACGAGCTGGCCGCCGGGCAGGCTCTGGCGTAGCCCCGGGGGTTAGGCTTTCGCCATGACTTCACGTGCCGCGACACCTGCTGACACCACTGCCCTGATCACCGGAGCAACCGCCGGGATCGGGGCCGAATTCGCCCGCCAGCTCGCCGAAAAGGGGCACCACGTGGTGCTGGTGGCCCGCGACGCCACCCGGCTGCAGGCCACGGCGGAGGAGTTGGAGAAGCGGTACGGCATCCGCGCCGAAGTTCTCGCCGCGGATCTGACGGACGACGGCGGCGTGGCAGCCGTCGTGGCCCGGCTCGCTGACCCGGCGCGTCCGGTGGAAATCCTGGTCAACAACGCCGGGATGGGCCTGCTGCGTCCCTTCGCGGAGAACGACATCGCGGACGAGACCAAGCACCTCAAACTGCACGTCGAGACCGCCATGCAGCTGACGCATGCCGCGCTGCAGGGCATGCTCAGCCGGCACTCCGGAAGGATCATCAACGTCGCCAGTGTGGCGGCGTTCCTTCCCCGGGGAAGCTACTCGGCGGCCAAAGCGTGGCTTGTCAGCTTCAGCCGCGGTGCCAACCTGGCCTACTCCAAACAAGGTGTCACCGTGACAGCCGTCTGCCCGGGCTTCACCCACACCGAGTTCCACGACCGGATGGGCATGGACAAAACGGTAACGCCGCGCTGGATGTGGCTGCAGGCCGAACGGGTGGTCCGGGAAGGCCTCGCCGACAACGCGAAGGGCAAGGCCGTTTCCGTCCCGACCAAGCGTTACAAGGTGCTGACCGCGGCCACCAGGATCCTGCCCGACCGGCTAGTGGCCGGTCCGCCCCGGCGCGCCAAGTAGGCAGCAGCGCCGGGGGTGTGCGGCTTTGCCGGTCCGGGCCACGCAGCCGCGGCTGCCGGACACGCCAAAGGCCTGCCTCGTGTGATTCCCGCAATGGGTAATCACGCAAGGCAGGCCTCAAAGGGCGGGACTTGACTACAGGTCCTGGGTTAGCCGTCCGGGCTCAGGATGAACCCGGACGTGCTGCCAGAGGGGCAAGCTCAGGCTTTGGCCGGAACCTTGTCGGTGTCACGCGCCGACGTCGGACCGGCAGCTGAATCAGCTGCCGGGGTGGTGAACGGCATATCCATCTCCACGAGGTCGATCAGCGGGTTCTCGTCCTGGTTCGCGACGATTTCCTTGGCCTCGGCCTGGGTGTCCACGCTGGGCATGGAGCCCGGCAGGGGGCGCTGGGCCGATTCCTTGAGGAAGTAGATCGCAATTGCACCGATCGCGGAGGTAGCCATCAGGTAGTAGGCCGGCATCATGTCATCGCCGGTGGCGCCGATGAGGGCGGCGACGATGAACGGGGTGGTGCCGCCGAAGATGGCCACAGAGAAGTTGTACGCGATGCCCATGGCGCCGTAACGGCTCGCCGTCGGGAACTGCGCCGGAAGGGCCGAGGCCAGGTTGGCCACGTAGAACGTCACCGGGAAAGCGATCATGCCCAGACCCATAAGGGTGGACCAGATTTCTCCGATGCCGATCAGCATGAACGCCGGGGCGGCCAGGACCACGGTGCTGAGCGCACCGATCCACAGCACGGGGCGGCGGCCGATCCGGTCAGACAGCTTTCCGGTCAGCGGGATGCAGAAGCTCATGATGACCAGCACGGGGATGGTCAGCAGGGTGCCGTGCACGGGATCGTAGCCCTTGGACTCGGTGAGGTACGTCGGCATGTAGGACGTCAGGGCGTAGCCTGCGGTGTTCGCGGCTGCCACCACGATCATGGCAACGATGAGTGAACGCCAGTAGGCCTTCACAATGCCCACCGGGCCCTTGGAAGCCGCGGCGTCGGAGGCGGCGGCGTCCTTGGCGACGTTTTCCTGGGCGTCGAGGGTGGCCTGGAACTGCGGGGATTCCTCGATCTTGTTACGGAAGTAGATCGCGATCAGGCCCAGCGGGCCGGCAATGAGGAACGGGATCCGCCAGCCCCACTCCTCCATGGCGGCCTGGCCAAGGGTCAGCTGCAGGCCGGAGACGAGGGCGGCGCCAAGGGCGAAACCGAGGTAGCTGCCCATGTCCAGGAAGCTGGCGAAGAAGCCGCGGCGCTTGTCCGGGGAGTACTCGCTCACGAAGGTGGTGGCACCGGCGTACTCGCCGCCGGTGGAGAAACCCTGGACGAGCTTGAGCAGGACCAGCAGGGCAGCTGCCCACATGCCGATCTGCGCGTAGCCGGGCAGCAGGCCGACGGCGAAGGTGCTCGCAGCCATCAGCATCAGGGTCCAGGCGAGGACCTTCTGGCGGCCCACCTTGTCACCGAGCCAGCCGAAGATGACTCCGCCGAGGGGGCGGGCAATGAAGGTGGCGGCGAAGGTGCCCAGCAGGAACAGCGTCTGAACGCTCTTGTCCGCCTCGGGCAGGAACACCGGTCCCATGGTGGTGATCAGGTAGCCGAACACGCCGACGTCGTACCACTCCATGGTGTTACCCACGATGGTGCCGCCGAGTGCTTTCTTGAGCATCGGCTTGTTGACGACGTTGACGTCGGACTCTTTGAGTCGACGCCGCGTCCGCAGCCTTGGTTTCTTTACACCCGTGGGTGCAGCTTGGTAGGTTCCGCTGGCGTTCATCACGCCTGCTGAAGAGTCGGTCGTGCTTCGGTCTTTGGGCATTTGGGCCGCTCCTAAGGAGGTCATTTGCTTGCGACTTGTAGCTGCCCCGCTCTGGGCAGGCTTTCAATTTTACGTGATTTCTATGGTGTTTCCGAGTTTGGTGCCGTATGATCCGGTGTTTCGGCCCCGGGAAGGGGCTCATTGGCGGATTTCTTTTCCGCTGTTTCGCCGCGCCAATGCTGGGAAACCCCGGCCTGCACCGGGGCGGGCGCAAAGTTTTTCCCCAGAGGGCGGCCTGGAGCCGGTTTTTCGGCCCGAAACAGGCCTCGGGGATGCCCGCTGCACCGCGAAAAAGGGGTACCCGCGGGAGCCGGAATGCGCTTAGGGTTGGAGTCAGCGCAGCACTGATCAAGAAGCCGCACAAGGAGAACAGTCCATGACTGGCAAAGACACGAAGAACAGCAGCAACAGCGGAGCCGAAGGGGACGGCAAGCCCCAGGCCAAGGAGGGTCAGGGGAAGGGCATCAAGTCGCGCCTCACCGACGCCCAGAAGGAGATGCTCGCCAGCAAGTCCCGGGGCGGCGCCGGCTCACAAAGCGTCGGCCACAGCCACAAGCCCACGCACGTCAGCGGCAAGCAGGGTCCGACCGAAAAGAAAGTCCGCTGGTAGCCCTACAGACATCGCACGCGGGGCGACCTAGGATAGTTGGACACTTCATTTCACAGCTTAATTCGACGGCGTAATTCGACAGCCTGATTCGATAGCGGAAGGAAGAGCAATGGCGGAACACCAGTTCGGAGACGACATCAATCCCGAGGTAGCCAGTCATCTGGCGGAGTCCATGGATGAGGCGCCCGGCCCGGAAACGAAACGCCCCGCCCCGCCTTCCGCAGCCGAAGGGAAACAGTGGCCGGACGGCAACGGCAAGCACCGCCACCCCAAGGAGCACGACGTCAGGCATGGCCGCCTGGCGCAGGGGGCCGCGGTGAACGCGGTTCACCGGATCACCCCGCCGGACACCCCGCACTCCTCCTGACCACAGCCGCGGCTAAGGGCCGGCGGCGACAGCCCCGCACCAGCAGCCCGGGACGGTCCGCAAGGATCGTCCCGGGCTCTTCGCTGCCCTCAGCCGTCCTCCACCACCACGTCCGCCGGTGTCTTATCCAAGCGCCAGCCGCGCCAGACCGGGTGCCGGAGCTTTCCGCTCCCGGTCCATTCCCCGTAGGTGACCTCTCCAACGAGCCGGGGGCTCACCCAATGCGCGTCCGAGGCGTCGGCGGCCGGCACCTCCTCGAACGGCGAGGTCTTCCGCGGCAGGGAATCGAGCTGCTGGCGGAGTTCAGCCAGCTCGCGGGTGCTGAAGCCGCTGCCGACGCGGCCGACGTAGCGCAGCCTGGAGCCGTCCGGGATCCCCAGCAGCAGTGAGCCCACAGACTGTCCGCGCTCGCCCTTGCCCGGCCGCCAGCCGCCGACCACCACTTCCTGGGTGCGTTCGAACTTGAGCTTGAGCCAGGACCTGCTGCGCTGCCCGACGTAGCGGCCGTCCGTGCGCTTGGCCATCACGCCCTCGAGCCCCAGCTCCTCCGCGCTTTCAAGGATGTGCCGGACATCGCCGTCGATCACCCCGGAGAGCTCCACCGGACAGGCGGACGGAGTGAAGAACGCTTCCAGCCTGGCCCGGCGATCGCCGAGCGGAAGGCGGCGGAGGTCCTTGCCGTGCTCCGACAGGAGGTCGAACAGCATCAGCCGCACCGGCGTCGACGGCCGCGCCTTCGCGACGTCGGAGGCCCTGGTGAGCTTCATCCGCCCCTGCAGCAGCCCGAAGTCCGGCCGCCCCGAGGGGCCGACGGCGATGATCTCGCCGTCGGCGATGAACTCCTGCTCCGGCCAGCAGGAGCGGTCCGTCAGCTCCGGATACGAGGCCGTCATGTCGTTTCCGTTGCGGCTGATCAGGCGGATCTTCTGCGCGTCCCCGAGGACCAGGGCCCGCACGCCGTCCCACTTGAGTTCAAACTGCCAGTCCTTGTCCGGCAGGTCGGCGGTGGTTCCGGAGCTGGCCAGCATGGGACTGAACTCCTCCGGAGCCGGAGCCGGAGCCGGGGCCGGAGCCGAAGCGGCGGGCTGGCCGGGCGCCGTCGCCGTCGCTGTCGTCGGCTCCTCCGGCGGCGGGGCGGTGTGCCCCTTCGTCGCGCCGAGCGGGTCCATCAGGTGGATGAGCCACTGGTCATCGCCCCGGCCGGTGTGGATCAGCGCGTACCTGCGGGCGCCGCCCAGGCCGCCGTCGTCCTGTCCGGTGAGGGTGGCAATGACCTCCTTGCCCGCGATCCACTTCTCGACCTCGTAGTACCCGCTGTCCCAGATGCCCATGGTCCCGGCGCCGTACTGGCCCTTGGGGATGGTGCCTTCGAAGTCGAGGTAGTCCAGCGGATGGTCCTCGGTCTGGACCGCGAGGTGGTTCTTGGCCTTGTCGGTGGGGACGCCTTTGGGCAGCGCCCAGGACACCAGGACGCCGTCGCGCTCCAGCCGGAGGTCGAAGTGCAGCCGGCTGGCGTGGTGTTCCTGGATAACGAACTTCTCCCGGACGGTGCCGCCGTCGGCGCCGGTTTTGGACCGTTCCGCCGTAAACGGCTCAGGGGTCGAAGCCGCGTCCCGCTTGGCACGGTACGTCTCCAGCCGCGGGTCGGTGTCGCCGCCGTCGCCGGCCGCTTCCCCGGAGAGGTCGCCCGGATGGCCGGCCGGCGCGGCCGCCGGCCGGCCCCGGCCGGAGATGGCAGCGAACGGATCCTTGCCGGACTTCACCCGCTTCACCACCTCCTGGTAGTCGAGCTGGTGCAGGGTCGGCGAGCTGAGTTCTCGCCAGGTCCGGGGCGCCGCGACTGTCGGCCGGAGCCGCCCGCGCAGGGAATAGGGGACGATGGTGGTCTTCGCCGCGCTGTTCTGGCTCCAGTCCACCAGCACCTTACCGGCGCGAAGGGTCTTCTTCATGTCGCTGACGGCCAGCTCCGGGTGGTCCGCTTCCAGGGCGCGGGCCAGTTCGTGGGCGAACCCGGAGATCTGCTCGGAGTCCTGCGTGCCGTCCAGGGCGGCGTACAGGTGGATGCCCTTGCTGCCGCTGGTCACGGGCACGGGATCCAGGCCCACATCCTGCAGGATGGCGCGGGCGAGCTTCGCGACCTCGACACATTCGGCCAGCCCGGCACCTTCGCCCGGGTCCAGGTCCAGCACCAGCCGGTCCGGCGGCATCTGGTTACCGTGGGAATCCACGCGCCATTGCGGCACATGGATCTCGAGGGCAGCGATTTGGGCGAGCCAGGCCAGCGTGGCGGGGTCGTTGACCAGCGGGTACTGGATGGTCCGTTCCTTGTGGGAGATGGAGGCCCGCGGCACCCACCCCGGCGTCGAATGGTCCAGGTTCTTCTGGAAAAACATCTCGCCCGGTGCATCGGCCGTCCCCACGCCGTGTACCCAGCGTTTCCGGGTGGCCGGGCGGTTCGCGGCGGCCGGGATCAGCACGTGCGCCACCGCGGCGTAGTAGGCCAGCACGTCGGCCTTGGTGGTTCCGGTCTCCGGATAGAGGACCTTGTCCAGGTTGGTGATCACCAGTTCGCGGCCGCCGACCCGGACCCGCTCCCTGGTGCTGGCCGGCGTGGTTTCAGCCAAAGGGCTTCACCTCCCCGCAACTGTGATGTTCACTTGATCCATGAGAGCCATCTGGAAAGGCGCCATAGCGTTCGGGCTGGTCAACGTGCCCGTCAAGGTCTACAGCGCGACCGAGGACCACGACATCAGCCTCCACCAGGTCCACAACGCCGACGGCGGACGGATCCGCTACCAGCGCCGCTGCGAGGTCTGCAGCAAGATCGTGGACTACGAGGACATCGACAAGGCCTACGAGGACGACGGCCGCACGGTGGTCCTCAGCCGCGAGGAGCTCAAGTCCATTCCGGCCGAGAACAGCCACGAGATCGACGTCGTGCAGTTTGTGCCGGCCGACCAGCTCGACCCGATGTCGTTCGAGAAGAGCTACTACCTTGAGCCGGACTCCAAGTCGCCCAAGGCCTACGTCCTGCTGCGCCGGGCGCTGGAAGACACCGACCGGGTGGCGATCGTCCAGTTCGCCCTGCGGGACAAAACCCGGCTGGGGGCCCTGAGGATCCGCGGCGACGTGCTGGTGCTGCAGGCGCTGCTCTGGGCCGACGAGGTGCGGGAGGCCAGCTTTCCCTCCCTTGAGACGACCATCCGCATCTCCGCGCAGGAACGTGAAATGTCCGCCGCGCTGGTCGACTCGATGGCAGCGGACTTCGAACCGGACCAGTTCACTGACGACTACCAGCTCCAGCTGCGCCAGCTCATCGAGGCGAAGTTGGAGAAGGGGGAATCGCTGGACACCGAGGAGACCTTCGGCGTTCCGGCTGCCGAGGCCGGCAGCGGCGAGGTAATCGACCTGATGGAGGCACTCAAGCGCAGCCTGGAGAAGAAACGAGGGGGAGGGGCAGCGCCCGGGGACGGCTCCGCCAAGCCCGCCGCCAAGTCCTCCGCCCGGTCTTCCACAACCGCCGCGAAGCAGACGGCGGCCAAGGCTGCCCCGAAGACTGGCTCCCGGGCTGCGCCCAAGACCGCAGCCAAGGCCGAGGCGGCCACTGCCGCGAAGACCGCCGGCACGAAAGCCGCGGCCCCGAAGGCAGCCGCGAGGAGCGCGCGGAAAGAGGCCTGAGCCGTTGGGGGTCAGGCCGGCGGCCACCGGAATCAGGAGTCCCTGAGCGCGGAAATGAGCTCGCTTTTCTTCTTCGCCGAGTAGCCTTTGAGGCCGATCTCCTTGGCGCGTTCCTTCAGTTGCGCGACGGTCCAGTCGTCGTAGTCCCCGGCCTTCCCGCCCTTGCGGCCCACGGCTGACCGGCCCTTCGCGGACGCGGCGTTGGAGATGCGGGCGGCCTTCTGCTTCGACGCGCCGTCCTCCAGCAGCGCTTCGTAGACCTCCGGGTCCTTGATGCTGGGATTCTCGCTGCCCCGCGGGGCGTTCTTCTTCGCGGGCATGGCTACCTCGGCAGCCGGGTGTCGGGCCCGGCTGCGGACTCGTCCACTTCGCCCCGGGCAACCGAGGACCGCCATTCGCCGGTTTCGATGCCGCGGGATTCTATGAACTCCTTGAAACGGCCCAAGTCCGCCGTGACCTGGCGGCTGTCCGCGCCGACGGCCGAGCCGGCCTTTTCCACGAGCCCCTCGGGCTCCCATTCGAGTTCGACATTGACGCGGGCGCGCTCGGCCCCGAGGGATTCGAAGGTCACGGTTCCGGCGTTGCGGGGCTTGTCGGTGCTGACCCACGCGATTTTCCGGTCGGGGGTCTGCTCGGTGATCTGGGCCAGGTACTCGCGCCGGACACCGGCAATGTCGGTGCGGAACTGGAGGGAGGTCTCGTCGATCTGTTCGACGGCCTCCACGCCCTTCATGAACGCGGGGAAGGTCTCGAACTGCGTCCACTGGTTGTACGCGGTGGATACCGGAACGTCGACTTCAATGCTGTGCTGCACGGTTGCCACGGGTGTCTCCTTCGGCCGGGAACAGGTCCTGCGGCGGGCCACGGTAGTGGTGCCGCGGTTTCCAAACTATCGGCGCCGCAGGGCTGTGACAAGCATGTACTAAGTCTGCTTAGCACTGCGTGCGTGGGAGCCGGCTGCCGGCTCCCCTGTCCGTGTGCCGGCACCCGGAGTAGTCTCGGTGCCGGGCGGGCTGCCCGCTCGACCAACGAGGAAGGCAAGCCATGGCAGGCAACTATGTGGCGACGTCGACCGTCACCATCGATGCTCCACCCGCGCGGGTCTGGCAGGTGATCACCGATCCGGCGGCTGCGAAGGAATTCATGTTCGGTACGGAGCTTGTCACGGACTGGACGGTGGGCGGACCGATCGTGTGGCGCGGCGAGTGGGAGGGCAAAAACTACGAGGACAAAGGCGAAATCCTCGAGCTGGCACCCGGGCGGCGCCTGGTTCACACCCATTTCAGCCCCCTTGGCGGCAGCGAGGACGTTGCCGAGAACTACCACACTATGACTTGGACCCTCGAGGACCTGGGCGTGACGACGCGGCTCACGCTCTCGCAGGGCAACAACGCCACCGCCGGGGCCGCGCAGCACTCCCAGGGGATGTGGGACCGGCTCGTGGCTGACGTCAAGAAGATCGCGGAACGGGCGTAAGGGAGTCCTTAAACAGGTACGGCCGCCGTCCGGCCCGTCCCCGGCAGGGGCGGAACCGGCCGGCGGCCGCTGGCGGTGACGCTATTCGGCGTCGTGGTCCGTTTCGAGGATCTGGACCAGGCGCTCCAGGGCGGCGTCGGCGCCGTCGCCCTCGGCGCGCAGCACCACAACCTCGCCGTGGGACGCGCCCAGGCTCATGAGGGACAGGATGCTGGCGGCGTCCATGGCCTCGTCGATGGGTTCACCCAGCCGGGCGATGGTGATTTCGAGATCGAACTCGCCTGCAGCCTCGGCAAAGATGGCGGCCGGTCGGGCGTGCAGCCCTACGCGGCTAGCAATGGTGGCGTTACGTTCGGTCATTTCTGCTCCTTGATGTCAGCTTGGGGAATGTCAGCTAGGGAAGGTTTTTCTGGACGGCTCAGGCGGCTACGGGTACCTGCTCCACCGTATCAACCGGCTTCTTAACCGCGTAGCGCTTGAGCCCGATCACTGCGAAGGCACTCACGACGGTTCCGGCCGCGATGGCGACGACGAACATCAGGAAGTTGTCGATCGCGAAGAAGACGAAGATTCCGCCGTGCGGGGCCTTCGACCCCACGCCCGCCGCCATCGAGATGGCGCCGGTCACCGCGCCGCCGAGCATGCTGGCGGGGATGACCCGCAGCGGGTCGGCCGCGGCGAAGGGAATGGCGCCTTCGGAGATGAAGGAGGCTCCCAGCAGCCAGGCG
Organism: Arthrobacter sp. 10L424; assembly: GCF_056395325.1. Taxonomy (NCBI): domain Bacteria; kingdom Bacillati; phylum Actinomycetota; class Actinomycetes; order Micrococcales; family Micrococcaceae; genus Arthrobacter; species Arthrobacter sp. 10L424. The sequence goes on along the minus strand of NZ_JBFTJH010000002.1, from coordinate 148,311 downwards.
GCTTTGCCGTTTTCCTGTTCCGCGAGGCTGAAGAGCTTCTTGTTCAGCACGGTAGCAGCCAGTGCCATGGCCAGCGGCGGAACCATGCCGGAAGCCATGACGGCTGCCATGATCTGCCACGGGGCCTGGTTTTCGATGGATGCTGCGCCGAGGCCGGCGACGGCGAAGGCGTAGGCAACCTTGTTGACCGGGCCGCCGAGGTCGAAGCACATCATCAGGCCGAGGATGATGCCAAGGGCGATGGCGCTGGCACCGGTGAGGCTGGACAGGAACTCGTTGAGCCCGACAGTGACCGCCGCGACGTACCTGCCCAGGAACACGAAGAGCAGGCCTGAGGCAGCGATGGACGCCACGAGCGGGATAATGACCACCGGCATCAGGCCGCGCAGCCAGCGGGGAACGGTGAGCTTGCCGATCGAATGTGCCACGTAGCCGGCGATCAGGCCACCCACGATGCCGCCGAGGAACCCTGCTCCCATAAAGACGGCCACGGCGCCGGAGACGAAGCCCGGGGCGATGCCCGGCCGGTCGGCGATGGCGTAGGCGATGTAGCCGGCCAGCGCGGGCACGAGGAAGCCGAGGGACAAGGCGCCGATCTTGAAGAACACGGCACCGAGGAAGGCGCCCAGCGGGCCCCAGGCGAGTTCCGGGTATTCGGTGGGCAGGTTGAAGAGGCTGTTGTCCGCAAGGATCTTGTCCGCGAAAGCCGTGATGTCGTAGCCGCCCAGCAGGAAGCCGAGGGCGATCAGCAGACCGCCGCCCGCGACGAACGGGATCATGTAGCTGACACCCGTCAGGAGCGCCTTCTTCAGCTTCGTGCCGATGTGCTCGCCCTTTTCCTCGGCGTTGTGTTCGGCCTGGTCCTCCGCGAAGTGCGGGACGCGGCGGGCGTGCGGGTTGTCCGCGGCGGCGAGAGCTTCCGCGACCATCTTGTCCGGCTCGTCGATGCCGCGCTTGACGGGAGCGTTGATGACCGGCTTGCCGGCGAAGCGCTCCTTGCCGCGCACGTCCACGTCCACGGCGAAGATCACTGCGTCGGCGGCGGCGATCACGGCGGGGTCCAGTGCCTTGGCACCGGAGGACCCCTGGGTTTCCACCTGCAAATCCACGCCGACTTCCTTGGCCGCGGCGACGAGCGAGTCGGCGGCCATGTACGTGTGGGCGATGCCGGTGGGGCAAGCGGTGACCGCAACGAGGCGCTTGGGGCGCGGCGCCCCGGCCGTTTCGGGCTCGGCGGATGCGGCTGCTGCGGTTGCGCCGGCCGCGGTTGCTGCGGCCGCTGCCGGGGCCTCCGCGGCGGGCTTGTCGGCGAGGGCGCCTTCGACGAGCTCAACGACCTCGGCCTCTGAGCCGGCGGCGCGGAGGGCTGCGGTGAAGTCCTTTTTGATCAGCGAGCGTGCGAGCTTGGAGAGCAGCTTGAGGTGCTCCTGGTCCGCGCCTTCGGGGGCCGCGATGAAGAAGATCAGGTCCGCGGGGCCGTCCTTGGCGCCGAAGTCCACCGGCTGGGACAGCCGTGCCATCGCCAGCGTGGGCTCGGTGACCGCCGTCGAGCGGCAGTGCGGGATCGCGATCCCGCCCGGGACGCCGGTGGCGGTCTTGGACTCCCGGGCGAAGGCGTCGGTGAAGAGGCCTTCGACTTCGGTGGCGCGTCCGTTGGCTGCAACTCTGCCTGCCAGGTGCCGGATCACGTCCTCGGGCGAGCTGCCCAGGTTCTGGTCGAGCTCGACCAGTTCGGTAGTAATGAGCTGAGTCACTGTCAATCCTTCCGGAGGGCCGTGATGGTTACGGCATCGGGGGTGGTTTGGTGGACTGCCGGGACTGTGGAGCCCGGCAGGGAGGCGGCGGCGGCACCGTGGGCCACCGCCTGACGGAGGCAATCGGCCGGGGCGGCGCCCTGGCTGGAGGCGAGCAGGTAGCCGGCCAGCGAGGAATCGCCGGCGCCTACCGTGCTCACCGCAGTGACCGGCGGGTGCGTGGCCAGCCACGCGCCGTCGGCCGTCACAAGCACCGCACCCTTGGAGCCGAGCGTTGCCAGCACGGCACCCACCCCGGAACGCACGACGGCGGCGGCGGCCACCGCGGCAGCCTCCGGATCCGCTTCGAGTTCCTCGGCGGACTTGTGCGTGGCGAATCCGGCTGCGGCAGCCAGTTCCACCAGTTCCTCGGCGTTGGGTTTGAGGAGATCCGGTTTCCCCAGCGCGTCGCCGGAGATCGCGGCGGCGAGCGGTTCGCCGGAGGAGTCGACGGCGATGAGGGGAGCCTCGTTGCCGTGATCCAGGGAACGCAGCCGCCGGGTGACGGTGGCGTAGAAGTCGGCCGGGACACCGGGTGGGAGCGATCCGGCCAGCACAACCCAGCTGGCGCCGCGGGAGCGGTCCAGCAGCAGCCCGATCAGGGCCTCCTGCTGGTCCGCGCTCAGCACCGGGCCGGGTTCGTTGATCTTGGTGGTGACGCCGCCTGGCTCGGTGAGTGCCACGTTGCTGCGCAGCGGCTCGCCGATCGGGAGGGCGGAGAACGGGACGTCGGTCTCACGCAGGCCGGCGAGGACGGGGTCCGCCTCGGCCCCGGGCAGCACGGCGACCGTTTTGAGTCCCGAGGCGACGAGCGCCCGGGAGACGTTGACTCCTTTGCCGCCGGATTCCTGCCGGACGGAGACGGCCCGCTGGACTTCGCCGCGGAGCAGTGGGCCCGGCAGCGCCACGGTGCGGTCCAGGCTCGGGTTGGCGGTCAGGGTGACAATCATGCGACCACCACCTCCACTCCGGCGTCCGCCAGTGCATCGGCCAGGTCCTGGCTGGGTTTCGTGTCAGTGATCAAGGTGTCCAGATCTTTCAACGAGGCGAACTGGACCAGGGTCTCGGCGTCCAGCTTGGAGGCATCAGCCAGCACCACGATGCGGCGCGCTGATTGGACGAAGGCAGCCTTGACAGCGGCTTCTTCAGGATCGGGAGTGCTCAGCCCGAAGGCTGCGTGGATGCCGTTGGTGCCGATGAAGGCGATGTCCGGGCGGATCCGGCGGGCGGCTTCGACGGTGGACTGGCCAACGGCGGCCTGGGTCAGCCCGCGGACCTTCCCGCCCAGCAGATGCAGGGCGATGCCGGGTTCGGCGGACAGCCTGGCCGCGATGGGCAGGGAGTGGGTGATGACCACGAGTTCCGCGGCCGGGCCTGAAATGGACGTGGCTGCTGCCGTCCGGGCGGCCAGGAGTTCCGCGAGGGACTCGGTGGTGGATCCGGCGTCGATCAGGATGCTGCCGGTGCCGTTCTGCGGGATGAGTGCCAGGGCGGCTTCGGCGATCCGGGTCTTTTCCGGCTGCCGCTGGTCGGTCCGTACGAGGATGCTTTCCTCATTCGTGCTGAAGCGGTCCGGGGACACCGCGCCGCCGTGGACCCGGCGCACACTGCCGGCGGCTTCGAGGGCGGCGAGGTCCCTGCGGACGGTCTCGGTGGTGATGCTGAAACGCTCGGCGAGGTCCGTGACGCTGGCACGGCCGCTGGCAGTAATGAGCCCAACAATCAGCTGTTGGCGTTCCTCGGCGAACACTGGCTCTCCCTTGCGTCAGTACTGCGGGCCTTCCTGCCACTTTCAGTGATAGCCATCACAGCTAGTGGAGTTGATTGACTTTATCTTTGAATCTGTGGCTTTGTCAATGGAAAACAACATGAACGCAGAATGCTCGCCGCTCTCCTGTGGGACATGTCCAGTCTTCGCGCCGGGGAGTGGGCATATGGGTGCCACGTCCATCGGCGGAGCCGCAGGCCGGGCATGCCCTCGGGCAAGGCGGGGAGCCCGGAAATGCCGCACGCCGGGCCGGACGTGAAGTCCGGCCCGGCGTGCGGGTCGTTCGGGCGGCGCGTGGTGTGTGGTGCGCCATTGGGCTAGATGCCGGCGTCGCGGCTCTCGTTGCGGGTGATGGTCTCGCCGGTGTTCGGGTCCACGACGGAGCGGGTTTCGCTGACCCGGCGGGTGCGGCTGCGGCCCGGGGACGCCAAGACCAGGGAGGCGATCAGGCCGATCACGCCCACCACCATCAGGATGTAGCCGACCATGGTCTGGTCCACGTTCGGAATCAGTCCGGGGGCGATGGCCCAGGCAAGGATGGCGCCGAGGGCAATAAGGAAGATGGAGGAACCGATTCTCATGACTTGCTCCTTGTGTCCGGTGGGACGGATAGGTATTGCTAAGCATGCTGTCCAGCGTCACGCTACATCCCGAGGCGGGTTGTTTCAACGATGTGGGCGGCGCCACTCCGGCCAGTTTTCGCACGTCAAAGTGTTGTCCGCGGCGGTTTCGGACAGCCGCGGCGCGGATCCGGCGTGCGCTTGTCTGATTCCGCAGCGGAACTCCGCCGGGCAACGCGGGCGGCTCGGTGCGGGGGATCGCACGTACTCTTAAAGGGTGCATAGGGCGGACGCCTTGCTCGCCGCCTGCACGCACGCCCGACGCCGCTCCTCGACACCGCACGCACCACGGCGCGCACGCACGCCCGACCCCGCCACCGCACACCGCACGCCCGGCCCCGCCATCCCGCGGGTCACCCGAAGTGCCTCACAGAGATACCGGTACCCATGCCTGAAGCCACCAGAGTCGTTGTCACCGGACTAGGCGCGGTGACCCCTGTCGGCGGGACCGCACCCGAGACCTGGGCCTCGCTGCTGGCCGGTCGCTCCGGAATCGTGGCGCTCGAGGAGGACTGGGCGCAGGGCCTCCCCGTCCGCATGGCAGGCCGGGTGGACATCGACGTCGCGTCCCGGCTCACCACCCCCGAATTCAAGAGGATGGACCGGTGCGGACACCTGGCGCTGATTGCAGCCCGGGAAGCGTGGGCGCAGGCCGGCCGTCCGGAAGCTGACCCGGAGCGCCTGGCCGTCGTGATCGGCTCCGGCTACGGCGGTCTGGACACCACCCTTGACCAGGCCCGGACGCTCGATGCCAGCGGCCCCCGCAGGGTATCCCCGCACACCCTCACCCGCATCATGACCAACGCCCCCGCGGCCTGGGTATCCATCGACGTCGGCGCCAAAGGCGGCGCAAGGACCCCGGTTAGCGCCTGCGCCTCCGGGGCCGAAGCCATCTCCCAGGCGGCCGACATGATCCGCGCCGGGGCGGCGGACGTGGTGATCGCCGGCGGCGTGGACTCCTGCATCAACGGCCTGATCCTCAGCGGGTTCGCGCAAATCCGCGCCCTCTCCACCCGCAACGGGGACCCGCAGGCCGCATCGCGGCCCTTCGACAAGGACCGGGACGGCTTTGTTCTCGCCGAGGGCGCCGCGATCCTGGTCCTGGAACGGGAAGACCACGCCCGCGCCCGCGGGGCGGACATCCTCGGCGTCGTGGCCGGAAGCGCGGTGACCTCCGACGCCGTCGACATCGTCGCCGCCGATCCAGCCATGCAGCGCCGGGTTATGGAAAGGGCGGTCACGGCCGCGGGACTGGGTCCGCAGGACATCGGCCTGGTCCACGCCCACGCAACGTCCACTCCCGTTGGCGACCGGCTGGAGGCGGAAGCCATCAAGGACGTGCTCGGAACCCAGGTCCCCGTCACCTCCACGAAATCCCTCACCGGGCACCTCCTCGGCGGCGCCGGTGCGCTCGGCGCCATCGTTATGGTCCAGGCCCTCAAGACGGGGGCGTTCCCCGGCACAAGCAACCTTGACGAGCCCGACGGCGGGATCGACCTCAACCTCATCCGGGGAACGCTCGAGGGCCAGCAGGCCAAGGCGGGCATCGCCAACGCTTTCGGATTCGGCGGGCACAGCACCGCGCTGGTGATCACCGAAAGCTAGGCTGTCCCGATGGAGACAGTCGTCTGGTCCAAGCCGGAACACGAACGCGAGGGCACGCCCCTGCTGGTGATGATGCACGGCTACGGCCGGGATGAATCGCGGATGACGCAGCTGTTCGGCTCTCTGCCGCCCGCTTTCACCTGCGCCGCGCTGCGCGGACCCAAAGTGATCGGGGACGGCTATGGCTGGTTCCTGCTGGACTACTTCCTGACCCATGACTTCGCCGACGTCATCGCCTCCAACAACGCCGTCTTCGGCTGGATCGAATCCGTCAAAGCCCAGCACAGCAGCGTCAGCCTGTTCGGCTACTCGCAGGGAATGGCCATGGCCAGCACCCTGCTGCGGCTGCGGCCGGAACAGTTCCGGGCCGTCGTCGGGCTGTCCGGTTTTGTCCTGGAAAACGAACTCCTGGCGATGAGCGAATCGTTCGAGTCCCGCCCGCCCTTCTTCTGGGGCCGGGACCGCGACGACGTGGTGATCAACGACGCCGCCACGGAACACACCGAAGAGTGGCTCCACGAGCACACACAGCTCACGGCGCGGACCTACCCCGGAATGGGGCACTCCATCTCGGCCCCCGAACTGGTGGACGTCAGCGCGTTCCTCCGCCACTACGTGCTGCGGCCGGACAGCGGACCGGCCTAGCCTCCGCTGGGCCGTCGCGGCAGGGCCAAAAGTCCCCAAACTTTGTTTTTCCACTTGCGCGCTAATTTTGTAAGCGTTTACACTCGACGTGGCCATGTTCACGGCCCATTACTTCAGGGGGAAGAAAGGGCTGAGCCCGTGCTGCAGGCCATAGCGCCACGCGCCACCATCCAGGACGTCGCCGCACTCTCCGGACTCTCCATCTGCACCGTCTCCCGGGCACTCCGGAACCTCCCGAACGTCTCCGCCGGCGCCCAGACCAAAGTCAGCGACGCCGCAGCCAAACTCGGGTACAAAGCCTCCCCGGCCGCTGCCCGGCTGGCCGGCGGCACCACCGGTTCCGTCGCCATCATCGCCCCCACGGCCACCGCATGGTTCTTCGCGCAGGCCGTGGAAGCTGCGGAGGAAGTGTTTGCCGGCGCCGGTTACGACACCGTTCTGATCAGCCTCCGGAACCGGCCCAGCGTGCACAGCAAGCTCTTCGGCGACCTCGCCGGTCTGTCCCAACGCGTGGACGGCATCCTGCTCCTCAATATCGCCCTCAGCGAAGCCGAACTGGCCGCCGTCGCCGCCTCCGGGCTGGCCGTGGCCAGCGTGGGCATGCACGACGTGCCCTGGGACAACGTCGGGATCGACGACGCCGAAGCGGCCCGCGCCGCCACCGAACACCTGCTGGACCTGGGCCACTGGGACGTGGCCATGCTCTCCGGCCGCGAGACCGGCGAGCCCTCCCTGATCACCGCCAGCGAGCGGCTGCGCGGCTTCGAACAGGCGCTGAGTGCGCACCATGTGACGGTCGATCCGGACCTGGTGCTGGAAGCCGGGTCCAGCATCGAAGGCGGCCGGCTGGCCACGATCGAGCTGATCGAAAACCGCCGGATGCCCTCCGCAATCCTCGCCGGCTGCGATGAAACCGCCTTCGGCGCCCTCATGGCCCTGAGGGATCACGGTTTGTCTGCGCCCAAAAACATGTCCATCATAGGAATAGACGATCATCAGATGAGCTGGTTCCTGGGGTTGAGCACCATCTCCCAGCCGGTAGCCGACCAGGGCGCATTCGCTGCCAACCTGCTGATTGACAGACTCCACCGCTCGGGACTTCCCAATCCCCCGTCCAGCCACGTGCTGGAGACCAAGCTGATAGCGCGCAAGAGCACCCGCCGCCGTCGTTGATCAGTGCCGCACGAGCGCGCCCTGCACGGCATGGACCGGTAGTCCCGCTGCCGGCAATCCGGCCGCCCACCGATTTAGAAACCGACTTAGATACCGCCGCCTGAAAGGACAATCCATGACTGAGATTTCCAACAGCACCCCGTCGAGCTGGACCAGCGCCTCCGCCATCCTCTTTGACCTCGACGGCGTCCTGACGCCCACCGCGATCGTGCACGAGCGTGCCTGGCAGGAACTCTTCGACGGTTTCCTCGCGACCGTTCCCGAGGCGCCCGGCTACCGCGAAAGCGACTACTTCGACCATATCGACGGCAAGCCGCGCTTCGACGGCGTCCGCGACTTCCTGGCCTCCCGCAGCATCGTGCTGCCGGAGGGCCCGCTGGATGACGACCCGGCGCACGACACCGTCCACGGCCTGGGCAACCGCAAGAACAAGGTCTTCAACGACATCGTCGACGCCGGCGGCGTCAAGCCCTACGAAGGCTCCGTGCGGTTCATCGACGCCGTGCTGGCCCGCGGACTTAAGGTCGCCGTCGTCTCCTCCTCCCGTAACGCCCCGGCCGTGCTCAAGGCCGCCGGACTCTCGGACTACTTCCCGGTGGTGGTCGACGGCGTCGTCGCCGTCGCCGAAGGACTGCCCGGCAAGCCCAGCCCGGCAACCTACGAGTACGCCGCCCGGCTGCTGGGCCTGCCCAGCGAGGACTGCGTCGTCGTCGAGGACGCCGTCTCCGGGGTCCAGGCCGGAGAAGCGGGAAGCTTCCACTCGGTGGTCGGCGTGGACCGCGGCGCCGGCCGGCAGACCCTGCTGGCCGCGGGAGCCACCCTCGTGGTCAACGACCTCGACGAGCTCCTCTAGCACTCCGCTTCCGCCCGGCAGGGCCCGCAGACACGTTCACGGCAGCAACGTTCACCGCGCAGTACCTTTCACCGCCCTAAGGAAATCCCCACCATGGCACTCATCACCTCGGACCGCGCACGGTTCCCCAACGACCCCTGGCAGCTCGTTGAAACCGTCCACCTGTCCGGCAACGCCGGCACGCTGGAGACTCTCTTCAGCCTGGGCAACGGCCACCTCGGCATCCGCGGCGCCCACTGGGCAGCCGCCGACGCCGACCTGCCGGGCAGCTTCATCAACGGTTTCCACGAAACCTGGGACATCAAGCACGCGGAGAACGCCTACGGCTTCGCGCGCACCGGCCAGCGGATCCTCTACATCCCGGACGCCAACAACTTCACGGTGATCATCGACGGCGAAACCCTGAGCCTGGACGAATCCACCGTGCTGGACTACCGGCGGAGTGTCGACTTCGCCACCGGCGTCTACGAATGCCGGATCACCTGGCAGTGCCGCTCCGGTGCCACCGTGACCACCACCGAACGCCGCGCCGTCGGCTACGAGTCCCGCGGTGCGCTCGGCATCTCGCTGGAACTCGCCGCGGACCGGGACGTCTCCGCCGACGTGACCTCCTCGGTGATCAACCGCCAGGACCAGCCGGTCGAGGACCACTCGGCCCACGACCCGCGCCGCGCCGGCCGCCACGCCGGGCGCGTGCTGCTGCCGGTGCGGCTCGACGGCGGCGACGGCTCGCTTCGCCTGTCCTGGGAGACCGCCGAATCCAAGCAGCGCATCGGCCTGGCCGTGGACCACTGGACGAACGCCGGCGTGCAGCCCTTCGACACCCAGGTGCACGAGGACGACAGCAGCGTCCGCTACGTCCTGGCCGTCGGCGCCGACGAGCCGTTCGTCCTGGAGAAGAGCGTCAGCTACGCCGTCGGGCAGGCCTCCGCGGACCTGGCCGACGACGCCGAAGCCGGCCTCAAGCCGCTCGCGGACATCTTCGCCGAAAGCGCAGCGCACTACCGCGGCTACTGGGCCACGAGCGACATCGTCCTCGCCGGCCAGACAGAACTCCAGCAGGCCGTCCGCTGGAACCTCTTCCAGCTGGCCCAGGCCACGGCCTGCGCCAACGTCGCCGGCATCCCGGCTAAGGGCGTGTCCGGCTCGGGCTACGACGGGCACTACTTCTGGGACCAGGAGGTGTACCTGATGCCGTACCTGACGTACACGAGCCCGGGCAGCGCCCGCCAGGTCCTCGAGTTCCGCCACGAGATGCTGCCCGACGCCAAGATCCGCGCCAAGGAGCTGAGCGTGGACGGCGCCCTGTTCCCTTGGCGCACCATCAACGGGCTGGAGGCCAGCGCCTACTACGCCGCCGGCACCGCCCAGTTCCACATCGCCGCCGCGATCGCCTTCGCAACCAACCGCTACATCTGGGCCAGCGGCGACACGGCGTTCCAGGAAACCCTCGGCTCCGAACTGCTGATCGAGACCGCCCGGATGTGGGCCTCGCTGGGCTTCTTCGGCAAGGACGGGCTCTTCCACATCCACGGCGTCACCGGCCCGGACGAGTACACCGCCGTCGTCAATGACAACCTGTACACCAACGTGATGGCCCGGTTTAACCTGCGCGCCGCCGCCGAGCTGGACCACCCGGAGATCGACGACGCCGAACGCGAGTTCTGGGCGCAGGCCGCCAACCGGATGCAGCTGCCCTACGACGAGGACCTCCAGGTGCACTCGCAGGACAACGACTTTATGACCCTGGAACCCTGGGACTGGAGCACGCCGCGGTCCAAGTACCCGCTGCTGCTGCACTTCCACCCGCTGGTGATCTACCGGCACCAGGTCCTCAAGCAGGCAGACAGTGTGCTGGCCATGTTCCTGCAGTGGCAGGACTTCACCGCCGAGGAGAAGCGCCGCGCCTTTGACTTCTACGACCCCATCACCACCGGCGACTCCACCCTGTCCGCCTGCGTGCAGGGCATCATGGCGGCCGAGGTCGGCTACGGCCGGGCGGCGCTGGACCACTTCACCCACGCCTTGTTCATCGACCTTGACGACACGCACGGCAACACGATCGACGGCGTCCACATCGCCTCCACCGGCGGGGTCTGGAGCTCGCTGGTCAGCGGCTTCGCGGGCCTGCGGGACCAGGGCGCGGTGCCGTACTTCGACCCGCGGCTGCCCGCCGAATGGGACGGGCTGTCCTTCCACCTGAAGATCCAGGGCCGGCTGCTGCAGCTCGAGCTGGAACAGGGTGCCATCATCCTGACCGTCCGCGACGGCGCACCGCTCGAGGTCGATGTGCGCGGCGAACTGCTGACGGTCGACGGCGACCCGGTCCGGGTTCCGCTGGCCCCGGTCGCGGCGCCCGAGCCCACGATCTTCCCGAGCGGACTTCCGACGTCGTCAATCCCAATCGTGCGCGCGGCGGTCTGACTCACCGCCAAAGCAACGCGGGGTCAGCTACGGCCCGTCACCACCGCCGGCATGGGCGCCAGGTGACCCCGCGTTGCTTCGGAGCGGGCAGATCAGGGCGGCCGGGCGGCGTCGGGCCGCCCTCAACCGCCCGCGCGGCGGTCGATCGACTGTTCCGCGGAACCGGTTCCGGCGCCTGTGCTTTCTGATCTCTTGGTGCTTTCGCCCGCATCGGTGCCCTCGCGGCCGTCGTCCAGAGGGTGGGCGTGTTCATCGGCACGCATCCGGGCGGCGATCATCGCGACGACGGCCATGACCGGGCACACGGTCCCGGCGGCCAGGAAGATCAGGCCGACCGGAACGACCTCGGCGGCGGGGCCGGCGAGGGCCATGGAGACCGGCATGAGGGCCAGTGACACGAAGAAATCCAGGCTTGAAACACGGCCCAGCAGGTGCGGGGGCACACGGCGCTGCAGCAGGGTTCCCCAGATGACCATGCCTATTCCGCCGGTGGCGCCGAAGATGAACAGGGCTGCCGCCAGCGCCCAGAAGCTGTCCATGATGCCGACGGCGGCGAGCGGCAGGGTGCCGGCGCCCCAGCTCACCATCATCACGGTGAGGTAGCGGCGCGGAAGCGGGAACGAGGCCGTGGCCAGCGACGCCGCGGCGCCGCCGACGCCCATGACCGCGAGCAGGAAGCCGAACATGCGTGAGTCGCCGCCGAGCTGGTCGCGGACCACGAACGGCAGGAGCACCTCGATGGGGCCGATCAGGAACAGCACCGAGATGCAGGCCCACAGCAGGGTCCACAGCAGCCAGGGCGTGCGGACTGTGTAGCTGACACCCTCGCGGAGGTCGTGGAGCACGGACGTCCTGGCGCGCGGGACCGCGTCCGCGCCGGCCTCCGCAGCCTGCGCCCCATCCGCGTGCGGCAGGGGCTGGCGCCGGAGCAGGTTGAGCACGCAGAACGCCAGCAAGTGGCAGGCCGCCACCCCCGTCACGGCGTGCGCGGGAGACAGGGCGGCAACCAGGATGCCGGCGACGGCCGGTCCGGCGGCCTGTTGCAGGATGGGCCGCATGGTCCCTTCCATGCCGTTGGCGGCGAGCAGGTCCTCCGCCGGCAGGATCCGGGGGAGGATGGCGGAGTAGGCCGGGAAGAAGAACGCGGCCCCGACGCCCAGCACAAACGCGCCGAGCGCCAGGTGCCAGAGCTGCAGCCAGCCCAGCATGGCCAGCCCGCTGATGCCGGCGATGACGGCGAGGTTGACACCCTCCACCGCGATGATCAGGGGCCGCTGGGCGAACCGGTCCGCGGCGATGCCGCCCGCCAGCAGGAATGCGACGAGGCCCACGCTGCCCGCCGCCGCCACGAGGGAGAGCTCCAGCGGGCCCCCGCCCAGATGGATCACCTCGTAGACCATCGCCACGGCCCACATGCCGGAGCCGAAAATGGAGATGGCCAAAGCCGCAATCAGCACACGGTATTCCCGGTGCAGGAACGGCCGGAAGGCCCGCAGTGAACGCATGGATTCAGTCTAAACGCGGCACCCCGCCCGCGGACCGGCGGGGCGCTTCCGCCGGGGCGGCCGCCCCCGGATAGGCTCCTGTCATGAACACATCGGCCGCATCCGTCACCGCGACGTCGCGGCGAAGCCTGGCCTTCATCGGCACCAACGCGGGACTCGCCCTCCACCCCGTGAATTCCCGCGGAATGCTGTTGCCGGGCGAACCGGCGAGCTGCTTCGCGTCCTTCTGGATGGCCGACTGGTCACGCTGGGGCGCCGGCCACGCCCTGCTGGTCGCCACCCTCCAGGGATGGCGGAGCTACGGCTCCAACGAGTCCCTTGCCGCCTCCCTGGCCGCCGAACTGACGCGCCACTTCCCGGAAGCCGCCCGGTTCCCGCTTGGCGGCATCAGCCACACCCACGACGAGTTCGACGTCGAGCTCGACGCCGGGCACGGTCTCCGCGCGACCGGACGGAAGGCCTCGCTGGAGGTCGGCGGTGTCCTGGACCGCCGGCAGTTCGCCGCCCCCAACTTCCAGCTCGGCGACTCCAGCGCCGCGCTCAGCAACGTGTACCTGCCGTGCAGTGCCGGCCGGCTCGTGGAATTCGGGGTCGAATGGCCCGGCGCCGCCACCGTGTACCCGGGGCCGGTAGGCCCGGCGTCGTCCGCCTTCGTGGCGGTGGCTGAATCGTGGGCTCTCTAGCTGGCTAGCCCGACGGCGGCTGAGGCGCTGAGGCGCGGACGGAAGGGCCGGTGGCCTAGTGTTAACACCGGACGAAAACTCAGCACCCTTACGGTTCACGGAGAGGCGATGATGGCCAAGCGCAGCAACCCGGCAGTAAAGATTGCCCAGAAGTCAGCACACAACGCGATGTTCGACGCCGACGGCAAGCCCAAGCCGGGCATCCACAACGTGCTCCTGCGGGCCGTTGAAGTCCAGCGCCCGCTGGTGCTGGCGAACCTCCGCCGGCTCCAGCGCAGGCACCCGCACGCCTCCGCGGCGCAGCTCGCCGCGACGCTGGAACGCGACTACCTCCTGGCCGTCACCGGCGGCGGCGCGCTGGTGGGCGGCGCCGCCGTCATTCCCGGCGTCGGGACCGCCGCAGCACTGGGCCTCTCGGCCGCCGCGACCGTCGGTTTCCTCGAAGCCACCGCGCTTTTCTCCACCTCCCTCGCCGAGCTCCACGGTGTGCGGCTGGTGGACCCCGAGAAGGCCAGCACCCTGGTCATGGCGATCATGCTGGGCGAGGAGGGCACCGCGCTGCTGAGCTCCCTGAGTGGGCAGGCCGCGGGGCAGGGCAAGGGCCCCACCGCGGCCTGGGGCTCCCTCTTCGCCCGCCGGGTTCCGCTGGCCGGCTTCGGCACGGTACGGGAACGCATCCAGACGATGTTCCTCCGCACCCTCCTGAAACAGCAGGGCACGGCCTGGCTGGGCCGCGCGCTGCCGTTCGGGATCGGAGCCGTCGTGGGCGGTGTGGGCAACCGGGTGATGGGCCGCGCCGTCGTCGCGAACGCCAAGGAAGCGTTCGGCCCGATGCCGCTAGTCATTCCCGGCGAGCTGGGCGGCCCGCCGCAGGCCGGCGGCCCGGAATCGAAGCTGGGCAGGGACACGCTGGACCAGGAAAAGAAGGACAATGACACAAAGAACAACCCGGCCCAGGAAGGCGGCACGTTTTGGATCTGAACGCTGATCTGGGGGAGTCCTTCGGGACCTGGAACATGGGCGACGACGCCGCGATGCTCCCGCTGGTCACCAGCGCCAGCGTGGCCTGCGGGCTGCACGCCGGGGACCCCGTGACGATGCTGGACACCTGCCGGGCAGCCTACGAGCTGGACGTCCGGGTGGGCGCACACCTCGGCTACCCGGACCTGGCCGGCTTCGGCCTCCGGGCCATGGACATCACCTTCGATGACCTCTTCGGCGCGGTGCTGTACCAGCTCGGCGCCCTGGACGGGGTGGCGCACGCCGTCGGCGCGTCGGTGGACTACGTCAAGCTGCATGGCGCGCTCTACGACCGGACCATGCGCGACGCCGAGCAGGCCTCCGCCGTCGTCGCCGCCATCCAGGCCTACGATCCGGGACTTCCCATCCTGGGCCTGGAGGGTTCAGCCCTGCTTGGGATCGCCCGGGACGCGGGCAACCCGGTGTTCCATGAAGCCTTCGCCGACCGTGCCTACCTGCCTGACGGCACGCTGGTGCCGCGCCTGGAGCAGGAATCCGTGATTGAAGACCCTGAGGAGATCGTCGAACGGGCGCTTCGCCTGGCCCTCAAGGGCGAAGTCCTGGCGGTCGATGGCACAGTCATCACGCTCACGCCGCATTCCCTGTGCCTGCACGGCGACACCCCGGGCTCGGTGGCAGTGGCCGCCGCAGTCCGCGCCGCGCTGGAGAAGGCAGGCGTCGAACTGGAGTCCTTCGCCTAGAGGCGGCCCAGCGGCTCCCGCCGTCCAGCTCCGCCCAGTGTCGTAAGGCCCTATCCGGGGCAGGACGTGGACCCTAGCTTGAAGGCATGACTGCCGGAGGCGCCGCGGGGCTGGACGGACCCGCCTCGGATGCAATGTTGAAGCTGGGCCGATTCTTCACGAAATGGGACCAGACCGAGGACGGCAGGGCGGTGTTCCGGGAGGGCGGCCGCAAGGGCGACATCTTCTACCGGGACCGCTGGAGCCACGACAAGGTGGTCCGCTCCACGCACGGGGTGAACTGCACCGGCTCCTGCTCCTGGAAGGTGTACGTCAAGGACGGCATCATCACCTGGGAATCCCAGCAGACCGACTACCCCTCGGTGGGACCGGACAGCCCGGAATACGAGCCGAGGGGCTGCCCGCGCGGGGCGGCCTTCTCCTGGTACACCTACTCGCCCACCCGGGTCCGGTTCCCCTACGCCCGCGGCGTCCTCGTGGAGTTGTACCGCGAGGCCAAGGCCCGGCTGGGGGACCCGGTGCTGGCCTTCGCCGACGTCGTGGGGGACCCGGAGCGGCGCCGCCGCTACCAGCAGGCCCGCGGCAAGGGCGGCCTGGTGCGCGTCTCCTGGCAGGAGGCGATCGAAATCGCCGCCGCCGCGCACGTCAATACCATCAAGGACTACGGGCCGGACCGCTGCGCCGGGTTCTCGCCCATCCCGGCGATGTCCATGGTCTCGCACGCCGTCGGGACCCGCTTCATCCAGCTGATCGGCGGGGTGATGACGTCCTTCTACGACTGGTACGCGGACCTGCCCGTGGCCAGCCCTCAGGTCTTCGGCGACCAGACCGACGTCCCGGAGTCCGGGGACTGGTGGGACGCGGGCTACCTCATGATGTGGGGCTCCAACGTCCCCGTCACCCGCACCCCCGACGCGCACTGGATGGCCGAGGTGCGGTACCGCGGCACCAAGGTGGTCACGGTCAGCCCGGACTATGCGGACAACACCAAGTTCGCCGACGAATGGCTCCCCGCCCAGGCCGGAACCGACGCCGCGCTGGCCATGGCGATGGGACACGTCATGCTCAAGGAATTCTTCGTCGACCGCGAGGTCCCGTTCTTCGCCGACTACGTCCGCCAGTACACCGACCTGCCGTTCCTGGTCCGGCTGGAACGGCGCGACGACGGCTCCCTCACCCCGGCCAAGTTCCTCACGGCCAAGGACCTCCCGGCCGAGGCCGAGGCCGAGGACGCGGCGTTCCGCACCGTGCTGTTCGACAAGAAGACCGGGCTGCCCGCCGTTCCCAACGGGTCGATGGGATTCCGCTATTCCGGCAGCGGCGAGGGCAAATGGAACCTCGACCTTGAGGGAATTGATCCCGCCCTGTCGCTGCGCGAGGTCTCCGGGGAAAGTGCCGAGATCCTGCTGCCGTGCTTCGAGGACGCCGGCGGGGACGGCAGCGTGCTCCGGCGCGGGGTGCCGGTCCTGGAAGTGGAAGGCCAGCTGGTCACCACCGTGTTCGACCTCATGCTGGCCCAGTACGGCGTGGGCCGCGACGGGCTCCCGGGGGACTGGGCCGCCGGCTACGACGACGCCGCGACGCCTTACACCCCGGCCTGGCAGGAGGAGATCACCTCCGTCCCGGCGCAGGCCTGCATCCGGGTGGCCCGCGAGTTCGC
The DNA here is from genome assembly GCF_056395325.1 of Arthrobacter sp. 10L424. Taxonomy (NCBI): domain Bacteria; kingdom Bacillati; phylum Actinomycetota; class Actinomycetes; order Micrococcales; family Micrococcaceae; genus Arthrobacter; species Arthrobacter sp. 10L424. The sequence continues at coordinate 131,861 of NZ_JBFTJH010000002.1, read as the reverse complement.
CCGGAACGCCGAAGAGTCCAAGGGACGCTCCATGATCATCATGGGCGCCGGGATCTGCCAGTGGTTCCACGGCGACACCACCTACCGGGCGGTGCTGGCGCTGGTGATGCTGACCGGCTGCATGGGCCGCAACGGCGGCGGCTGGGCCCACTACGTGGGGCAGGAAAAGACCCGCCCCGCCACCGGCTGGGTGTCCCTCGCGAATGCGCTGGACTGGTCCCGCCCCCCGCGGACCATGATCGGCACCGGCTACTGGTACATGCACACGGACCAGTGGCGGCAGGACGGCTACTCCGCGGACGCGCTGAAGTCCCCGCTCTCCACCGGTGCCCTGGACGGCATGCACACTGCCGACGCGCTGGCCCAGTCCGCGCGGCTCGGCTGGATGCCCTTCTACCCGCAGTTCGACCGCAACCCGCTGGACCTCGCGGACGAGGCGGAGGCCGCCGTCGCCGCCGGCACCGCCAAGGACACCCCCGGCTACATCGCGGACGCGCTCAAGAACCGCACCCTGAACCCGGCGATCGAGGACGTGGACGCCCCGGAGAACTGGCCGCGGACCCTGGTGCTGTGGCGCTCCAACCTCTTCGGCTCCTCGGCCAAAGGCAACGAATACTTCCTCCGGAACCTCCTCGGTACCCACAACAACGTCCTGGGCAAGGACCACGCCGAAGGCCTCAAGCCCAAGGACGTGAAATGGCATGAGCAGGCACCCGAAGGAAAACTGGACCTGCTGGTCTCCGCGGACTTCCGGATGACCTCCACCACGCTGCTGTCCGACGTCGTGTTCCCGGCCGCCACCTGGTACGAGAAGCACGACCTGTCCTCCACCGACATGCACCCCTTTGTGCATGCCTTCACCCCGGCGATCGACCCGCCGTGGGAGACCAAAACGGATTTCGACATGTTCCACCTGCTGGCGCAGGAATTCTCCCGGCAGGCGAAAACGCACCTCGGCGTGCGCCGGGACCTGGTCAGCGTGCCGCTGCAGCACGACACCCCCGGCCAGCTCGCCCAGCCCGGCGGGATCGTCCGGGACTGGCGGGACACGTCCATTCCCGCGGTGCCGGGGCAGAACATGCCCATTTTTTCGGTGGTGGAACGGGACTACACCGCCATCGCGGACAAGCTGGCCGCCGTCGGGACGCTCGCCGACAAACTGGGCTTCACAGTCAAGAACGTCACCTACAAACTCGCCGGGCCGCTGGAGAGGCTCAGCCGCTCCAACGGCGTGATGCTCGGCGGCGCCGCGGACGGCCGGCCCGCGATCGACACCGACGCGAAGATGGCCGAGGCCATCCTGGCGTTCTCCGGCACCACCAACGGCGCACTCTCCGTGCAGGGCTTCAAGGACCTGGAAGTCCGCACCGGCCGGAAACTGGCGGACCTGTCCGAGGGCTCCGAGGAAAAATTCATCACCTTCGCGCAGACGCAGGCCGGCCCGGTCCCCGTGATCACGTCGCCCGAGTGGTCCGGGTCCGAGACCGGCGGCCGGCGCTACGCCCCCTTCACCATCAACGTGGAGCGGCTCAAACCGTGGCACACCCTGACCGGGCGGATGCACTTCTTCCTGGACCACGACTGGATGATCGACATCGGCGAGGCCCTGCCGATCTACCGGCCGCCGCTGGACATGCACCGGCTGTTCGGCGAACCCAAGCTCGGCCAGGACGGGTCCATGGAGGTGGTGGTCCGCTACCTGACCCCGCACTCAAAGTGGTCCATCCACTCCGAATACCAGGACAACCTGCTGATGCTCTCGCTCTCCCGCGGCGGGCCGACGGTCTGGATGAGCCCCGCCGACGCCGAGTCCATTCAGGTGAAGGACAACGACTGGGTGGAGTGCCTGAACATCAACGGCGTCCTCGTGGCCCGGGCAATCGTCAGCCACCGGATGCCCGCCGGTGTGGTCTACGTCCACCACGCGCAGGAACGCACCATCGACGTGCCGAAGTCCGAGGCCACGGGGCGGCGCGGCGGCATCCACAACTCCGTGACCCGGCTGCTGGTCAAACCCTCGCACCTGATCGGCGGCTACGCCCAGCTGGCCTACGCGTTCAACTACCTTGGCCCCACCGGAAACCAGCGCGACATGGTTGCCACCGTCCGGCGCCGTTCCCAGGAGGTGCAGTACTGATGCGTGTTATGGCTCAAATGGGCATGGTCATGAATCTGGACAAATGCATCGGCTGCCACACCTGTTCCGTGACCTGCAAGCAGGCCTGGACCAACCGGGCGGGCACCGAATACGTCTGGTTCAATAACGTCGAGACCCGCCCCGGGCAGGGGTATCCGCGCCGCTACGAGGACCAGGAGAAGTGGCAGGGCGGCTGGGTGCTGAACAAGCGCGGCAAGCTGGTCCTCAAGGCCGGGGGCCGGGTGAAGAAGATGTTCGGGATCTTCGCCAGCCCGGTGCAGCCCGAGCTCAAGGACTACTACGAGCCGTGGACCTACGACTACAAGACCCTCGTGGACGCGCCGCTGGGCGACGACTTCCCGGTGGCCCGGCCCAAGTCCCTGATCACCGGGGAGGACACCAAGGTCACCTGGTCCGCGAACTGGGACGATGACCTGGGCGGCTCCGCGGAGTACGGCCACCTGGACCCGATCGTGGAAAAGGTCCGGCGGGAATCCGAAGACAAGATCAAGTTCGCCTACGAACAGACTTTTATGTTCTACCTGCCGCGGATCTGCGAGCACTGCCTGAACCCCTCCTGCATGGCGTCCTGCCCCTCCGGCGCGATCTACAAGCGGGTGGAGGACGGGATTGTGCTGGTGGACCAGGACAAATGCCGCGGCTGGCGGCAGTGCGTCACCGGCTGCCCGTACAAGAAGATCTACTTCAACCACAAGACCGGCAAGGCCGAGAAGTGCACGTTCTGCTACCCGCGGGTGGAAGTGGGGCTCCCGACGGTCTGCTCCGAGACCTGCGTGGGCCGGCTGCGGTACCTGGGGCTGTTCCTGTACGACGCCGACGCCGTCACCGAAGCCGCCTCCGTCACGGACCCCCGGGAACTCTACGACGCCCAGATGGACGTGCTGCTGGACCCGAACGACCCCGCCGTCCAGGCCGAAGCCCGGGCCCAGGGCATCCCGGAGGACTGGATCGACGCCGCCCGCCGCTCGCCCGTCTACGCCCTGGCCAAGGTCTACAAGGTGGCGCTGCCGCTGCACCCGGAATACCGGACCATGCCGATGGTCTGGTACGTTCCGCCGCTGTCCCCGGTGGTGGACCTGCTGCGGGACCAGGGGCACGACGGCGAGGACGCCGGCAACCTGTTCGGCGCCATCGACGCGCTGCGCATCCCGGTGGAATACCTCGCGGAACTGTTCACCGCCGGCGACGCCGACCGGGTCACCGCGGTGCTGAAGAAACTCGCTGCCATGCGCTCCTTCATTCGCGGCATCAGCATGGGTAATGACCCCGACGACTCCATCCCCGAGGCCGTGGGGATGGACAGCCAGACCATGTACGAGATGTACCGGCTGATGGCGATCGCGAAGTACGAGGAGCGCTACGTCATCCCCAAGGCCCATGTGGAGCAGGCCCACGACCTCGAGGAAATGGGCTGCTCGCTGGACTTCGAGGGAGGGCCCGGCATGCAGGATTCCGCCCCGTTCGGCGAAGCCAGCGGCAGGCCCGTCCCGGTGGCCGTGGAAACCTTCAACGCCCTGCGGGACCGGCAGACCTCCGGCTCAGCGCCCGGCGAAACCACCCTCCGCGGCCGGGTGAACCTGCTCAACTGGGACGGCACGGGGGCACCCTCCGGGTTGTTCCCGGAAAAGGCGCCGATCCCGGACAAACCCAACCCGACGGCGGGGGACCAGCCATGACCCGGCGCCAGCAGGTCGTCTACCTCTCGGCGGCCTGGTGCCTGTCCTACCCGGATGAGGACCTCATCGGCCGGGTGCCGCTCATGCGCGCCGCGCTGGGCGAGTTCCCCGGCGCCGTCGCGGATTTCCAGGAGGTCCTGGATTCGCTGGAGTCCATGCCGCCCATGGAAATCCAGGCCCGGTACGTGCGCGAGTTCGACCTTGGAAAACGCCACGCCCTTCACCTGTCCTACTGGACGGACGGGGACACCCGGCGCCGCGGCGAGGTCCTGGGGAACTTCAAAAAAACGTACCGGCAGAGCGACATCCTGGTGGACACCCACGGCGAACTGCCCGACTACCTCCCGATGGTCCTCGAGTACGCCGCACTGGTGGACCTCGCGGCCGGCCGCGGGCTGCTGACCCGCTTCCGGGCGAGCCTGGAGATGCTCCGCTTCGGGCTGCTCCGGGACGAACTTCCGCACGCCCGGATCCTGCAGGCCATTTGCGCCACGCTGCCGGGGAAATCCCCGGCCGACGAGCAGGCCGTCATGCGGATGGCAGGCTACGGACCGCCCACCGAAGCGGTGGGCCTGGACCCCTACGATCCGCGACTGCTGCCCGTGAAGGGGGCCTGACCATGCCGGCATCCGAAGCCGAACCCGGGGCCACCGCAGGGCTCACCGCACTGGACATCGTGCTCTGGGGCGTCCTGCCCTACGTCATGGTCGTTGTGCTGGTGGGCGGGCTGGTCTGGCGCTACAAATACGACCAGTTCGGCTGGACCACACGGTCCTCCCAGCTCTACGAATCCCGGCTGCTGCGGATCGCCTCACCGCTGTTCCACTTCGGCCTGCTCGCCGTGATCGCCGGCCACTTCTTCGGCCTCGTCATTCCGATGGCGTGGACCCAGGCCGTGGGGATGAGCCAGGAGTTCTACCACTTCAATGCCCTGGCCGTCGGCGGCGTCGCCGGGGTGGGGACCTTGGGCGGGATCCTCCTGCTGATCTACCGCCGCCGCACCACGGGCCCGGTCTTTATGGCCACCACGAAGAACGACAAGACCATGTACGTCGTGCTCACCGCGGCCATTGTGTTCGGCCTGTGGACCACCCTGGCCAGCGTCTTCGAGGGCGAGCACGGGCACAACTACCGTGAAACCGTGGCCCCGTGGTTCCGCTCACTGTTCATCTTCCAGCCGGACCTCGCGGCTATGGCCGCCGCGCCGTTCTCCTTCCACCTGCACACCCTGGTGGGCATGGCGCTCTTCGTGATCTGGCCCTTCACCCGCCTGGTCCATGCCTTCACCGCCCCGTTCCACTATCTGTTCCGCCCCTACATCGTCTACCGCTCGCGTGACCGGGACCGGGATGGCAGCAAAGCCGGCGCCGCAGCTGCGCGGAGTTCAACGGCCGCCGCCCGCCGCGGCTGGTCCGCCGTCGGAACCCGCGACCGCGACACCCGGAACCGCTGAGCCGCGCTGAAGCCGCCCTGTTGACCTGACGTCGAACTGAGAGGAAGACCAGTGGCCGGATCCGTGCCCGTTTCTTCGAACGCCCCCGCCGGGCGGACGCTCAACCTGGTGCTCGCCACCTCGGCGTCGGTCGCCGGCTTCTGGGCCTGGAACTCGGTGGCCACCCTCGGCGCCTTCTACACCGTGAACCTTCAGCTGACCCCGGCCACCACCGGCGTGCTGGTTGCCATGCCGGTGTTCGTCGGCTCGCTGGGCCGGATCGTCGTCGGCGCCCTGACGGACAAGTACGGCGGCCGGGCGATGTTCACCTTCGTGCTGCTGGCCTCCATCCTGCCGATCCTGCTCGTGGCGGTCGGCGGGCTGCTGAGCTCCTTTGCCCTGGTGCTGGGGGCCGCACTGCTGCTGGGCGTCGCCGGAACGGTCTTCGCCGTCGGGATCCCCTTTGTCAGCGCCTGGTACGAGCCTTCCCGGCGCGGCTTCGCCACCGGCGTCTTCGGCGCGGGCATGGGCGGCACGGCGCTGGCGGCGTTCCTGAACCCCCGGCTGGTCGCCGGGATCGGCTACCTCCCCACGCACCTGCTGATCGCGGCGGTCCTCGCGGTCATGGCGGCTCTGGTCTGGTTCCTGATGAAGGAAGCCCCGGGCTGGACCCGCAACAACCTCCCCGTCATGCCCAAGTTGCTGGACGCCGCGAAGACCCCGGTCACGTGGAAGATGTGCTTCCTCTACGCCGTGGTCTTCGGCGGCTTCGTCTCCTTCGCCACCTACCTGCCCACCTACCTCCGGGACGTCTACAGTTTCGACCCGAGCGGTGCCGGGGCGCGCACCGCCGGGTTCGCGCTGGCAGCCGTGCTGGCACGGCCGCTGGGCGGCGTGCTCGCGGACAGGTTCGGGCCCAAGCCGATCGTGATCACCTCGCTGACCGGCGTCGCGGTCCTTGCCTGGGTGGTGAACCTCCAGCCCGACGGCGAAGTCCCCGCCGGCCTCACGTTCGTCGCCATGGCCGCGGCGCTGGGCCTCGGGACGGGCGGAGTGTTCGCCTGGGTGGGGGTGCTCGCCCCGCCGGGCAAAGTCGGTAGCATCAGCGGCGTGGTCAGCGCGGCCGGGGGACTGGGCGGCTACTTCCCGCCGCTGATCATGGGAGCAACCTACGACGCCGCGACCCACAGCTACTCGATCGGGCTGACACTCCTGGTGGTTACGGCGCTGGCCGCGCTGGCATTCACGATCTTTGCCGTGCCCGGCCGGGCGAAGACCGTGAAGGCCAGCGCGGCCGCCTAGCCAGGGCGCCGGATTGTCAGCCGAACGCCAGATGCGCCACCGTGAAGATCGCGAGCCCGGCGAGGGCTCCCACCACGGTGCCGTTGATTCTGATGAACTGCAGGTCCTTGCCGATCTGGAGCTCAATCTTCTGCGAGGTCTCCTCGGCATCCCAGCGGGCCACGGTATCGGTGATCACGCCGGCGATGTCCGAGCGGTACGTCCTCACGAGGTACCCGGCGGCGTCGCCGATCCACTTGTTCACCTTGCCGGCCAGCTCTGAGTCAACCACCAGACGGGAGCCGAAGTCACGCACGGCGGCCTTGAACCGGACAGTGAGTTCGCTGTCCGGGTCGTCGACGGCGGAGAGCAGGGCGGCCTTGATGGTGCCCCAAGTGCGGGAGGCGAGTTCCCGGATCTCGGGATCGCCCAGGACCTGGGCCTTGATGCCCTCGGCCCGGGCGATCATCACCGGATCATGCTGCAGGTCCTGCGCGAGGTCCTTGAGGTACTTGTCGATCGACAGGCGGACCTGGTGCTGCGGGTCGGACTGCACGGCCCGGGTGAACTTCAGGATTTCCACGTAGACCTTGTCGCCCACGAGCCCGTCCACGAACGACGGCACCCAAGTCGGGGAACGGTCGGTGACCAGACGGTTGACCGTCTCCTGGTTGTCCCGCACCCAGTCCACCGTCCGGTCCACGAGGACGTCCACCAGTGCGTGGTGGTGCCCGTCCTCGAAGATCCGCTGGGCCACCCGGCCCACCGGGGGACCCCACGGCGGGGTGAGCAGGTGCTTGCGGACCATGCCCTCGATCACGGCCTGGACGTCGTCGTCGTTGAGGACCGTGAACGCGCCGCGGATGACGGCGGCGCCCTCCTTGGCGACCCGCTCGGCGCCGCCGGGACCGGAGAGCCACGCCCCGGCCTTGCGCGCGATGTCGACGGAGGCCAGCTTTTCGTGGACCACCTGCTCGGAGAGGAAATTCGTTTCCACGAATTCACCCAGCGAGGCGCCGATCTGGTCCTTGCGCTGCGGAATGATGGCGGTGTGCGGGATCTTGAGGCCCATCGGGTACTTGAACAGGGCCGTCACGGCGAACCAGTCGGCGAGGGCGCCCACCATGCCGCCCTCGGCCGCGGCCCGGACGTACTCGAGCCAGGGGTACTGCTTCTGCAAGGCGAAGGCGACCACAAAGATGATGGCCATCAGGATCAGCAGCGAGAGCGCCAGCAGCTTCATTTTCCGCAGCGCGGACGCCTTCTCGGCGTCCATGGCGGCCAGGGTCTGGCGGCGGGCGGTGCCGCCGGCCACGGCATCTCCGGTGCCGGCGGGGCCTTCCGGGCGGGTACTTGGCTCAGTGTTCACCTGCATGTGCCCAGCCTAGCCCCGCTTTGGCCGGGGCCGTCCGCTAACGTGTCAGCATGACGACTGACGAGTCCACCGCAGCCCGTCCGCTGGTCTACGCCCACCGCGGTGCGAGCGAAGCCTTCGCCGAGCACACCCGGGCCGCGTATCTGCAGGCAATCGCCGACGGCGCCGACGGCGTGGAGTGCGACATCCACCTCACCCGCGACCAGCATGCGGTGCTGCTGCACGATGCCAACCTTGACCGCACCTCGGACGGTACCGGCCCCGTGGCGGACCGGACCCTCCACGAGCTCCGGCAGCTGGACTTCTCCTCCTGGAAAGGCGCCAGGATTCCGGACGACTACGGCGCCAGGTCCAACCAGTTCCTGACGCTCCCGGAATTGCTGGAGCTGCTGCGGAACGCGGGCCGGGAGATCGGCCTGGCGATTGAGTTCAAACACCCCAGCCCCTTCCAGCTCAAGCTGGAGGACCGGGTCCTGGACGTCCTCTTGTCCGCGGGCTGGGACCCGGCCACGTCCCGGCTGGACAACATCAACGTGTCCTTCATGAGCTTCAGCCCGGATTCGGTCAAGCACCTGCTGAAGTCGGTCCCGGCGTCCGCCGTATGCCAGCTCGTGGACGACATCAACGTCGAGGAAATCCGGGAGGAGCTCGGCCTGGGGGCGATCACCGGCGGGGCACTGGCGAACGTGATGAAGGCCGCGCAAACCGAGGCCGAGCGGATCCTCGACGACTGCGAAACCGGGCTCGCCGGGCCGGGCATCAACTACGTCCGCGAGCATTCCCGGACCATCCGGCGCTGGCTCGGCTCCGGCCGCCGTTTCCGCGTGTGGACCGTGGACTCGGAAAACGACGTCGCACTGTGCCGGGCGCTCGGGATCCACGAGATCACCACGAACCGGCCCGCGCAGGTCCTCGCCCAGCTGTCGGCCGGGGCCCGGAGCCTCTAAGCGGGCGGCGTCACGGCCGGCCGGAACCGTTCCTTCCAGTTTTTCCAAGGGATGCTCCGGGAGTATGCGACGTACTCGGACGGCGTCCGGAGCGGCGACAAACTTGTGGGGGAGCTATGCATCGAACCGGTATTACCCTGATCTGCGCGCTGTTGGCGGGCCCGCTCCTGGTCTCGTGCAACCAGCCGCTGGATCCTCCCGCGGCCGCGGGTTCGTCTGGATCGCCGGAGACTGCACTGCATCTTGAGGCGCCGGTACCGTCGGCGGCTGACGTCGATCCCGCGGTGCAACAACGCGTGAAGAATATTTGCGTTGAACAACTCCAGGCGCAGGCCTCCGGTGCGGTCTCCGGGCCCAAACAGTTGCGCCCGCAGAAAATCAGGCTGGTCAACGTCGCCTTCCTGGGCGAGATCAAAGAGATCTCACTTCCGGGAAGCGCAACCGGTTATGAGCTGGGCATCGAATTCGCGTTCAAGATGGGCAACGATGATGCACGGTCTCTGCGGAAATACTGCAGGGCCAACTTGAGTGACTCCACCGTGGAGTGGCAGGGGATGACGAGCCCCTAGCTCCGGGCCCAGCCCCCGGCTCCGGGCCCGACTGCACCTAAGCCGCGAGGTCGCGGCGCCGCCAGCCGGCGTAGCCCAGTGCCGCGAGAGCTGCCGCCGCGACGACGAGCGCCGCAAGCGCCGGCACACCCCCGGAGTCCACCGGCAGCAACGGGGAATGCCGGAACGGGGAGAGCTCCATGAGCCATTCGGGGGCTTTCCAGAGCACCCCGAATTCGCCCAGGGCGACCAGCGCCAGCAGCACGCCCCAGACCGCCCCGGCCAGCCGGGGTGCCCAGCCAAACACCGCCAGCGCCACACTGGTCACCACCCACGCGGCAGGGACCTGGGCCAGTGCGGCCACGGTGCTGCGGCCCACCAGCGCGGCATCGTCGACGGCGGCAGCAGCGCCGACGCCGATCGACACCCCCGCCAGCAGGAGCAGCACAGTGACCCCGGCCAGGGCAAAGCCGAAGTGGCTGCTCGCCCAGCGGATGCGGGTGGTGGCCGTGCCCAGCAGGGCTTCGGTGTGGCCCGCGGACTCCTCGCTGCGCAGGTGGTTCGCCGCGGACAAACCGAAGGCGGCCGCCAGCACCCCCATGATGCTGATCTCCGCGGCCAGGAAGGCGTCCGTCAGGGCCTCGCGGCCGCCCAGCAGTTTGATCAGATCCTGGGCGTTCGGTGAATTCAGCAGTTCCCCCACGTTGCTGACGAGGGAACCGATCACGACGCCGAACAGGAGGAACGCCACGGCCCAGGCCAGCAGCACGCGGTACTGCAGCCGCACCGCCAGGTCCCAGACGCCGGAGAGCGACCCGGCGGACGGCCCGGGACGCTCCGCCCGGAGGCCGGCGCCGAGGTCGCGCCTGGCGCGGAACGCAAAAGCCGCCGGGACAAGCACCAGGGACAGGGCAACGGGGAGCGCCAGCACCCACCAGTGGTCCCCGGCGAAGGCCCGGATCTGCTGGTTCCACCCGATGGGAGACAGCCAGGACAACACCGAGGGCCCCGGCTCCGCCAAGTCCCCGACCGCGCGCAGCGCATAGGTGACGGCGACGAATCCGATACTGAGCCCGGTGGCGGCCCGGGCGCTGGCGGTCAGCTGGGCAGCCAGCCCGGCCGCGGAACTGAACGCCATCCCCGTCGCGGCCCAGCCCAGACCGAACGCGAGGGACCCTGCCGCCGGTAACCCGCCGGCAGCCAGCGCGGCCGCCGAAAGCATCCCGAGTGCCACGTTGGCGCCAAGGCAAATGGTGAGCGCGGACGCCAGCGGGGCGTCGCGGCCCAGCCTTCCGCCGCCGAGCAGCTCCAGGCGTCCGCTCTCCTCGTCGGCGCGGGTGTGCCGGATGGCGAGGATCACCATGAGGACGGCGAGGATGGCGGTCATGAATGCGGTGTATTTGATCAGCGAGAGGGCGCCGATGGACGTGGGATCGTAGATCCGTCCGAACAGGGCCACCATCGAGGCAGTCGCGTTCAACGCGGTGGCGGCTTCCACCCGGCTCGCCATGTCCGGGTACAACTCGGCGCCGGCCAGCGCCGTCGAGTACGCGATCAGGGCAAAGCCGATGATCCATAACGGCAGCAGCCAGCGGTCCCGGCGCAGTCCGAGCCGGATCAGGACGCCCGTGCCCGCCAGGGTCTCAGGCATCGCCGGACCGCCGCGGGACTGAGGCGACGCCGGCCCCCGGGCCAGGGCCCGTGCCGGCGTCGACGCTGTTCGCGGAGCCGTAGTGGCGCAGGAACAGGTCTTCCAGCGTCGGCGGCTGGCTAATCAGGGCGTGCAGGCCGGCGGAGGTCAGTGCGTGCAGGAACGGTCCCAGACCGGCGGGCTCAACCTGGGCGCTGACCCGGTGGTTCGTCACCAGGACGTCATGGACGCCGGGCAGGAGCTCCAGTCCGGGCGGCACCGCGGCGACGTCGGCCGTGACCGCCGTGCGGGTCAGATGCCGCAGCTGCTCCAGCGGGCCGGTCTCCACGACCTTTCCGGCGCGGATGATGCTGACCCGGTCGGAGAGCGCCTCGGCCTCGCTGAGGATATGGCTGCTCAGCACCACGGTGCGTCCCTCTGCGCGCAGTTCGCGGACACAGCCGCGGAACGCGTCCTCCATCAGCGGGTCCAACCCGCTGGTCGGTTCGTCCAGCAGGAACAGCTCGGCATCGGTGGCCAGGGCGGCGACGAGGGCCACCTTCTGCCGGTTTCCCTTGGAGTACGTGCGGGCCTTCTTGCTGGGGTCCAGCTCAAACAGTTCCAGGAACCGTTCACGCCGGGCGCGGTCCTGGCCACCCTGCAGGCGGCCCAGCAGGTCGATCACCTCCCCGCCTGTCAGGTTGGGCCACAGGGCCACATCGCCGGGAACGTAGGCCAGCCGGCGGTGCAGCGTCGCCACATCGCGCCAGGGGTCCAACCCCAGCACCCGGATCGAGCCGGCGTTGGAACGCAAGAGGCCCAGCAGGAGCCGCAAGGTGGTGGACTTGCCGGCACCGTTGGGGCCCAGGAAGCCGTGCACCTCGCCGGCGGCCACTTCGAAATCCAGTCCGTCCAGGGCCGTCACGGCCCCGAAACGCTTCACGACACCGGTCATTTCCACGACACTGCTCATAGTCAACAAGCTACGCCGGATTAACGGGCAGGGACCCCTGCGGAAAGTCCCGTTTTTGGCGCGAGCGGACGCGGTTCGCGGGGGGTCCCTGGCTGTGATTGAGTTGTTCTATGCCATCTCGCTGGTCCGGCCGGGACACCCAGACGCTTTCCGCCGTGGCGATGAGTGCCCTGCTGCTGGCCAGCGCCGGGAAGCACTTCGAGGACCCCGGTTTCTTCGGCCCCGTGGTGCCGGACTTCCTCTGCCGTGACGACACCGCCGGGCAGGCCAACAGCCCGGCTGCGGTGTTGTCCCGGGAGGAATGGGTGGCGGTCAGCGGCCTGCTCGAGGCGGCCGCCGCCGTCGGGCTCCTGCTCCCGGTGACCCGGCGCACCGCCGCCGGCTGCGTCTCGGCGATGTTCACCCTCTTCCTGGCCGGACATATTGACGCGCTGCGCAGGGCCTACGGCCCGGACGGGACACCCCGGCAGCGCCGGATACACTCCCTGCGGCTGCCGCTGCAGGCTCCGCTCATTGCCTGGGCCTGGAGCCTGACTAAGCCTGCGCTGCGGAATCCGGTCCGAGCGTGAAACTCCTGCAGTCCCCGGCGGTGCGGGTCGGGCTGTCCATCAGCATCGCCACCGGGCTCTATGGGGTGTCCTTCGGTGCCCTGTCCGTCACCTCCGGACTCGACTTCTGGCAGACCATGGCCCTGAGCCTGCTGCTGTTCAGCGGCGGCTCGCAGTTCGCCTTCATCGGCGTGGTGGCCGGGGACGGCTCCGGCGTCGCGGCGATGGGGGCGGCCACTCTGCTGGGTATGCGCAACGGAATCTACGGCATGCAGATCAACGCCCTGCTGCAGCCGCGCGGCTGGCTGCGGTTCGCCGCGGCGCACGTCACCATCGACGAATCCACCGCCACAAGCACCGGACAGACGGACCAGCTCGAGCAGAAGCGCGGCTTCTGGACTGCCGGCCTCGGCATCTTCGTGCTGTGGAACCTGTTTACCGCCGTGGGCGCGCTGGCCGGAGCGGCCCTCGGGGACCCCAAACAGTGGGGCCTCGATGGCGCCGCCGTGGCCGCGTTCCTGGGCCTGCTGTGGCCCCGGCTCAAGGGCCGCGAGCCGGTGGCGATCGCCGTGGTCTGCGCGCTGGCCACCGTCCTGGCCGTACCGTTCGTGCCCGCGGGGGTGCCCATCCTGGTCGCGGCCGTGGTCGCGGCGGCAATCGGCTGGTTCAGCCATGGCCGCAGTGACGAGGGCCTGGAACCGGACGTCGACCCCTACGCCGAACACCCGCACCCGCGTCCATCGGGGGAAACGGCATGACCTTATGGATGTGGCTGCTGCTGTCCTGCGTGCTGGCATATGCCTGGAAACTGCTGGGCTATCTGGTCCCGGCCAGTGTGCTCCGCGACCCCCGGATGTCGAGGATCGCCGGGACCATGACCATTGGCCTGCTCGCGTCCCTGACGATCGTGAACACGGTGGCCTCGGGCCAGACACTGGCGCTGGATGCGCGTCTGGGGGCGCTGGCCGCTGCCGGCATCGCCCTCTTGTTCCGGGCGCCGTTCCTCGTGGTCGTGATCGCCGGAGCCGGCGCGGCCGCAGGACTCCGGCTGCTGGGCTGGAGCTAGCCGGTCCACAACGGTCTTTAGTCCCTACTTGCAACCGGGGCCCCGTGAAAGCATTCGAACATGAGCGACAACGACGACCCGGAGGCTGCTGAGCCCGGCAAAGACCAGCATCCCAAGCCGCACGAGCCGTTCGTTACGCCCGGAGCCGAGTCCACCAGGGAACTGCGCGATGTGTCACGCCGGCGCCGGGAAGCCGAGGAAAAGCTGCAGCACCACCTGCAGGAGGCCAAAGAGAAGCCGGCGGAGGATTAATGCCTAAAACGCGGCTCGCGGAGCGTCTGCAGGATCTGTTGCTCGAAAATGACGTGCTGGAGGATTTTCTCCGCCAACTCTCCGTGCTCGCCGCCGGGTTCGCCGCGGCCGAAACCGGACGGACGGTGCTGTGCTCGGTGCGGGTGGTCCGGCTTCGCCGGCCGCTGGTCCTGGCTGCCAACAACCCCGAGGCCATGATGCTGGACGGATTGCAGGACGGCATCGCGGAGGGCCCAGGGCTGGAGACCCGGAAGACCAGGCAGGCCGTGCTGGTGCCGGACACAACGATGGATCCGAGATGGAGGCGCTACCAGCGGGCAGCTGCCCAGCGCGGATACCGCAGCGTTCTCGCCATGCCCCTGCTGGAGGACCGGGACGCGGCGGCCACCCTGACCTTCTTTTCGACGTCACCCGAGGCGTTTGATGACGGCGCTGTGGCAGCTTGTGAGGCGCTCGCCGTCCGCGCCTCCAAGGTGGTCCGGCTGGCTCTCCGGTTCGAGTCCGCCCAGGGTGTGAACCGTGACCTGCTGCAGGCCATGCGGTCGCGGACGGTGATCAACGTGGCTACCGGCATCCTGATGGCCCAGAGCCGGTGCTCGCAGTCGGAAGCCTTTGAGCTGCTGGCCAAGGTCTCCAACACCCGGAACGTCAAGCTCCGGGTTGTGGCCGAGGAAATCCTCCGGAGGTTCGACGGCGCCCCGGCCGGGACGGCCTTCAGCGCCTGAGCTCCTTACGCCCGATCGTCAGAATATTTCCGGGGTCGGATGCGTTCCAGAGGTTACCGACTGGAAGAAGGACGCCCAATGCCTGCCCCCAAACATGCTGCACTCGCTGATGCCCGTGACCGTGCCCTTGAGGTACGCGCGCTCTATGAGATTCTCGAGCAGCGCCTGAACGGAAAGGTCTGGTCGGACCACGAGCTCATGATCGGGTTCTCGAACGACGTCGGGTACATCGGCCGGCTCCTGCTGGCCCGCGAAGGAACCTGGGACATTGACGGTGACCCCACCGCGGAGTTAGAGCACAAGCTGTCGGAATCGCTCTGGTGGATTTTCGTTCTTGCCGATCGTCTGGACATCGACATGACCGACGCCTTCAACACGACGATGGACAAGATCCGCGGGGGCCTCGACAGCGCCGTGAAAGGCTAAGTTCCACTCTGCCGATCTTCAGGCGCCGCCACGGCTACCCCTGAGACGGGTCCTAGCCGAGGACAAAGTCGAACGCGGTGCCCGGCAGCGGCGCCTGCGGCGGAAGCGGCCGGTCCGGGCGTTCCGTGCGGATGGCGTCCTCGACGAGGGCGACGGGGCGGCGCCAGGCGTCCGAACCCGCCTCCATGGTGTCCACGACGCCGATCAGCATGGCCAGCAGGCGGATCAGGTCCGTCATCGAAATGTCGCTGCGCAGGGTGCCCTGGCCCTGTCCGCGGCCCAGGAGCACGGCCACGGATTCGATCAGGTCGCCCGTGATGCCGGTGAGCAGTCCGCGCCGGCCTGCGACGGCTCCCAGCAGGTTGGCTTCCTCGCTGGCCACGCCCATCAGCGCGTCGATGACCCGGAAGAGACCGTCGGCGGCATCCGGCCCTGCGAGGGCCTCCTCGATGACGGGGTCGACCAGCAGTCCGAGCTGCCGGTGGAGTGCCGCGAGGACCAGATCTTCCTTGTCGGCGAAGTTCCTGAACAGCGTGGCAGGGCCTACACCGGCGGTCGCGGCGATGGTCTGCAGCGGGACCTCCGGGCCGTGCTCGCGGAAGCACTGGCGGGCGGCGGTGATGATCTTGTCCACGTTCCGCGCGGCATCGGCGCGAAGAGGCCTGCGGTCTGCTACCCGGTTCATTTGCTTAGGTTAGCAACGCGGGGCCGGGCCCGGGAGATTACTCCCGGGTAGTGACTAATGTGACGGTTTCCGCGGCCGGAGCACGTGACAGACTGGTGCCATGTTGCTTGCATTTTCTGTCGCACCCTCCGGCCGTCCGGCGCATTCGGGCGTTGACTCACCCGCCGGCTCCGCTGCCGGTTCCGCTGCCGTTCCGGCGGACGAGGCTTCGGTCCACGATGCCGTCGCCGAAGCGGTGAGGATCGTCCGGGAATCCGGCCTGCCGAACCGCACCGACTCGATGTTCACCACGATCGAGGGGGAGTGGGATGAGGTGTTCGACGTCGTCAAGCGCGCCACCGAGGCCGTGGGCCGCTACGGCAGCAGGGTCTCGCTCGTCATCAAGGCGGACATTCGGCCCGGCTACACGGGCGAACTCACCGGCAAGCTGGACCGGCTGGAACAGGCCCTCGGGGACTAGCCGCGCAGTGCCCCCCGGCCGGCCGCCGCCCATGATTCCGGGCGGCCCGACGCCCAGAATTCCGGCCCGTCCGGCGCGCCCTATCGCGGGGACCGGTCAGCTGGAAGACTGAGGGGCATGTTCGAGCATCAGCCCACCGCCCGCTGGATCGCCGTCGAGGACTTTCTCTCCGAGGCCGTGGTCCGGCCTGACGACTCCCTGAAGCGTGCTGTAACCACCGCCCTCGAGGCGGGCATGCCTCCCATCGAAGTCGCCCCGAATGCCGGCAAACTGCTGAAGCTTCTTGTACAGCTCTCCGGCGCCCGCCGCGTGCTGGAGATCGGGACGCTCGCCGGATTCAGCACCATCTGGATGGCGCAGGGACTGCCCGACGGCGGCCGGCTGCTCACGTGCGAATACCTCCCCAAGCATGCCGACGTGGCCCGCGCCAACGTGGACTCCGCCGGTCTGGGCCACCTCGTGGAGATCCGGGTCGGGGCCGCGCTGGACACGCTGCAGGCGCTCGCCGACGAGGGGTCCGAGCCGTTCGATTTCGTGTTCATCGATGCGGACAAGGAAAACAACCCGCACTACCTGGACTGGGCCGTCCGCCTTGGCCGGCCCGGCACCGCCATCGTGATGGACAACGTGGTCTGGGAGGGCGCCGTGCTGGAGCCCTCCCTGGACCCGGTCAACGCCCCGGGCATAATCAGCGCCCTGAAAATGCTGGGCGAGGACCCGCGGCTGGACGGCACCGTCATCCAGACCGTGGGCTCCAAAGGCTGGGACGGCTTCGCCCTGGCGAGGGTGCTGTAGCCGCGGGAGCGTCCCGCCGGCCCGGGGTTTGGCACCGGAAATGCCCAAGTGCTAAGTGTGCTTATATTTAAGGTGCGGGCTGTAGTTACTGAGCGGTAGCCCGGCTGGCTGGCGTCGACGCCGCCGGCACCCGACGCACTTCAAAGGAGAACAGGCCCGAATGAACCGGACCCCCGATTCCCGGCGGCCCCGCGCTGTAAGGATCAGTTCCGCGCCGGAGGACCTGGCCGGGCTCAGCCCCTTGCTGGACGACGCCCGGTCGGCCGTCGGCGACGTCCCTGCCCTGCTGGAGCTGGCCAAAGCCGCAGCGGAAGCCGCCCCGAACCCCGGTGAAGGCCGGACGGCCTTCCTGTGGGAGATCCTGGCCTCCGTCACCGCCGTCGACGTCGCAGCCGGCCGGGCCATCGAACCGCATCTGGACGCCTCCGCGATTCTCGCCCAGGCCGCTGGCCAAGCGGCGGTGGAGGGCTGGGAATGCCCGGACTTCGACGGCGTCCACTTCGACGGCGCCTGGGGTGTCTTCGCCGCCGAAGCCGCGGGCCTGCGGCTCGAGGCCAAACCGGCGGACGGCTGTTTCCTGCTGCAGGGCTCCAAACCATGGTGCTCCCTCGCCGCCCAGCTGGACCACGCCGTCGTGACCGCCCACCTGGACGACGGCGGCCGGGCCGCCTTCGCGGTCGACCTCCATGCCCCCGGCGTGAGTTTCGCGGACCCGGAATGGACCAGCCGGGGACTCCGGGAAATCCCCAGCGGCACCGTGCACTTCGACGCCGTTCCGGCCGTGCCGCTGGGCGACGCCGGCTGGTACTACCGCCGGCCCGGCTTCGCGTGGGGCGGCATGGGCGTGGCCGCCTGCTGGCTGGGCGGCGCCGTCGCGGTGGCCCGCGGCTTCAAGGAATCCCTGGCCGATGCGGCCGACGGCGGCCGCGAACCGGACCAGCTCGCGCTGGCCCATCTCGGCGAGATCGACCGTACCCTCACCGCCCTGGCCGGGTACCTCGCCCGGACCGCCGCAGAAATCGACGCCGGGGGACTCTCGGGCGCCGGCGCGTGGAGCGAGGCCCTGCGCGTCCGCGGCAACGTCGCCACCGCCGTCGAACGCATCCAGACGCTGGTCAGCCAGAACCTCGGCCCCGGCCCGCTCGCCTTCGACCCGGTCTACGGAAAACGCATGGCCGACCTCGCCCTGTACATCCGCCAGCACCACGGCATGCGCGACGACGCTCAGCTCGGTGCCCTCACACTCAAGGGCGACCACCCATGGTGAGCTTCACGCACCAGGACGCCGGAACCAGCGAGGACGCCTGGGCTGCCAGCGGACTGGCCGCACTCCCGGAGCTGCCGCTCGACGCCGGGGAGCTCGCCGGCCAGGCGTTCATCGTTTTGGCTGCGCACCCGGACGACGAATCCCTCGGCGCCGGCGGGCTGATGGCCCGGATTCGGGGGCTCGGCGGCCGGGTGATGGTGCTGCTGTGCACGGCGGGGGAGGCCTCCCACCCGGACTCACCCACCACGACGCCGGAACAGCTCGCCGCCGTCCGGCTCCGGGAATTCGGCGGCGCGCTCACACATTTGCTGCCGGACCCGGACTGGCGCTTCCTGGCCCTGCCGGACGGCCAGCTCGCGGGACACCGGGCAGAGCTGATGTCCGCGCTGCAGCAGGCCATCGCCGATGTGACGGCCGGCTCGGGACTGCCGGCGGAGCGGATCACGCTCGTGGCTCCCTACCGGCACGACGGCCACACGGACCACGATGCACTCGGCTCCGCCGCCGCCGAAGCTGCCGGTGCGGGCGGCCACGGGCTGCTGGAATACCCCATCTGGTACTGGCTCTGGGCGGACGCCACGGACCGGGCCTGGCAGTCCTGGTTGCGCCTGCCGCTGGATCGTGCCGAACGGCAAGCCAAGGCGGCGGCAATGGCTGCCCACACCTCGCAGGTCAGGCCCCTGTCCGGGCAGCCGGGCGACGAGGTGCTGCTTCCGCCGGCGTTCATGGAGCATTTCGAGCGGCCGTTCGAGACGTTCGCTTGGCAGCATCCGGCCGCCGGCGCCAACGGCTCCTACGCCGCCGCCGACGCGGAAGGCGTTTTTGACGTTGTCCACAGCGGAGACGACGACCCGTGGCAGTACACCACCAGCTGGTACGAACAGCGCAAACGCAGCCTCACCCTCGCGGCCCTGCCCAGCCTGACCTACACGGCAGGGCTCGAGATCGGCTGCTCGATCGGGACGCTCAGCGTGGAACTCGCGCAACGCTGCACCAGCTTCCTGGCCGTCGACGCGAGCAGCGCGGCGCTGGCCCATGCCGCCCGGCGCCTCGAAAACCTGCCCGCCGCCCGGACCCGCCACCTCACGGTCCCGCAGGACTGGCCGGACGGCCGCTTCGACCTGATCGTGGTCTCCGAGGTGGGCTACTACCTCTCGCCCGGAGAGCTGGCTGAGCTGTTCAAGCGGGTCGAGGCCTCCCTCCTGCCCGGCGGCACCCTGGCACTGTGCCACTGGCGCCACCCCATCTCCGGCTGGGAGCTCGACGGCGACTCCGTCCACGCCGCCGCCCGCCGCCAGCTCGGCTGGGCAGACGCAGGGCTGTACCGGGAACGCGATTTCATCCTGGAGGTCCTGATCGCGCCCGGGCCCGGCGGGGATCAGCGGACGGCAGCCGCCGTCGTGCCGGGCGCGGGCCGCTAGATGGTAGCCCTTGCCCTGCCGCTGCCCCGCGGACACAGTATCGACCGGATCTGCGTGGTGCTTCCCGCCCACAACGAAGAGGAGCACCTCGGCCGCGCCCTGCTGGCCGTGCAGCGTGCCGCAGACGCCCTGTACCGCCTCCGGCCCGACGTCGAGGTCCGGGTGACCGTGGTGTTGGACAGCTGCACCGACGGCTCCGCCGGCATCGCGGCCGAGTTTGTCGCGGCGGACCGGCGCTTCTGTGCCCTCGAGGTTAGCTTCCGCAGCGCCGGGGCAAGCCGAGCGGCCGGCATCCGTGCCGCCGGCATCGGCGCGGCCCGGCGGAGGCCGCCCGGCAGGCGTTGGACACCCCAGCCGTGGGCGGGACGGACGTGGCTGGCGAACACGGACGCTGACTCACAGGTTCCGGACAACTGGCTCGTCCGCCAGCTGGAATTCGCCGAGGCCGGAGCCGACGCCGTGCTGGGCTCCGTGGAACCGGACCCGGACGGGATGGACCCGGAACTGCGCAGGCGCTGGCTGGAGCACCATCCATTCGAGGAAAACCACCCGCACATCTACGGGGCCAATTTCGGGGTCAGGGCCTCTGCCTACCTGGCCGCCGGAGGCTTCCCGAAGCTCGCCTCGCACGAGGACCGGACGCTGGTGCAAAGCCTCCGGAACCGGGCCTTCACGGTGACGGCCACGGACAGCATGCGTGTGCTCACGTCGGGCCGCATCCACGCCCGGGCACCGCACGGCTTCGGCTCCTACCTCCGCACGCTGGGCCGGCACCGACCGGACGCGGCCGGCTGACGGGAACGGCCGACGGCGGATGGGTCACCGCGCCGGTACGCCTGCGCGCGGACGGCGCCGGACAAAGGTCTGTTCACCGCAGTGCGGCCACGCAGCGTGGTTTCTCGCCGGCGTGCCAGTTGCCGCGAGATCAGGCTGGAAGGAACTGCTGGAGTTGCTCACCTGCCGTCCCTGGGTTGGCCCTAGATGCGACCGGCTGGTCGTGAATCACGATGACTTATTCACCCGGGGGTCTTCGACGGAAAACGACTCTCAGCGTGTCATGAGCACGCCTCCGCTGTTCCGCATTCATGTTGCGATTCGTCCAGGCACCACCACCACAGTCGGAGGCTGTGCCCGCCGTGCACATGATCACCCGAGATTAGCGCTGATGCGGAGACATATGCTGAAACCATGACTGAAGTCATTCGCGTACGAAGACACGTCGACCTCGCTGCAACGGAACTTGGTGCGCTCCAGAGCCTTTTCGATAGCGAGTACTTTAACGAATTTGGCCCGTGGAACCCCGACGCGCCCTACGGCTATTCACCTGCAGATACTCACGTCTTGGCGTTCCACGGACAGGCTTTGGCTGCTCATGTGGGCTTTCAACGTCGCCGGATCGCAGTGGGCCCCGATGAGGTCCTGGTGGCTGGCACGGGAGGTGTCCTGGTCGATGAACGCTCACGCGGTACGGGTCTTGGTCGGCGAGTAATGCGATATGCCCAAAAGGCGATGCGTGGGGCCGGAGTCGACTTTGGCTTTCTCGGATGTCGAAGGGAAGTCGTGCCGTTTTATGAGTCAGCGGGGTGGGTGCCGGTCTATGCCACGGAACGATGTTTGTCCCGGTTGGATCAGAAGTCCGTGGTCGTGTCTCAGGGTGGCCCGATCCTGATCTGCTCCGCCAGGCGCGACGCGAGCGAGTGGCTGAAGGGTGACATCGATCTTCGGGGCACGCCCTGGTGACGGATCTGTCCAGTGGGGGACCCGATTGCGGGCGCCCGATGAAGTGTGATTCTGCAGCATTTGGACCACTGGAGACGGTGGTTCAACGGACCACCCTGATGCCAGATAGGGGATGCCTTTAGGGGGCGAACGTGACGCACCGGGCCGACTCGGTGAGGAACAATGGTCGCAGTTCCAATCAGGAGGCAGAAGCTTTGAAAAGGTTCTATGTCGCGTCGAGCTTCAGGAATATCGTCAACGTCCGGTACGTCGTGCAAACCTTGGAAAGCAAGGGCTACGTCAACACGTACGACTGGACCCCGAACGCGTCGGCGCGCGATGCGGGCACAGCCACCCTCGGTGATCTGCGGTCCATCGGGCAGCATGAGAAAGATGCAGTGATGGGTGCCGACGTCGTCGTAATCCTGCTTCCAGGCGGGAAGGGCACGCATGTTGAGCTTGGCATCGCGATCGCTCAGGGCAGAAGGACAATCCTGCATGCGCCGGACGAAGTCATCAACAACTTGGAGACCACCAGCGCGTTCTACCACCTACCTGAGTTGGAGACGTGCCACGGCACTCTCGACGACCTCTTAGCCATGATCGTCGGCCGAGAAGCGACCGCATCCGCTGTCTGACTCGATTCGTGTCGCAGTGAGGGACGGGCTTACGGGCATCAGTGGGCGGTCGTTTTAGTTTCCTGGTTGGGGGGCAGTCACCTCTGGCGCTTGGCAGTTCGACGGTGCGCCGGCTTACAAGCACCGCTCATCCGGCCAAGAACAACCGCTCCCAGTTTGTTCGGTACAGTGAGCGAAAACCGTCACGCCCACCGGATCATCAGGATCCGCAACCTTCTTGGAGTTTGGTGATTCGCATGGCTGAGCTGGTCGAGCAGTATCTCAGGGTAGTGGAGCACACGCGGTCTGGCCCGTTCGGACTGAAGCACCGTTGGACGTATGTGCTTGTCGATGCCCTAGGGCAGGAGCGAAGGCTGCATAGTACAAGTGAAGTGCTGGATGCGCTTGACTCTAAATTGGGGCGTCAGGATGCGTACCTTTGCATGCATCGAGCCTCGGATCTGTTTAGGAACGGTCAATCGGAGTGGGTTGGGTTCATCTCCGGAGCTGTCGTCCCTGATGCGAACGGAAGGCCTCACTATGAAGAGACCTGACCCGTCATAGTCGCACGGCAACAACTCCATCGCAGGGCTGTGGTGAAACTGAATCGGGACTACCTCTGGTCTTAGTTAGCTCGATCACCTAACGCGCAGTGTGACCGCAGCGCCCGGCGAAGACTCCCCAAACTGGACGGAAATGCCCCAAAGACTGCCGGTCGTGCAAGAATCGCGGCATGGATGAGGATGAGCGGCGGACGAGGGATGAATTGATGGTCTTCGAGGCCATGGAGCAGGCGATGGGCCGGCGCGACGAGGTCTTCCAGGTGATAGACGATTCAGAGGACGCGGACGAAGCAATCCGCCGAGTGGGACAACTATTGGGCGTGGGGGAACTGGGCAGCCGTGTAGTCCTGGACCTGCAGGTCCGAAGATTCACGCGGGACCAGCGACAGGCCATCGCTTCCCATGCGGAAGAACTTAGATCAAAGCTTCCCGATGGGCGCTGAGCCGGTCTCGCGCCATCCGCTTACAGTTGATCGCCCTGGCCTCGCGCCCCGGCTCGTTGGATGAATCAGCAGACTGAGGTGGTGATCGTCCATGGTTTGTGGCACCAGCCGGCCCACTTCGATCAGTTGGCGGCCAATCTGCGCAGCCTGGGCGCCAGCGTCCATGTTCCTCGTCTGCATAGGGGTTCGCTAGCTGCGGACACTGCGGAAGTACAAGGGATGGTCGATCGCTGTTTGCTACCGCCAGTTGTCCTCGGCCATTCTTACGGCGGATCTGTTATCACTGGCCTGGAGCGGGTCCGCCATCTCATGTACGTTGCGGCTTTCGTTCCGGCAACTGGTGAGAGCGGCTCCACGTTGGGGGGTCCAGCAGCACTGGTCAACGACGCCATCCGGTACAACGACGACGGGTCTACCAGTATTCAGCCGGAACGGGCTCGCGAGGTTTTGTACGCTGATTGTTCCGCCGCCGACAGCGCATGGGCCACTTCGCTCCTGGTACCTCAACAACCCGGTCACGGTCGCGGTGTACCCGGCCGCATCGCCTGGAAAACCACCGAGAGCACCTATATTCACTGTGAACAGGACAGAGCGCTAAGCCCTGTCCTTCAGGAACGAATGGCCGGCCGCTGTACGAACATCGTCAGTTTGAACTCAAGCCATTCGCCCTTCATCAGCCAACCCGAGTGGCTCGCCGGAAAAATCTTGGAGATATAGACACCTCGTCGGCCGAAGCTGATACATGGGGATCTTGCCCCTCGAGGAGCGATGCACCAGCCCGTGGCAGACACTGACCCAAAGGAGACCCATGGCGGACAGAACTCGCGTCGAACGCCTCGAAGTGAGCGTCGGAGGGCTTTCCCGGCGTCAGCTCATGACCAGCCTGACTTCGCGTGGAATCCTGGTCAACGGTCATGCGGAAACCCTGCTCGAGGACGTCGCATTCCGTGACCGTTCCCCTCGTCCCGTGATGGTCGCTGAGCGGACGGTCGCCGAACTAGGACTTCCAGGCGGGGCGACGCTTCCTCAGATCTTCGAGGTTGCACAGCAACAGGGCCTGTTGCTGTGCCCGGTGGATACCGGGCCCTATCTGCGCCTTGCTCTGAACGGGCAGGTGGAGTCCTGCGACTCCGTGATGTCTTCGGGGCGGGCACCCGACGGCGGCCTCACAGTGGCCGCCGAAGTCCTTAGTCACGACGACGAGTATCCGAAGGGTTTCTACCTACGCGTCGTAGACGGCCAAGCGTGGCTGCGTGGCTACCGATGCGACGACGAGCACATGTGGTCCCCCGACGACCGCTTCATCTTTCAGCTTCCGCCGTCCGCTTGAACTCGGCCGCGTTCCGGCCCGGCGGCGCCGTTCCGACGCGGTGTGTGGAGCGCAGAGAAAAGTGGCGCCGTTTTCGCAGCGCTAAATGTCACCCTAGTAACGAGACCTGGACCCGGGCTCTGGCCGACAGTCATCGACCTTGAGAGCGAAGTGACTCCGGTACCTGGGGAGCCAGCAGCGCACCGTGTCGCGGTACCTCTGGAATTCTTCGCCGAACCGTTTCTGAAGGTCAGATTCCTCCAGCGGCCTGACGGCGAAGTTCCACACCAGCGAGCCCACGACGGCGTAGGCGACGACGAGCCATGACTGGAGGATGATGCCGACCGCGGCGCCCTGAACGATTCCCGCAACCGCCATCGGATTACGAATCCAGCGGTACGGACCTGCGATAACCAGACGGTTGGGCATCGCCGCTGGAAGCGGCGTGCCATCCCCAAGCGTCGACATCACTACTGCCGACCAGATGCCAAGAGCGCTGGCGAGTAGAAGCAGCGCGGCACCGAAATAACCGGCAAACATTGGAAACGGGAGGGCCACGCCCCACCGCTGTTCGAAAAACACAATGGCCCAAGGAACCACGGCCAGGAAGAACCCCCAGAAGAGGACGATCTGACCGAATGTTGAAGCCACATGGGTTGCGGCTTTCGGGCGGCTGCTCGCGGGACGGAACCCGAATGGTCCGCCGATAATCCACGCGGTGGGCACGCGCCCCAGCAAGACAAGGCAAAGAGCGATCAGCGAACCAGCGGTGGCGGCACCCATGGCCAGGACGCCCCAGCCCGCCTCGGTTGTGACCGTGGCGAAAACCGCCAGTGCGACGGCGACGACGCCCGTCCAGCCGGTAGCCACTGCCGCGGCAGCCCTGACGCCGAACGCCGCCACGGCCGAGGCCATAACGAACAGTGGAATGTCGAAGACCGCCACTGCGACCGGGTCGAGACTGCCGAGGGTCGCCTCGCGCACCAGGAGCGACGCGAAAACCGCGATCCACCACGCGAGACCGGCAAGCGCCTGCATGGCGAAATAGGCGCGCCCCCACCCAACCCAGGGCGTCACCGCATCAACCCAAGCATCAGTAGTCCCTGCCGGCATCTCGATGGAATTCTTCGGGCAGCCACTTCCAGTTCAAGGACCGGCCGCGCTTGTGTCGAAGACAAATGTCGGCCTCAGCCTACCGAATACCGTTCCACCCAGTTCGCACAGCAATTGCACAGGCGATCCGAATAGGGGGCACAGTTGCCCCCACCATCTCTGGCCTCACGGGATCCTAAGCGAAGGGTCGTCTCCTGCAATTCATCGCAGAACCCGCCGGACCTCTTCGCTATGAGGGCTTGGGCCGCGCGCGTACGTGCATCCGCTCGCCCTGCTGCCCGAACAGACTGATGAACTCGACGGGTCTGCCGTCAGCGCTGGCGAACCAATGTGGTGTGCGGGTGTCGAATTCCGCGGCTTCGCCGGGGCGAAGTTCAAAGTCCTTGTCGCCCAGGACCAGCCGGAGCCGTCCGTTGAGGATGTACAGCCATTCGTAGCCTTCGTGGACGCGCGGGTCAGGCTCTGCCCCGCGCGCACCGCCGTCGAGCACCATCTTGAAGGCCTGCAATCCGCCGGGGCGGCGCGTGAGAGGAACAGCCGTCATGCCGGCGTGAGTGATGGGCTGCAGGTGAATTCTCGGATCCCCGGTAGGCGGCGCGCCCACCAGATCATCGAGGGGAACCCCGTACAACCTCGCCAAGGGCAGCAGGAGTTCGAGATTGGGCCGGCGTTGGCCGGATTCCAGCCGGGACAGGGTGCTCACCGACACTCCGGAGGCGGAGGACACCTCCCCGAGGGTGAGGTTCCGTTCCGAGCGGAGCGCCCGAAGCCGGGGGCCGACGGCCCCGAGAACATCGTCCAGTTCATTTTCCATGCCCCCACTTTGCCATAACGGCAATCATGTTTGTCAAAATTCGCACGGGCAGGGAAAGCTGGTGTAACCGCCCCAGGACGCCGGCGGCGAACTTTCAGGACGCGATGAAGGACAAATCACATGGACCCCACACGGTATGACGTTGTAATCGTTGGCGGCGGCGCTGCGGGACTCAGCGCGGCCACGACGCTGGGCCGGGCGCTGCGCTCGGTGCTGGTCATCGATTCCGGAACCCCCCGCAACGCACCCGCGGCGGGTGTGCACGGATTCCTGTCAAGGGACGGAATGAACCCCCGGGAACTCCTGGCCATCGGACGCAGCGAAGTGCTTGCCTACGGAGGCACGGTCATTGACGGCGACGCCGTTTCGGCACGTCGGACCGCCGATGGATTCGAGGTGATTCTCGAAGATGGCCGCCGGTTCATCGGCAGACGGCTCCTCGTCACCACCGGCCTGACCGATGGGCTGCCTCCCATTGACGGACTGCGGGAGCAATGGGGAAAGGGCGTTGTGCACTGCCCCTACTGCCACGGCTGGGAAATCCGCGGGCAACGGATCGGCGTGCTGGGCACCGGCCCGCTGTCCGTCCATCAGGCACTGTTGTTCAGGCAGTGGTCCCCGGATGTCACCCTTTTCCTCAACGACACCGTGGAACCCGCCGACGAGGAGTGGGACAAGCTCGCTGCCAGGTCCATAACGGTCGTCGACGGCGCTGTGGCTTCCGTCGACGCTGTCGACGGCGTCCTCACGGGGCTCACGCTCCGCCAGGGCGCCTCGTTCGACGTCGAGGCCCTGGCTGTCGGAACACGGATGGAGGCCAGGTCCGCGCTTCTCGAGTCCCTTGGGCTGCGTCCCCAGGTGCACCCGTCGGGGGCCGGACACTTCATCGAGACCGACGCCATGGGTGCGACTGCCGTCCCCGGCGTGTATGCCGGGGGCAATGTCTCCAACCTGATGGCGCAGGTGATCACCGCGGCGGCCGAGGGGGTCATGGCCGGCGCAAGGATCAACGCCGACCTCATCGACGAGGAAACCCGGTGGGCTGTTGAGGGGCACTTCGGCCCCTTCTCGGCCGCCGCGGAGGCAGCCGTCTCCAACATCGTGCTGGACCGACGACGCTATGGCTTTGATGATGAGCTGACTGCTGCCGGCACCGGCCCTGCGGCCAAGATGGAAGGGTCATGAACAAGAATCACCACGCCCACCGGACGCCGGATCACGACTACCAGCAGACCCACCAGCAGTCCGGCAGTCATGACCAGCACCTCGTCCTCGACCTCGATGCCGAGGTGTTCGGCGAGCACCTCGCAGCCGTCCTGGACCTGGCCGGGGTGCCGGCTGCGCGCAGTGTTGTTGACCTCGGCGCCGGCACCGGAGCAGGCAGCCGGCTGCTGCGCGGGCGGTACCCGGACGCAACGGTCACCTGCGTCGACAACGACCCGCAGATGCTCGAGCTGCTCCGCGGGCAGGGCTTCGCCGTGGTCGAGGCCGACCTCGACGACGGCTTCCCTGCGCTCGCCGGCCCCTTGACGACGGCGGATGCGCTGGCCGGGGCGCCAGTCGACCTGGTGTGGGCTTCGTCCTCGCTGCACCACGTCACCGACCCCGCCCGGCTCCTCTCGGGGGTCCGCCGGGCGCTAGCGCCGGGTGGTGTCCTGGCCGTCGTCGAACTCGCCGCCCTGCCGCGCTTCCTAAGCCACCCGCGTGGAGCGCTGCTGGAGCAGCGATGCCACGCCGCCGCGGCGGCCGAGGGGTGGAACCACCACCCGGACTGGACGCCGGTCATCGAGGCCGCCGGGTTCCGCGTCACCCGGTCCGAGGTGACAGCCGTCGCGCCCGTGACTCCGGCTGCGCGGGAGTACGCCCGGCAGTGGTTCGCGCGTTTTGCGCACCTGGCGGCTCTGACCGCTGAAGAACGCAACGCCGTGGCGGAACTGCTGGAGCGATTCCCCGACGACGTCGAGCTGGAACCCCGTGCCACCCGGACCGTATGGGTGGCAACCTCCGACCAAAACGTCTGATCGCGGCCATTCCGGCCCGGAACAAGTTACTTACATGGAACGAGCCTGAAGGCGTAGCGGGCGGCCGGGCCGCTGCCGGGGTCCATCTTGAAATCTGCTCCCTCGGTGACCAGCTGCACGGTCGCTTTAAAGGTGTCCCCGTTGCAGTCAACCTGCACCGGGGCAAGAACTTCGGCGCCTGCCCAGGTGGATACGGACAGCCCTGCCCTGGGCGGTCCATCGCAAATGAATTGCAGTTCGTAGGTGCCAGGTTCGGCTGAGGTCCCGAATCCGGTGGGAGAGTCCGACGCAGTGAAGCCGCGCACCTCTCCCGGCAGCTCGGACTTCAGCTGCTGCGAGGCCCACTCGCCCAAATCTTCCAGCGCTGACATCTGCGGGTCAGTGTTGGGCCCCAGAGTAAGACCGGCTGCGGCTGGCCTCCCCGATGCCGGGACCGCGCTGATGGTGATGGGGCCGCCGGTATGTCTGAGGTATCGCTCCAGCGTGGCGTCGCACTTGAATTCCGTAGCCTCCGGAACCCCCTCGTCGCCTCTGACAAGCGTCAGCTTGGCGCCGTACACGCCGGTGCAGGCGCCGGTGACCGTATAGTCCCCGGGGGCAAGAATCAAGGACAGTTTTCCAGCGGGCTCCGCTTCCGACGGCATGCCGGGGTCCGTTGAGGATGCAGCCAGCAAGCGGGCCACTTCACCGATGTTTTCTGCGAGTGTGCGGGCTGGCTCCGTAGCTTGCTGGGACGATTGAGCTGGCCCCTCATCCGGGCCGTCATACTCGCACCCGGCCAGCGGGATAAGAAGCGCGGCCAAGATGAACAGGACTCGCCTGCGCTGAGTCCGGATCCCCCCATGATCTGACATGCCCTGAGTCTAGTCTCCTGAATTCAACCACGGGGACTCAGGACTGTTCCGCGGATCGCGGAGGCCGGGAAGCAGCCAGCGCTCCGGTAGTGCCGCCGGCAGCCTTCTGCCCCGTGGTCCCGGTGTCCGGCCCCCTGGTCCCGGCACCCCTCTTGCCGGCGCTGAGGGCGCGCAATGCATTGAGGATCGTGGCCAGGTCCACCAGTTCCTGGGACAGGGCCCCGGCGATGGCCGGGACGTACCCGGCCGCCGCCGCGACCATTAGCGCGACGCTCAGGGCGATGCCGATCCAGATGCTCTGCAGCGCCACCTTCACGGTGCGCTGGCCGATCCGCACGGCGGACGCCACCTTGAACAGGTCGTCGAGGATGATCACGACGTCGGCTGACTCGCCGGCCGCCGTCGAGCCGCGCGCGCCCATGGCGATTCCGACGTCGGCGACGGCCAGGACCGGGGCGTCGTTGACGCCGTCGCCGACCATCATCACCGGGCGCAGGGGCAGGGACCGCACGGCTTCGACCTTGTCCGGCGGCAGGCACTCGGCCCGGACATCGGTGAGTCCAGCCTCGTCCGCGATGTGCTCGGCGGTGGCGAGGGCGTCGCCGGTCAGCATGACCGTCCGGGTGACGCCCATCGCCGCCAGTTCGGTCAGCGTGCGGCGGGCTTCCCTGCGGATCGGGTCACTCATCACGAGCGCCCCGGCGAATTCCCCGGCCACACCCACGTAGATGGCGAGTTCGCCGCTGGCCAGCTCCGCCTCCACGACGGCGCCGGCCGATTCGGCGACAAACTTGGGCTTGCCGACCACCACGTCACGGCCGTCGAAGCGTGCCCGGACGCCGTGCGTGGCGAATTCGGTGGCTTCCGTTGCGAATTCGAAGACCAGGCCCCGGTTCCGAGCCGCGTCCATCACCGAGGCGGCGAGGACATGGGAGGAATACTGTTCGGCGGAGGCCGCAAGGCCCAGGACCTGGTCCTCGGTCAGGGACCCGGACGTCCGTACGGCGACCAGCGCGGGCCGGCCGTACGTCAGGGTGCCCGTCTTGTCGAAGGCGGCCGTCTTGATGCGGCTCAGTTGCTCCAGGACGCCGGCGTACTTAACGATGATGCCGGAATGCGCGGCGCGGCTCATTCCGCCGAGGAACGCCACGGGGGCGGCGATCAGCAGCGGGCAGGGGGTGGCCACCACCAGCACCTCGGCGAACCGGGCGGGGTCTCCGCTGATGATCCAGCCGACGGCGCCGAGGATGTAGGCGAGCGCCGTGAACGGTACGGCATACCGGTCAGCCAGCCGCACCATGGGTGCTTTGCTCTCCGAGGCCTCTTTGACCAGGGCAACGATGCGGCTGTACTGGGAATCCTCCATCATGGCCGACACCTGCATCCGGACCGCGGCCTCGCCGTTGAGGGAACCGCTCATCAGTGCGTCGCCGGCGACCCGTTCCACCGGAAGGCTTTCCCCGGTGAGTGAGGACTCGTCGAAGGTGCCGGATTCGGAGAGCAGGACGCCGTCCAGCGGCACCACTTCACCCGGCCGGACCAGCAGGATGTCACCGACCTGGACGTCGGTGGCGGCAACATCCTCGTGCTGGCTGCCCGCGTTGGTGTTGTCCGGGTTGGTGTTGTCCGTGTTGGTGTTGTCCGTGTGGGTTCCGCCGTCGTCAGTTCCGCCTGTATGGGTTCCGGCGGCGGAGCTTCCGGCGGCGGGACCGGCTGTATTGGTTCCTGTACTGGTTCCTGCGGAGCGGCCGCCGTTGCGTTCCCGGTGGGCCGTCTGCGGGACGCGCTCCAACAGGGAGGTCAGTTCCTTCTTGGCCCGGCCGGCGGCGTAGTCCTCAAGTGCCGTGCCGCCGGCCATCATGAGGACAATGATCATGGAGGCGATGTACTCGCCCACGAGGACCGTGCTGACGATCGCGGTGACCGCCAGGATGTCGATACCCCACTGGCCGCGCATTACCCGGCGGACCATGCCGACGGCCAGGTACACGGCCACGGCCAGGGCATAGACGCTGGCCAAGATCTGCGCGATCAGCGGCTGCCCGGACAGGAGCAGGACAAGCACCGCGAGCAGCGCAGCTACCGTGCCCGCAACCAGCGGATACCGGAGCAAGAGTTTCACGGATATCCTGCCTTGATATCGCATCGGGTTTAGCCTCTTCGACTACTTGCATCCTACTGCGGACCCCGCCGTGGAAGGCCTCTGCA
Source organism: Arthrobacter sp. 10L424 (assembly GCF_056395325.1). Classification (NCBI taxonomy): domain Bacteria; kingdom Bacillati; phylum Actinomycetota; class Actinomycetes; order Micrococcales; family Micrococcaceae; genus Arthrobacter; species Arthrobacter sp. 10L424. The sequence continues at coordinate 100,535 of NZ_JBFTJH010000002.1, read as the reverse complement.
GGCACAGGTTACGAAGCGCCGGCGGGCCGTCATCGCACCGGCATGAGACGCTGGACCGGGGCGGGGGAGACCCGCCCGGCCAGGCAAGCCCGGACGAAGGGGGCCGGCCACCGCGCAGCCAGAGAACCAGGCAGCGGGACAGCACCAGGAGGAATGGCATGCGAAGCAATTCAGACCCCGTTGAGACCAAGACTGCCCTGGTGGTTGGGGCCACGGGGATTGCCGGATCCGCCCTGGTCGACAGGCTGACGGATGAGGGCTGGGACGTGGTGGCACTGTCCCGCAGCCGGATCCAGCGCGGCGATGTCCGCCATGTGAATGCGGACCTGCGTTCCGTGGAGAGCTTGCGTGAAGCCCTGGCCGGCGAACGGCCGACCCACGTGTTTTACACCGCGTGGGCGCGGATGAACACGGAGCAGGAAAACATCGAGACCAACGCGGCCATGCTGCGGAACCTGCTCGCCAGCCTCAGTGGTCATCCGGTGAAGCACGTGGCTCTCATGACCGGGCTGAAGCACTATCTGGGCCCGTTTGAAGCGTACGCGGCGGGGGAGATGCCGGACACTCCCTTCCGCGAAAGCGAGCCGAGGCTGCCGACCCCCAACTTCTACTATGCCCAGGAAGACGAGCTGTGGGCTGCCGCCGGGAAGCAGGGCTTTGGCTGGTCCGTGCACCGGGCGCACACGGTGATCGGGCATGCGGTCGGCAACGCGATGAACATGGGTCTCACGCTCGCCGTCCAGGCATCCATCTGCCGGGAACTCGGGCAACCGTTCATCTTCCCTGGCTCCGAGACGCAGTGGAACAGCCTTACGGACATGACGGACAGCGGGCTGCTGGCAGAACACATGATCTGGGCGGCCACCGCGGACGGCGCAGGCGACGAGGCCTATAACATCGTCAACGGCGACATCTTCCGCTGGCGGCGCATGTGGCCCGCGCTGGCCGCCTATTTCGGCGTCGAACCCGTAGGCTACGCAGGGCAACCCCGTCCGCTCGAACAACAGATGCTCGGCAAAGAGAGCGTCTGGGCAGAGATTGCCGCAAGCCATGGGCTGGCCGAGCCCGACCTCGCACGGCTCGCCTCCTGGTGGCACACAGACGGTGATCTGGGCCGGAACCTCGAAGTCGTCACCGACATGAGCAAGAGCCGCCTGGCGGGCTTCACTGGATACCGCCGCACGGAAGACTCCTTCCTCCGGCTGTTCGACCGGTGCCGTGCCGACCGCCTGATTCCCAACGCGCCGCACGGCTCTACCTAGCAACGCGGGGTCAGATTGCGTCCATCCGAGGGGCCAACATGGGCGCCAAGGATCCCCGCGTTGCTTGGGACTTTCGGCCTGTCCCGGGCACTTCAGCCCTAGCCCGGCTGTGGCCGGTGGCGCCACAGTGAAACATGTGGGCGATCTTCCGGGGCGAGCGGCGCCGCTGGGTCGCGGCCGCGACTGCGGTGCTTCTGCTGGCCGCCGCGGTGGTTCTGGCGGTGATCTTCTCATCGGTTCCGCCCTCAGCGGGCCCGACGTCGTCGCCGTCGGCCACTGACAGCCCGCCGGTGAGTCCGTCGCCGTCGCCGCCGGCCGACGGGACGGCGAGTCCGGCTGCCGGTTCACCGCTGGCGAGCCCATCGGCCCCCACCCCCGGCGAGACTGTCCCGGCCGTGCCCGCGCCGGCCGCTCCCGCGTCCGAACCGCCCGCGTCGCCGGCGTCGCCTGTGCCACCTCCTGCCCCGCCCCCGGCGTCCGCTCCCGCCCCGTTCCCCGCCGCGTTGGCCGGCCACGACGTCGAGGTGATCCCGGGGGCCGGAGCGGTGGTTGCGTTGACGTTCGACGCCGGAGCCAACTCGGCCGGGCTGCCAGACATCCTGCAGACCCTCGCCGCCGCCGGCGTGCGCAGCACCTTCTTCCTCACCGGCAACTGGGCCGCCGCCAACCCGGCCGGAATCGCCGCGATTGTGGCGGGCGGCCACCGGCTGGGCAACCATTCCATGACCCATCCGGGCTTCACCGAGCTCACCGACGCCGCTATCGGGCAGCAACTGTCGGCAGCCGAGCGCGCCATCCAGGCCGGTGGCGGAGACCCCCGGCCGCTGTTCCGCTTCCCCCTCGGCGACCGCGACGCCCGGACCATCGCTACGGTCAACGCCTACGGCTACCTGCCCGTCCGCTGGACCGTGGACACCCTGGGCTGGAAGGGCAGCAACGGCGGGGTTACGGCACAGATCGTGGCCGACCGCGTCCTCGCCCGGCTGCAGCCCGGGGAGATCGTGCTTATGCACATCGGCTCCAACCCCGACGACGGAACCACCCTCGACGCCGACGCCCTGCCCGGGATGATCGGGCGGATCCGGCAGGCCGGCTACTCATTCATCACGCTCGACGCGCTGCTGGGCTGATGGCCGTGGCCGAGACCCTGGCCAGACAGGGCGGGCGGAACCACCAGGTCCGGCATCCACCTGGATGCGATGGCCGGGACGGTCGACGTCGTCCAGCGCAGTTCCGCCGGGCTGCGGGTCACCCGGGACGCCCTTTACTTCGCGCCGGTACCGGCTAAGGGGAGTCCATCCGGATCACGGCCGCACCCGTGATCCGGTCCTCCGACAGGTCCAGCAGGGCCTGGTCCGCGGCCGAGAACGGATATGACACCGTGGTGGGGCGTAGTGGGATCTCTGCGGCGATGCGGAAGAACTCCTCGCCATCGGCCCGGGTGTTGGCCGTGACGCTGCGCAGCTGGCGTTCCTGGAACAGCTCGGCGGCGTAGTGCAGCGGGGGAATGTCACTCAGGTGGATGCCGGCCACGGCGAGAGTGCCTCCCCGGTCCAGGGCGCGCAGGGCCACCGGAACCAGGCTGCCGGCCGGAGCGAAGAGGATCGCGGAATCCAGCGGATCCGGCGGCTGCTCCTCGGCGCCGCCGGCGAAAGTCGCGCCCAGCTCAAGGGCAAGGCTGCGCGCTTTCGCCGACCGCGTCATCACGTACACGCGCGCGCCACGGTAGAGCGCGATCTGCGCCGCCAGATGCGCGGATCCGCCGAAGCCGTAGATTCCCAGCCGGCCTCCGATGGGCAGCTCGGCGCGGCAGAGCGCCCGGAAGCCGATGATCCCTGCGCACAGCAGGGGCGCCGTCTCCTCGTCCGAGAAGCCCGACGGGAGCCGGTAGGCGAAGTTCTCGGCCACGGTGATGAGCTCCGCGTAGCCGCCGTCGCGGTCCCAGCCAGTGAACACGGGGGAGAGGCAAAGGTTTTCTTCTCCGCGCAGGCAGAAGCGGCAGGATCCGCAGGTCCTCCCGAGCCAGGCCACCCCCACCCGGTCGCCGGGGGAGAATCTCGTGGCGCGGGGCCCGCACGCCATTACTTCGCCGACGACCTCGTGGCCCGGAATGACGCCGGAGCGCCGCGGGGCGAGGTCTCCCTCGGCCAGATGCAGGTCCGTGCGGCACACTCCGCAGGCCCGGACCCGCACGAGCACCTCCCCGGGGCCCGCCCGGGGATCGGGGCACTCATCCGCCACGAGCGGGCCGCTGCTCATCGGCCCGGGCTGTCCTACCCGCCAGGCTCGCAAAGGCGTCCTCCTCTGTTAAAACCTTCAGCTCCCCTCCGAAGGCGGTGGTCCGGTGGAGCGGGTCAGCGCGTGATCAGGACGTTGCACCGCGCCTTGTTCAGGACGGCCGTGACCGTGTTGCCGGGGCCGCCCTCGCGATTGTGGGTTCCGATCACCAGGACGTCGGCGTCAGCGGAGGCCGCGAGCAGCTCCTTGGAGGCCGCGTGGCCTTCCCGCAGGACGCCGGAGATGGACAGTTCCGGGGCAAGGCCCCGGGCCTCCTCAAGGGCATGGTCCAGCAGTTCCTGGCCGTGCCTAGCATGCCTGCCGTGACCTTCGCGGGCCCGGCCGCGGGTCTGGTCGATGTGGACGACCTGCAGGGTGGCCCCGAGGATGCCCGCCAGCCGGACGGCGCCGGCCAGCGCCGCTGAGCTTCGGGACGTCCCGTCGACGCCGACGACGACGGCGGCCGCGGCCTCGCCGGGGCCGCGCCTCCGGCGGATGACCATCAAAGGACAGGGGGAGGACCCGGCCAGGTCGAGGCAGACCGACCCCGCAACATGCCCCAGCACTCCGCCGAGTCCGCGGCTGCTGATCACCAGCAGTCGGGCGTCATGGGCCGAATCGCGCAGCACCGTCGCCGGGAGCCCTGTCTCCATGACACCTTCGACGTCGGAACCGGTTTCGGCCTTTTTCCCCGGAGCCGCAGCCGGAGCCGCAGCCGGAGCCGCAGCCGGAGCCGGAGCCGGCGCGGCGGTTCGGGCTGCGGCGAAGGCAGTGCGTGCCACGTCAACGCCCTCCGCAAGGATGGCCTCGGCGGAGTGCCGCAGCCCGCTGCCCTCCACGCCCCGGACCGGGCCGAGTTTCTTGGTGAAAATGGGCCAGACCCAGGCGTGGACGACCCTGATCCTGTAATTTCCGGCGGAGGCATACTCCGCGGACCAGCGGACGGCGTCCTGCGCGGCCTCCGACCCGTCATAGCCCACCGCCACGGTGGTGCGGTGGTGCCCTGCGGCGGGTGCCGTCATGCGTCCTCCAGGTCAGCAGTGTCCGCCTCCGGGCGGCACTTTGCCCCAGTAGAACCCGTGGGACCGGAAAGGGCTAGGGGCTTTGGTCCCGCGGGTTGCGCGGCTCCGTGCCGGGGGTGTGCCCGGTATCCGGACCGGACTCCGCCTCGGCAGCACTGCTCCGTTCGCGCAGTTCGCGGCCGCGTTGGATGTCTTCCTCTTCACGCGCCTGCAGCTTGTCGCTCTGCTTCGTATCGCGGGGCGGCAGCTGGATGGTTTCCTCGGCTTCGATGCCGGCCTGGAGCTGGCGGCCTCGTTCCATCTCGGCGTCGAACTCGGCGCCGAAGAGCAGTGACATGTTGAGGATCCACAGCCACAGCAGTGAGACGATGACGCCGCCGATCGCGCCGTAGGTCTTGTCGTAGCTGTTGAAGTTGGCCACGTAGAACCCGAACGCCAGGGAGGCCAGCAGGAAGATCACCAGTGCGATCGCGGAGCCCAGGCTCATCCAGCGGAACTTGGGCTGTTTCACGTTCGGTGTGGCGTAGTAGAGGATGGCGATCGCGAGGATCACGAGCAGCAGGATGACCGGCCACTTGAGAATGTTCCAGGCCGTCAGGAAGGCCCCGCCCAGGCCGACGGCGTTGCCGACGGACTCGGCCACCGGACCGCTCAGGACGAGCATGGCCGAGAGCACCAGCACGATCAGTACGGTGGCAATGGTGACGGCGAGCATGGTGCCCCGAAGTTTGATGAACGGCCGGCCCTCGTCGACTTCGTAGACCCGGTTCATAGCCCGGCCAAACGCCCCGACATAGCCGGAGGCGGACCAGAGGGCCGTGAGGATTCCGAAGATCAGGGTAAATCCGGCGGCGGACGAGCTGCTGAGCTGCTCGACGGGCCCTTTGAGGGCTTCGACCGTTTCAGCGGGCGCGAACCCGGCAACAATCTCCAGGAGCGCGGAGGTGGTCTTCTCGGCCTGCCCAAAGATGCCCAGCAGGGACACCAGGGCCAGCAGCGCCGGGAAAATGGAGAGGACCGAGTAGTAGGTCAGGGCCGCTGCCAGGTCCGGGCACTGGTCCTTGGTGAATTCGCGCAGCGTCTTCTTGGCAATGTACTTCCACGAGGGTTTGGTGACGTCGGTGGGGCTGTCCGGTTTGCGCGAATCGTCCGGAGCGGGCGCCGTGCGGGCCTTGGCGGTGCTGCTCTCCTGGGTTTCGGCGTCGGTCATGGAGTCATTGTCTGCCTTGGCAGGATTCTGGGCCATGGGGGTCTTCTTTCATCGGGCTAAGCACATCGGCCGGCCGCCCGGGCGCGTGTGCGCTGGGCGGCCGGCCGGGTTCAAACGGGACTAGTGCTGCTGGACGTTGTCCTTGGCCTCCGCAGTCCGGTCCTTGACGTCCGCCACGGCGCCCTGGCCCTCGGCCTTGACGTGCTCGGTGGCATCGGCGGCCGTTGCCTTGACGTTCTCCATGGCTTCCTGCGCCGGTTCCTTGAGCCCCTCCGCGACGTGCTTCGCGGCCTCGGTCAGTTCCGTGGTGAGCGGTTCAGCAGCGGTCTTCAGCGCATCCGCCGCCTCCCGTTCCTTGGTGCTGGCCGGGATCAGGGAGGACACCAGCAGGCCGGCGCCGAACGCGATCAGGCCGGCGGCGAGCGGGTTGCCCTGGGTTTTGGCCTTGACCTGGGCGGGCGCGTCCCCGATCGCTGCGCCGGCGTCGCCCAGATGCGCCCCGGCGGTTCCGGTGGCGGAGTGGACGTTGCCGGCAGTGTGGTCGGCGGCTCCCATAACTTTCTCCTTCGCTCCAAAGACGGCGTCCCGTACGTTTTCTTTGACTCTGTCGGTTTGCCGCTGGACTATGTGGGACGGGGTGACCTTGTCCGCGACGGCATCGACGTTCGTGCCCAGCCGCGCGCGGGTTGCTTCAATATCTGCTCGGATGACATCCGGGTTTTCACTCATCGTGTTTCCTCGCTGAACTTAGGTAGTGGGCTTGAGCGTGGGCGGGATCTCCTGCAGCGTCGCAGCGGTCTGGGGCAGGCCCTTGATCGCGTTGAGTTCCTTGCGGCCCATGGCTGCCAGGACTGCGGCGACAATTCCCCAGATGACGGCGACGACGACGGCGGCCCAGCCCAGCCCCATGACGGTACCGAGCGCCCACCAGAGCGCCAGGGACAGAAACAGGAGGACGAAGTGGCCTGCGACGCCGGCACCGGCCAGCATCCCGCTGCCCTTGCCGGCGCGGGTCGCGGACTGCTTGAGTTCGACCTTGGCCAGCTCGACTTCCTGCCGCATCAGGGTGGACATGTCCCGCGTGACCTCACCCAGGAGATCACCCAGCGATGACGTCTCAGCCTTCACGTGCGCGGCGGTGGGAGGCATTTCGCTGGTCATCGACGACCACCGTCAAAGGGGTCATCGCGGAGCGGGTCCTGCTGCAGGGGGTCCGTCGCCACGGGCTCGGCGGCCCAGCGGTCCTGCCGGGCGCCGTCGCCCAACGGATCGGCGTCGAGCGGACTGGGCGGGTAGGTGTCCGCGAAGCCCGCCGTCGTGGTTTCCGGGGCCGGCATCTGCACAGGCGGCGGCACGGCCGCCCCGGTGTCGGGGACCCGGGTGACTGGGGCGGCGGCTTCCGGCGCTCCGGCGCTCAGGCTGCGGCTGAGCCGTCCGGCCAGCACACCGGCGCCGGCCGCGAGCAGCAGGAAGGTGCCGGGCCGCTGGCGGGCAAAGGACTTCACCTCGGTCAGCAGCGACCCCGGGTCGCGGCCGTCGAGCCAGGACGCCACGGCGGAAGACCGCTCGGCGGCCTGGCGCACAAGGTCGGTGGCCACGCCGGGCTGGTCGGAAGCGGAGGCCATGTTGTGAAGTTCGGTGGAAACGGAGCGCAGCCCTTCGGCGACCTTCTGCTGCTGCGCGCCGGCCTGGTCGGTCAGGTCCGACTTGGCCTGGTGCAGGAGATCCCGGGCGTTGGTCTTCACTTCGGCGGCGACATTGGACGCTTCGGTTTTGGCCGTCTCTGCCACGGTCTGGGCGGAATCAGCGGCCGTGCGCTTCAGCTCCGCGGCCTCGTCCTTGGCCGCGTCGGTTTTGGATGCGCCGGTGTCGGCGGACGTGCCGTAGTTGCTGCCGTTTGGACCCGGCGGGAAGGTGGTTTCCGGCCGGAGCGGAGTCTCCTGGGTGGCCGTGGGTGCGCGGTAGCTACCGTCCTGGGGCCATTGGTTCTCTGTCATCTTCGCTCTCTTTCAAGATCGGCTGCTGATCACGAACCAGCAATAACTGGAGAAATAATAGTAAGCATGATTACTAATGAATAGTAAGTACCCTTGGTTTTATTTCTTCGGCCGCGGGCAGATCGGGGTGGATGGACGACGCCGATCCGCCCTGATCTGCCCGCGCGCCGCGGACGACGCGGGCCTGCGGGCGCCGCGGCCCCCGTATGTCCACGGTGAAGCCCCGCCCGGCCGGTGAACTAGGCTTGAATCATGAGGAAAACGGTGGACGGCTGATGGCGAAGCGGGGCAGGGCGGCCGGCCGGAACAGCACCGAAAAGACGGCCGGAGTGGTGGACGTCCCCAAGGGCAGCCGCCCCGAGGGTCCGGTGGAGGGCGTTTACTACATCGATACCGGCGACTGCGAGCTGATCGCCGACCAGGACAACTCCACCGGGTGGCTGCTGCGGATCAACGGTGTGATGAGTTCGCATATCGACCTGGCGGATCCGTTGTTCCTCGACTTCGAGTACATGCGCTGGATCTCGGCCCTGGTGGAATCGCGCTGGCCGCGGGAGTCACGGCCGAAGCTGCGCGCCCTGCATCTTGGCGGCGGGGCATGCTCACTGGCGCGCTACTTCCACGCCGCTTACCCGGATGCCCGCCAGGTGGTGGTGGAACTCGACGGCAAGCTGGCGGGATACGTCCGCGGCTGGTTCGACCTGCCGAAGGCGCCGCTCATGCGCCTGCGTGTGGGGGAGGCCCGAGAGGTCACCGAAAGCCTTACGCCGCAGACCCGGGACCTGATCGTCCGCGATGTTTTTGCCGGCTCGCTGACACCGAGGCCGCTCACCACCAGGGAGTTCAACGAGCATGCACGGCGCGTCCTCGCTCCCGGCGGGATCTATGTGGTGAACTCCGGCGACGCGCCGGACTTGAGGAACGCCCGCGAGGACGCCGCGACCATCGCGGAGACGTTCAAGCACACGGTGATCATTGCGGACCCTGCCATGCTCAAGGGCCGGCGCTTCGGGAATATGATCATGGCCGGCAGCGATGTCCCGTTCGACGGCGACCCCGGGCTCGCGCGGCGGCTGCTGGGCGGGGCGGTGCCCGCGCACATCTGGGACGACGCCAAGGTCCGGGCCTTTGCCGCCGGCGCGCCGGTTCGCCACGACCCGAAAACCGTGAACCTGAAATCGGTGGACGCGGCGCCGTCGACTGCTCCGTAACGGACCTTTTGGCGCCCCAAGACGGCGTTTAGGGAGCAGCCGCTGCAGTTCCGCCCCGCCCCATGAGCGCCTCACGGTGCGCTTTGGTCTGTTCGCGCAGCGCCTGCACCACCGCCGCGACGGCCGGGCGGCGCATGGAGTCGGGCCGCAGCACCATCCAATACGGCAACAGCTCGGCAAACTCGTCCGGCATCAGGCGTACGAGGTCCGGATGCAGGTCCGCCGCGAAGCAGGGCAGGAACCCGATTCCGGCCCCGGCGCGCGTCGCCTCCACATGGACGAAGACGTTGGTGGAACTCAGTCCGTCCCGCATGGTGGGGACCAGCCGCCGCGGGGCGTCCAGATCGTCCACCTGCAGCATGGAATCGACGAAGTAGACCAGCGAATGGGTGGTCAGTTCCTCGATGGTCTTGGGGGTGCCGTACTCAGCCAGGTAATCGCGTGAGGCGTACATGCCCAGCATGTATTCGCCGAGCCGGGCGGCCGCAGCCCGGTGCACCTGCGGTTCACCCACCACCACCTCGATGTCCAGCCCGGAACGCTGCTGGAGCGCGCGCCGGGTCACAGTGATGATCTCAACGCTGAGCCCGGGGTGGTCGCGGCGCAGCCTGGCCACCGCGGGAGCTGCGATGTAGGCGCTGAAGCCGTCCGTGGCGGTCATCCGGACGACGCCGGTGATCGGGTCCGGGGTCCGGCCGGGCTGTTCGAGGCTCCGGATCGCCGCCTCCACCCGCTCGGCCACCTGGACCGCCTCGGCGCCCAGGTCCGTGAGCTCCCAGCCGCCGGACGCGCGGGACAGCACCCGCCCGCCCAGCGCCTTTTCCAGCGCGGCAATCCGGCGGGACACGGTGGTGTGGTTCAGCCCCAGGGACTGCGCCGCCGTCGTGAACTTCGCGGAGCGGGAGACCGCCAGGAGTACGAGCAGGTCATCGGGGTTTGCATTCATATCTGCAATTCTGCACATAAGGGGTGCTGGTTTGACCATTGAAACACCCACTTTGTGCGGCAATACTCAGTGAAGCTGCTCAGTGCTGTGCATCGCACCTCCTCTGGGCCGTCAAAGACCGCGAACTGAGGAGTGCAGACATGGAGAGCAGCTTGAACGGGCGCAAGGCCCTGGTGACCGGCGGAGCCGGCGGAATCGGTGCTGCCAGCGTCCGCGCCCTCGCGGCACGGGGTGCCAAGGTGGTGATTGCCGACGTCGACGAGGCCGCGGCCGCAACCCTCGCCGACGAGGTCGGCGGCACCGCCTGGGCGGTCAACCTGCTCGACGTCGAGGCCCTGCAGTCCGTCAGCCTGGACTGCGACATCCTCGTCAACAACGCCGGCATCCAGCGAATCAGCCCCATCGAGGACTTTGACCCGGCGGACTTCCGCCGCCTCATCACGCTGATGCTCGAAGCGCCGTTCCTGCTCATCCGCGCCGCTCTGCCGCACATGTACGCGAACAACTTCGGCCGGATCATCAACCTGTCATCCGTCCACGGGCTCCGCGCCTCGCCGTTCAAGAGCGCCTATGTGTCGGCCAAGCACGGGCTGGAAGGCCTGAGCAAGGTCACTGCGCTGGAGGGCGGCGCCCACGGCGTGACCTCCAACTGCATCAACCCCGGCTACGTCCGGACCCCGCTGGTCGAGTCCCAGATCGCGGACCAGGCCAAGGTGCACGGGATCCCGGAAGCCGAGGTCCTCGCCAAGATCATGCTGACCGAGGCCGCCGTGAAGCGCCTCGTCGAACCGGAGGAGGTCGCCTCCCTTGTGGCCTGGCTGGCCTCCGACGACGCCGGGATGGTCACCGGCGCCAGTTACACGATGGACGGCGGCTGGTCCGCGCGCTGACGGGCCGTCACATCCCCGCACACAGCAACGCGGGGTCACATCGCGCCCGTGTCGCCGCCGGGGATGGGCGCGATGTGACCCCGCGTGCTTGTGGCGGCTGGCGCTGACTGGCGGCGATCAGGGGCCGGTCGGCGGCACGTCAGCGGCAGGCCATTCGCGGATCGGCGGCCGGTCAGTCCGCTGTGTCGTCGTCCTTGTCCTTGTCCTTGTCCTGCGTGGCCGGTTCGGTGGAGCGGCGGATATAGTCGTTGACGGCCTCCTCGGGCACCCGGAACGAGCGTCCCACCCGCACGGCGGCGATGGCGTGTGATTTCACCAGCCGGTAGACAGTCATTTTGGATACCCGCATGGCCGCAGCGACTTCCGCGATGGTCAGGAAGTGTGAGGAGAAGTTCGCTGAGCTCATGTCTTCTGGCCCGTCCACTAGTCGGGGTACCGGAGTTGCCGGTAGTCGTAGAAGACGATGTCCTGGGGTGCGATGTCGGCCGTCCGGAGGCCCACGTAGGGGGCCTCGATCACCGCCACTGTGCCCAGGCGGCGGCCGTTGAACGGGTCATCGCCCACCAAGACCTGCCCCACCTGGAACGGAATCCGCGATGCCTTGGCGCGGGTCACCTTTTCCGACAGCAGAGTGGCCACGCGGCGTCGTTGGCGCTGGGCCTGCGAAGATGCTGGAAACCCCATCGAAACCACTCCTTAGGGACGAGCGCCATTCGGAATATCGGCGGGTCCGGACCAGTTGAGGCAGGCTCCCCAGCGTGTGTCCCGGCCGGTCCGGTACCGCCGTGAAGCAACTGTAGCCCCGGGCACCTCTCGTCACACGAGTAACTTCTACCCCGGTCAGGCCGGGCACCACTTGGGCCACAGCACGGACTACTTGCCGGGCTGGGGCTCCGCCCCGTTGCCGACGAGGACAAGCGTTCCGCCCAGCCCGATCATCATCGCCCCGCCGGTGGTGCCCAGAGCGGCGATCCGCCGCGGCGAGCTGGCAAACCAGCGCCGCGCCGTGCCCGCGATCAGCGCCCAGCCGCTGTCCGAGACCAGCGCAATCGCGAGGAACAGCGCCCCCAGGGTCGCGAGCTGCAACGGAATGGCGCCCGCCGAATAGTCCACAAACTGGGGCAGCACGGCCACGAAGAAAACAATCGACTTGGGGTTGGTGGCGCCCACGATGAATCCCTCCCGGAGGATCCGGAAGGTCGACGCCGGACGCGACGGGTCCGCCGCCGTCGGGCTTCCGCCGCGGTGGCGGATGGCCTGGATCCCGAGGTAGATGAGGTAGGCCGCGCCGGCGAACTTGACCGCGCTGAAGAGCAGGACGGACTGGGCCAGCACCACTCCCACGCCCAGGGCCACCGCGGCGATCTGCAGCAGCTCCCCGGCGGCGTTGCCCAGCACGCTCAGGAGCCCGCCCCGGCGGCCCAGCGCCAGCGTGCGACCGATGACGAACAACACGCTGGGCCCCGGCACGGCGATAAGGAGGAGGGCCGCGAGGGCAAACGTCAGCAGGTTGGTGGCGGGGACCATGACTGATTTTAGCCCCGCGGGGCGGCCGGCGCAGGGCGCCCCGGCCGCCCCGCCGTCGTCCCTAGCTTTGCGCCGGAACCTGCGGGAGCTGCGCGGTTTCGTCCGCGAGCTCGGCCCGGACCCGGCCGTGTCCGCGGACCCAGAGCCGGTATCCGATCACGAGCAGTCCGAGCCAGGCGGCACCCACATACAGTGCCACGCGGGTGTCCTCGAACGCGCCGAGGATTCCGATGACCAGGGCCATAAAAACGATCGTCGCCACCGAGGCGGCCGGCCACCACGGCGACGGGAATTCCGACGCCGGCAGCCCCTTGCGGGCGATCTCGCGCTTCATAGCCACGTGGGAGGCGAGGATCATCACCCAGACCCAGACGGTGGCGAAGGTCGCGATCGAGGCGATCAGCAGGAAGACGTCCTCCGGGATGACGGCGTTCAGGACCACGCCCACCAGCAGGGTGCCCGCCATCATCACCACGGTCATCCAGGGCACGCCGTGGCGGGAGACCTTGCCGAAGCTCGCGGGGGCATGACCCTGCCGGGACAGGCCGAAGAGGATCCGGCCGGCGCCGAAGATGTCGCTGTTGATCGCGGACAGCGCCGCGGTGATGACCACGGCGTTGAGGATGTGGGGCGCCGCCGGGATGCCCAGCCCGCTGAAGATCTGGACGAACGGGCTGCCGTTGGTGCCAATTTCGTCCCAGGGGAACAGGCTCATCAGGACACCGAGCGTCAGCACGTAGAAGAGCAGGACGCGCACCGGGACCGTATTGACGGCCTTCGGGATGACCTTCTTCGGATCCGCGGCCTCGCCGGCGGTGATGCCCAGGGTTTCGATGCCGCCGAACGCGAACATCACGACGGCGAACGAGGCCAGGAGGCCTTCGAAGCCGTTGGGGAACAGCCCGCCGTGCTCCACGAGGTTGCCGAGGCCGGGCGCAACCGTCGCCCCGCCGGCCTGGAAGCCGAACACGATGATGGCGGCGCCGCCCGCGATCATGGCGATGATGGCCACCACCTTGATGAGTGAGAACCAGAACTCGAGTTCGCCGAAGACCTTGACGCTGAGCAGGTTCAGCGCCGCGAGGAAGAAGATGATCGCCAGGACCCAGATCCAGCGCTCGACCTCGGGGAACCAGAAGCCCATGTAGATACTGAACGCGGTGACGTCTGCGATGGCCACGATCGCCATCTCGAACACGTAGGTCCAGCCCGTCACGAAGCCTGCCAACGGGCCGAGGTAGCGGCTGGCGTACTGGCCGAAGGAACCGGACACCGGGTGGCGCACGGCCATTTCACCCAGGGCGCGCATCACCATAAACACGGCGGCGCCGCCGATCATGTACGCCAGCAGCACGGCAGGGCCGGCCTTCTGGATGGCCGACGCGGAACCGTAGAAGAGCCCGGTGCCGATCGCCGAACCCAGTGCCATGAAGCGGATGTGGCGGACGTTGAGTCCCCGGTTCAAGACGGTTTCGACGGCGGCGCCGACTGTGCGTCCGGCGGTGCCCGGCGTACCGGCCGGTCCCGGGGGAGGCGTTGGCTTGGTGTCCGTGGTGGCTTGTTGCATGCGAATACCTTCTCGTCATTGGGAGGGGGATCGCTAACCAGCAGACCATGTTGAGGGCGGCTGTGATGAGCCTCACGGGCAGCCGGTGTCTTCGATTTCAGACATCCCCGGCGCCGTGGTCATCCAGTAAATGCACCTGGGACGGGCCGCAAGGTTGTTGTTACCGTGCGAGCGGCGGGTCAGCGGTACCCGGCGGCAGCCGCCGGCAGGCCGGCGTCCTGCACTTCGACCAGATACCGCCAGCAGTCGGGCTGGGAGCCGTCGACGTCAGTGAAGCCATACTCGCGGGCCAGGCCGCCGGAGGAAAAGGAACCGCCGCTGCGGCCCAGCGCGCCGGGGTCAGCTGCGAGGGCCGCCACCGCACGGCCGACGAAGCGCGGGCTTTCCGAAATCGCGGCGAAGTGCGGCTGGACAGCGGCGGCATCACGCCAGTTCTCCTCCGTGACGCCAAACGCTTCGAGCATCATTTCGGACCGCATCCAGCCCGGCGTGAGGGCCACCGCCGTGCATCCGTACTGCTTCAGCTCCTCCGCCTGGCTGTAGGCCAGCCGGAGTACTGCGGCCTTGACGAGGTCGTAGAACACCGAGACCCGGTAATGCCCGGCGTTGTATTCGCGAGTCCCGTCGGTCATCTCCACAACGAGGCCGCCTGGCCGGCGGATCAACAGCGGCAGAGCGTAATGGCTCGTGATCAGATGCGTGTCGACGCCCGTGTGCAGCATCCGCAGCCCGGCGTCCAGATCGTGGGCCCAGACCGGCGTGTTCCATTCGATCCGCCGCTCACCGCCCCAGATGTCGTTCACCAGGATGTCCAGCCGGCCCTGCTCGGCGTCGATCCGCCGCACCAGCGCTTCCACCTCAGCAGGCTGGAGGTGGTCGACGGCGGCGGCGATCCCCGCGCCTCCGGCCGCGCTTACCAGGGCCGCCGTTTCCTCGACGGTCTCGGGCCGGTCGTAGTCCGAGCGGCGGCCCAGTGCCGACCGGCCGGTGCAGTACACCGTCGCACCGGCCTCACCGAGAGCGACGGCGGTACCGCGGCCCGCGCCGCGCGTGGCGCCGGCCACCAGGGCCACGTGGCCCGAGAGGTCCGGCTTCATGTCTCTCCGTCCCGTCGCCCGTCAGCCGCGACTTGTTCACGGCGGAACTCCCGTGTCCCTGCGCGCGCCCAGCCTGGCGTCCAGCGAAACACCCCTGGAGCCGGACGGATAGGGGCGGAAGGCCCGCCGGCACGCCGGCAAAGTCTGGAATTCCAGACATGCTGGCGTAGCGGTTCCTGTTATGGACCCTTGGAAGGGCGCATGCTTAAGTACGGGATACCGGACACCGAGCTATTTGAAGAGGATTCATGCCAGGCACCACCATCACCCCGCCAGCCACCGCTGCGGCACCAAAAGCCGCCCCGGCAAAGATGGCCTCCAAGGTGCCGGCGGCGGAAAATACCCTGCGCATCCTCAAACTGCTGGCCTCCAAACGCGGGCCGATGGCGGCGTCGAACATTGCCACCGCGCTGGGGCTGCCGCGCTCCAGCGTCTACCACCTCCTCGGCGTGATGGAGGCAAATGGATTCGTGCTGCATCTGCACGAGGAGCAGCGCTACGGGCTCGGGATCAGTGCCTTCGAGCTCAGTTCGGCCTACTCGCGGCAGGAGCCCCTCTCCCGCCTGGGCCGGCCATTGCTCGCCTCGCTCGTTGACGTGATTGGCGAAAGCGCCCACCTTGCGGTGCTGCACGGCCGCGATGTGCTCTACATCGTGGAGGAGCGGGCGAAGAACCGGCCCTCCCTAGTGACCGACGTCGGCGTCCGGCTGCCGAGCCACCTCACGGCCAGCGGGCGGGCGATCCTCGCAGCACTGCCGAAGTCGCAGGTCCGGGCGCTGTACCCCAACGCGGCCGCCTTCTCTGCCCGTCACGAGACGGAGTCGCCCATTATGAAGTACTCGGCGCTGTCCTCGCACCTGGACCAGGTTCGGCTGCGCGGTTATGCGACCGAACACGGGGAGGTGACGCCGGGCTTCGGCTCGATCGCCGCCGCCGTCACGGACCACGTCGGCTGGCCGACGGCCGCCGTCGCTGTGACCTTCCTCGAAGACAAGCTGCCGCCCGAGGAGTGGCCGGCCCTGGCCGCCCGGGTGCGGAAAGTCGCGGATGATCTCTCCATCAGGATCCACGGCCGCCCCTCCGCCTGACCCCAGCCCGCACCCCGTTGCGCTGTCACTTGCGGTGCTTATTCCGGCGGTTTAGGCACCAAAAGTGATAGCGCAACGCCGGGGCGGGAAGCCAGTGCGAGCGTCTGGAATCCCGGACAGGACCAGCCCGCGGGCACTGTTTCCGCGGCTGCGGACAGGCTTTAGTTGATACAGAACCTCATTTCCCCGAACCACCCGAGATAACAAAGGAGCCCCTCATGGCACCCGCCGATTTCACCACCGGTGCCCGCCCGGTCAAAGCAGCCCGCGGCACCGAGCTCACCGCCAAGAGCTGGCAGACGGAAGCCCCGCTGCGCATGCTCATGAACAACCTGGACCCCGAGGTCGCCGAGCGCCCCGATGACCTGGTGGTCTACGGCGGCACCGGCCGCGCCGTCCGGTCCTGGGCCGCGTTCGACGCGATCACCCGCACCCTGGAAACCATGGAGAAGGACGAGACCCTCCTGGTCCAGTCCGGCAAACCGGTCGGCGTCTTCCGCACCAACGAATGGGCGCCGCGCGTGCTACTGGCCAACTCCAACCTCGTCGGCGACTGGGCCACCTGGCCCGAATTCCGCCGGCTCGAGGCCGAGGGCCTGATGATGTACGGCCAGATGACCGCCGGATCCTGGATCTACATCGGCACCCAGGGCATCCTGCAGGGCACCTTCGAGACCTTCGCCGCGATCGCCCGCAAACTCACCGGGGACGAGAACGGCACGCTCGCCGGCACCCTGACCCTCACCGGCGGCTGCGGCGGCATGGGCGGCGCCCAGCCCCTCGCTGTCACCCTGAACGACGGCGCCTGCCTGATTGTCGACGTCGACGAGACTCGCCTCCGCCGCCGCGCCGGCAAGCGCTACCTCGACGAGGTGGAGACCGACCTCGACACCGCGATCGCCAAGGTCTTGACGGCCAAGGAAGAGCGTCGGGGCTGGTCCGTGGGCTACGTGGGCAACGCCGCCGAGGTCTTCCCCGAGATCCTGCGCCGCCACAACGCCGGCGAGCTCACCGTGGACATCGTCACGGACCAGACCTCCGCGCACGACCCCCTGAGCTACCTCCCCGAGGGCATCACGGTCGAGGAATGGCACCACGAGGCCGCCGCCGATCCCGAAGGCTTCACCAAGAAGGCCCAGGCCTCCATGGCCAAGCACGTGCAGGCCATGGTCGAGTTCCAGGATGCCGGCGCCGAGGTCTTCGACTACGGCAACTCCATCCGCGACGAGGCCCGCATTGGCGGCTACAACCGGGCGTTTGAGTTCCCCGGCTTCGTCCCGGCCTACATCCGCCCGCTGTTCTGCGAGGGCCTCGGGCCGTTCCGCTGGGTGGCCCTCTCCGGTGACCCCGAGGACATCGCGGTTACGGACAAGGCCATCAAGGAGCTCTTCCCCGAGAACAAGCACCTGCACCGCTGGATCGACGCCGCGCAGGAACGGGTCGAGTTTGAAGGCCTGCCGGCCCGCATTTGCTGGCTTGGATACGGCGAACGCGCCAAGGCCGGGCTGCTGTTCAACCAGCTGGTCAAGGAGGGCAAGGTCAAGGCGCCAATCGTCATCGGCCGCGACCACCTGGACTCCGGCTCCGTCGCCTCCCCGTACCGCGAAACTGAGGCCATGGCCGACGGCTCCGACGCCGTCGCCGACTGGCCGCTGCTCAACGCCCTGCTCAACACCGCCTCCGGCGCCACCTGGGTCTCCATCCACCACGGCGGCGGCGTCGGCATCGGCCGCTCCATCCACGCCGGCCAGGTCTCCGTCGCCGACGGCACCGACCTCGCAGCGCAGAAGCTCGAACGCCTGCTCACCAACGATCCCGGCATGGGTGTCATCCGCCACGTCGACGCCGGCTACGACCGCGCCGTCGAGGTCGCCAACGAACGCGGCGTCCGCATCCCCATGGACTCCCTCGGCTCGCAAGCTCGCCCAGGGAACCCTGTCCATGGGGCCCCAGTCATGAACGAAGGAACCACAAAGTGACAATCACCACCCACTCACCTCTCACCGTCACCCTCGGCTCCAGCGGCGTCACCCCAGAGGACGTCGTCGCCGTCGCCCGCCACGACGCGCAGGTGACCATCGCCCAGGACGCGCTCGACGCCGTCGCCAAGGTCCGCGCCCACATCGACGACCTTGCCCACAGTGAGACCCCCGCCTACGGCATCTCCACGGGCTTCGGGGCGCTGGCCAACCGGCACATCCCCAACGAGCTGCGCACCCAGCTGCAGAAATCCCTGATCCGCAGCCACGCCGCCGGGATGGGCCCGGCCGTCGAACGCGAAGTGGTCCGCGGCATCATGTTCCTGCGCGCCAAGACCCTCGCCTCCGGCCGCACCGGCGTCCGCCCCGTTGTCCTGCAGACCATGGTGGACGTGCTCAACGCCGGCATCACTCCGGTGGTCCGCGAATTCGGCTCGCTCGGCTGTTCCGGCGACCTCGCGCCGCTCTCGCACTGTGCCCTGGTCCTCATGGGCGAAGGCGAAGCCACGGGCCCCGACGGTGAGCAGTATGGCGCCAAGGGCGGCCGCACCGTCGCCGAGCTCCTGGCCGCGCATGGGATCGAACCCGTCACCCTGGCCGAAAAGGAGGGCCTGGCGCTCGTCAACGGCACCGAGGGAATGCTCGGCATGCTCCTGATGGCCATCGCGGACATCCGCCAGCTGCTCACGACGGCGGACATCACCGCCGCGCTCAGCGTCGAGGCGCTGCTCGGCACCGACCAGGTGTTCCTGCCCGAGCTGCACGCAGCGCTCCGGCCGCACCCGGGCCAGGCCGCCTCCGCGGACAACATGCTGCGGGTCCTGTCCGACTCCCCGATCGTGGCCTCGCACCGGATCAACGACACCAAGGTCCAGGACGCCTACTCGCTGCGCTGCGCACCCCAGGTGGCCGGCGCCGTCCGCGACACCGTCGACCACGCAGCCCTGGTGGCCTCCCGCGAACTGGCCGCCGCGATCGACAACCCGGTGGTCCTGCCCGACGGCCGGGTCAGCTCCAACGGCAACTTCCACGGCGCCCCGGTGGCCTACGTGCTGGATTTCCTGGCCATCGCCGTCGCGGACCTGAGCTCCATCTCCGAGCGCCGGAGCGACCGGATGCTGGACCCGGCCCGCTCGCACGGGCTGCCGGCCTTCCTTGCCTCGGACCCCGGCGTCGACTCGGGCCTCATGATCGCCCAGTACACGCAGGCCGGGCTGGTCTCGGACAACAAGCGGCTGGCCGTCCCGGCGTCGGTGGACTCGATCCCGAGCTCCGCGATGCAGGAGGACCACGTCTCCATGGGCTGGCACGCAGCCCGCAAGCTCCGCCGCGCGGTGGAGAACCTGCGCCGCGTCCTGGCGATCGAACTGGTGACCTCGGCCCGGGCGCTCGACATCCGCACCCAGCTCTCCGGCGGCGAACTCACCCCGGGTCCTGCGGGCACCGCCGTGATCGCCGCCCTGCGCGACGTCGTCGACGGTCCCGGCACGGACAGGTTCCTGTCCCCGGAGCTGGAAGCCGCGGACGCCCTGGTGGCGTCGGGCAAGGTCCGGGCGGCGGCCGAATCCGCCGTCGGAAATCTCGCCTAAAGAAGAACAAAATGCAGTTTGCGTGAACAATTTCCGGTGCCCCCGAAATAGTCGGCAACACGGCCAGCGGGGGCCCGGGAACTGTAGTACAAATGGAAAGTCACACCAACGACGTTGTGACGAAGAACATATACAAAGGGGTAGAAGTTCATGAAAGCACGCGGGACGGTAGTGTCCAGGCGCCAGGCCTCGGCTGCGGCGGTTTCCGACTGGCGGGGCCTCAAGGCCGGCGACCGGGTCGAGATCCTCAAGCACGCACAGGTTTTGGCGGCCGGTGAGGTCGAAGAAGTCTCACTGAGCGGCAACGTGCTGTGGCTTGTCCCGGCAGTACCGTCTGAAACCGAACTCTTCTTAAAATCCGATGGCGTGGAGGTGCGGCGCAGCTAACCGCAGCCCGTCCGGAAAGTCCCCGCCCTTTGGGCCCCGCCTCCAGCGGGACCCGAAAGGGCGGGGATTTTCTGTTTTCCGGGTCCCTGCCAACGCATTGCTGCCGGGGCGGCTGCGGTCCGGGGGCACTTTGCCACCGACACGCCGCGAACGCCTGGCCCGAGGGCCGAAGTCGTGTCCAAAGCCGCCCCGGACGGCGAGCCAATGTCCGGAGCTTCCTTCGATGCGGGGTTGAGGAGCAGCGTCTGCGGCGCGGGGCCGCGTGCCGCCTACCCCAGCAGGGTATTGATCAGCCGCGCGGCCACCTTGGCGGTCCGGCTGTCGACGTCGAATTCCGGGTTCAGCTCGGCCACGTCAAGGTGCAGGAGCTTCCCGCTCCTCGCCACCTGGCGGCACACGGCGCTGATCACCGGCAGCGGCACACCGTAAGCGGCCGGAGCGCTCACCCCCGGGGCGACCGCTGCCGGCAGCACATCCAGGTCGATGGTCAGGTACACGGCGTCCACCTGCGCCAGAAAGGCTGCGACAAAAACGTGCGCGGCCTCCGCGGAGCAGTCCTCATCCAGCAGGTAGTCGACACCGAGTTCCTCCGCGGTCCAGAAGAGTGCCCGGGTGTTGTTCGGCTCGGAGATGCCGACGACGGCGTACTTCAGTTCGCGGCCGGCGGCGGCTTCCGCGCGGGCCATCTGCAGGAACGGGGTGCCGGAACTGGGCACGGCCTCGTCGCGGAGGTCGAAGTGGGCGTCCAGATTCAGCACGCCCACGCGCAGCCCCTCGCGGACCGCCGACGAACCGGCCACGCCCAGGTAGCTCGCGAACGCGGTCTCATGCCCGCCGCCCAGCACCACGGGAAGCTGCCCGGCGTCGAGCAGGCCGGTGATGGCGAGCCCGGCGCGCGCCTGCCCCGCCTCAAGGGCATCGCCGGCCACGGTGACGTCGCCGGCGTCGTGCACGTCCCGGCCCAGGTGGAACGCGAGCGGACCAAGCGCGGCGCGGAGCGCGGCGGGGGCGGCGGCCGCGCCGGGGCGGCCCTTGTTGCGGCGGACCCCGGCGTCGCTGCCGAAGCCGAGAATCACGGCGGGCCGGTGGGAGGAGCCGGATGGCCCGGACGGGACCCGGCGCGGGGGGTACGGGGTGACGGCCTGCCACCAGCGGCGGTGCTCGGGTCCGTCGCCGTCGAACCGCCCGGTCCAGGGCTGCGGCGGAACATCAACGGAGGGCGCAGGAGAAACCATCCCCCTAGCTCACCCCAGCACGGGCCGGAAAACCAGCAGCGCCGCCGTCGTGCTGTCCGAAATCCCGGAACCTGCCCGTTAAACGCCGCCGAGTTCGCACTTCGCGGCAATGTTTTCGGAGTTTACCGGAAACACTGCCGCGAAGTGCGAACTCGGCGGGGGAAGGGGAGTGCCTAGTGCATCCCGAGCGCGGCCTCGATCGGGCCGATCGCGAAGAACAGCAGGAAGGCGCCTGCCACAGCCCACATCAGCGGGTGCACCTCGCGGGCACGGCCCTGGAACGTGCGGATCAGGACGAACATGATGAAGCCTGCACCGAGGCCGTTGGCGATCGAGTACGTGAACGGCATCAGCGTGAAGGTCAGGAAGGCCGGGATCGCGATGCCCAGGTCCTGCCAGTCGATCTTGCCGACCTGGGAGACCATCATGAAGCCGACGACGACGAGCGCCGGAGCCACTGCCTCGAACGGGACGAGGTTGATCAGCGGGGTGAAGAACATGGCCACGAGGAACAGCAGGCCGGTGACGATGGAGGCCAGGCCGGTCCGGGCGCCTTCACCAATGCCGGCGCCGGATTCGACGTAGATCTGGTTTGAGGAGACCGAGGCGCCGCCGCCGACGATCGCGCCGATCGCGTCCACCTGCAGCACGCGGTCAACGTTGGGGATGTTGCCGTCCTTGTCGATGCTGCCGGCCTCGGTGGCCAGGCCCACCATGGTGCCCATGGCGTCGAAGAAGATGCTCAGCAGGATCACGAACGCCAGCAGGGTCGCGGCGACAAAACCGAGGTGCTCAAAGGCGCCGAACGGGTTGGCCTTGCCGATCAGCGACAGGTCCGGGGCAGCCCATTCGGAGAACGTCGGGGCCACGAGGGACCAGCCCTGCGGGTTGTGGGTCTTGCCGTCGAAGCTGGGGCCGATGTGCAGCGTGAATTCCAGGATCACCGACAGGATGGTCGAGGCGACGATGCCGATCAGGATGGCGCCCTTGACCTTGCGGACCACGAGGGCGATGGTCAGGACCAGGCCGAAGACGAAGACCAGCGTGGGCCAGCCGAGCAGCTTGCCGTCGAAGCCCAGGCCGACCGGAACGGTGGTCCCGGCGACATCGGGGATGCGGCGGACAAAGCCGGCATTGACGAGGCCGATCAGGGCGATGAACAGGCCGATGCCCACCACGATTGCGGTTTTCAGACCCTCCGGGACGGCCTTGAAGACAGCGGTCCGGAAGCCGGTGAGGACCAGGATCAGCATGGTGATGCCGGAGAGCATCACCAGGCCCATCATGTCCGGCCAGGTCAGGCCGGGGTTCGTGGCCACCGTAACGGCGACGAAGGCGTTGACGCCGAGGCCCGTTGCCAGCGCGAACGGGTGCTTGGCCCACGCGCCCATCAGGATCGTCAGGATGCCGGCCACGAACGCGGTGACGGCGGCGACGGCCGGGAAACCGAGGGTGGCGCCCGTGGAATCGGGAACCGAGAGGATCAGCGGGTTCAGCACCACGATGTAGCTCATGGCGAAGAACGTGGCGAAGCCTCCCCGGATTTCCCGCGAGAAGTTCGACCCCCGCTCGGAAATCTTGAAATACCGATCGAGTGCAGAGCCTTGCTTGAGCATTAGGTCAGGCATTAGTCCTCCGGGAGACGTGGGTGGTTACTTTAATCCTATTGGGCGCACGCCGGGCGTCCGGCCGAATTCGCCTAGTCTGTAAGGAAGACAACACTAGGAGTAGCCCGACCATGCGCCTCATCCGACAGCTTCAGAGTGCCCTCCTGGGTACCGCGATCCTCACCGCCGCCCTGCTGGGGGCTGTTGCTCCGGCCTCGGCGCACGACGCAGCCGAGTCCACCAGCCCGGCCTCCGGCGCCACCGTGGCGGCGCCGCCGGAGAAGGTGTCGGTCACGTTCAACAAGAACCCGCTGGCGCTCGGTTCGCAGATGCTGGTGAACGATGCCGCCGGCGCCAACTGGGCCGACGGCGCGGTGGAGATCGTGGACAACGTCGTCTCCCAGAAACTCAAGCCGGGGGCCCCGGCCGGCGCCTACACGGTGGTGTGGCGGGTGGTCAGTTCGGACTCGCACCCGATCGAAGGAAACTTCACCTTCACGGCCACCGCCGGAGCAGCAGGCTCGACGGCGGCTGCCGCCGTTCCCACGATGGGAACCGCGCAGCCGGGTACGCCGGAGCCGTCCCGGCCCGCCAACTCCGCGGAGCCGTTCCCGTGGAGCATCGTGATCTTCGTTGGCACGGCCATCGGCATCGTGGTTGTCCTGGGCCTGATGGCGAAGCGTCGGCTCGCGGGCCGCGACGACCAGGCCGACGACGGCGGCCACGACGCCGAGCACCCGGGCGCCGGCAACTGAATTGAACCGACGCGGGGTCACTCCGCGTCCATTCGGCCCGCTCTGATGGGCCGTGTCTGACCCCGCGTTGCCGCGGGAAACCCGCCCGGCCCCAGGACGGAGCGTACTGTTAGGCCGGTGCGGCGAGGGCATAACCCCCGGGCAGCACGGCGGGGAAACCATCGGGGTAGACCTTGGCGGAGATTGCCTGGCCGACGACCTTGGCCTGGCGCAGCACTTCCTTCGGCGTCGGCGTGATCAGCTCGCCCACCCCCACGAGGTACATCCCGAGCGCGTGCATGGCCGCCATCAGGTTCTGGCCCGCCGCCATGCCGAGCTCGGAGAGCATCCGGCGCAGCTGGCTGTGGGCGCAGCGGGTCAGGACGAGGTGGTCCGCCAGGAGGACGCCGCCGGGCGTGCGGACGGCCCACTGCTGGGTGGGCCCGGTGATGCCGGCGTCGAGGTGGTCCAGCTGGAGCGCCCGGATATTGTTCCGCACATCCAGTTTGTGACTGGTGGCGTAGTTCCGCAGGTGCCGGAGGATCTCGTTGCGTTCCCGCAGGCTGGCGGCGTCGGCAGCATCGCAGCGTTGCAGTGAGGAGGTGTTGGCCGGATTCCCGGCGCCCAGCAGGTCGAGCCCGTCCACGATGATGGAGTCGACACCTCGCCGCTGCAGCTCGCTGGCAACCGCCAGCCCGGACAGACCCGTGCCGATTACGAGGGCGGCGGTCCGCTCGATCCCCCCGGACATAGGCATGCTCGACACTGCAGGGTCCTTCCTCGGATGGTGCCAGTTGCGGGGCCGATGCCCCGGAAGCTTTCCGTTGCGCGTTCCGAACGCCTGTCCTGACCGCGGCACCAGCAGGAGCCGCGTTCTGAAAGACGAGTCTCGGTTCAGCAACGCCTCGAAGAATACCTAACATTTCCTGCCTTGGATAGAGCAGGTGAAACATTGGGAGATCCCGGGATTTCCCGGGCTTTTGGGCGGAACGCCAGTCCCGATCCGCCGTCATCCCGGGCCGCGGGTTGTTGTGTAAACACTGCGTAAAACATAGGTGAAGTCCGCCGTCCGGGCCTTCGTCCGGTGTGCTTGCTTGTTCCCGCCAAACCGAGAATAGTTGGGAAAACCAGGGGTTCCGGCCGCAGATTGTTCGGCCGCGTCGCCAATGGACGCTGCACGCGGGCACGTCTGGCAGAATAGCCGCAACATCAGGCAAGAATCGCGAGGAGGCGGACCCATGGGCCGAGAACAGGTGCATCCGGATCCGGCAGGGGATGTCCCGGCCGGCTCCGCAGCTCCCCGGGGGATCGTGGTCGGCGTCGATGGTTCAGACCACAGCAAGTGCGCCCTGGTGTGGGCCGCCCGCGAAGCCGAGCGCCGCCGTCGTCCGCTGCACGTTGTCACCGCCTACTCCGTTCCGATCTTCGCTGCGTCAGGGCTCGACGGCGGGTACGCCACCGTTGACGACTCGGTGATCCGCGAAGGCGCGGAAGCCATCCTTAAGCAGGCCGTGAACAAGGTCGCCGGGTACCTGATTGACGTCGACGCCTCCGTCGAGAACGGCGACGCCTCCGGCGTCCTGCTGGAAATGTCCGAAACCGCCGAACTGCTGGTCTTCGGCACCCGGGGCCGGGGCGGCTTCGTCGGCCGGCTGCTCGGCTCCGTCAGCAGCGCTCTCCCCGCGCACGCCAAATGCCCCACAGTCACCGTCCCCCTGATCTGCTCGGACCGGCTGGGCGAAACCACCGACGACAAGCACGTCCTGGCGGAACGGGCGAAGTCCGGGCACGTCCCGGTCGAAAACGTTGTGGTGGTAGGCGTCGACGGCTCCGAACAGGCCCGTGTGGCGGTACTGGAAGCGGCGGCCCAGGCCGAGCGGCTCTCGGCGCCGCTGCGGGTGGTCTGCGCCGTCCCGCAGTACAACGGCTCGCTGGCCTGGGTTCCCGCGCCGATGGACCGTGAGGCGCTCTTCGCAGACATCAGGACCCAGCTCGACGCCGGCTCCGCCTGGATCCGGAGCCACTTTCCCCGCCTCACGGTGGAGACCGAGCTCGTGGACGGCTCGCCCGTGGACATCCTCGTCGGGGCCAGCCGGCACGTGGAACTGGTGGTCGTCGGCACCCGCGGCCGCGGCGGCTTCGCCGGGATGCTGCTCGGGTCCACCTCGGACGGCATCCTGCACCACGCCAAGGGACCCGTCATGGTGGTCCCGGACCGGGACGATCCCCGGCTGGCGGACCGGGTGAACTTCGGGCCCATGCTCGGCGATTCGTAGCCCGGACCGGACCCGGGCGGGCGTTGAAGGGAGGCCGGGTGGAGCAGCTCCCCGGCGCAGGTGCGCCTGCGCAGGACCAACAGGAACCGCTGCACGGGCTGGTGCTCGCGCTTGAGCGGGTCAGCGCCGGGCTGCTTCCCGACGTCGGCGGCAAGGCGGCCAACCTCGGTGAACTGATGCGGTCGGGGCTGCCGGTTCCGGCCGGGTTCTGCCTGACCACGGAGGCCTACCGGCGGGCCACGTCGCCCGCCGGGCTCGACGACGTCCACGCAGCTCTTGCCGCGACCGCCCCGGACGACCTGCCGGGACTCGCCCGGCTGGCCGCCGACGCCCGCAGGCTGGTCCTGGCCGTGGACATCCCTGCCGACATTGCCGACGCCGTCCGGGCCGCCTATGCGGCGCTGGGCACGGACGCGGCCGTGGCGGTCCGGTCCTCCGCCACCGCCGAGGACCTGCCGTTCGCCAGCTTCGCCGGCCAGCAGGACACCATCCTGAACGTCGTCGGCGTCGATGCGGTCCTGACGGCGGTCCGGCAATGCTGGGCCTCACTCTGGACCGACCGGGCGGTGAGCTACCGCGCCACCCACGGAATCAGCCCCTCGACGGTGTCGCTCGCCGTCGTGGTCCAGCGGATGGTGGACGCGGCCGTGGCCGGGGTCCTGTTCACCGCGAACCCCGTGACCGGAAGGCGGCACGAGGCGGTCATTGACGCCAGCCCTGGCCTCGGCGAGGCGGTGGTTTCCGGGGCGGTCAACCCGGACCACTTCGTCGTCGACAGCGCCACGCAGAAAATTCTGGAGCGCCGGATCGGGAGCAAGGGTGTGGCCATCCGGCCGCTGCCGGGCGGCGGAACTGAACGGGTAGAACAGTCCGACGCCGGCTCGCAGCCCTGCGTCGACGACGCCCAGCTGCTGGCCCTGGAGCGCCTTGGCCGCCGCGCGGAGCTGCACTTCGGCGCGCCGCAGGACCTCGAATGGGCCATCGACGGCGGCGGCGTGCTGTGGCTGACGCAGTCGCGGCCCGTCACCACCCTCTACCCCTTGCCGGAGCGGCGGCGCGTCCGGGAGGGTACACGGGTCTACCTGTGCTTCAGCCTGGCCCAGGGCCTGACCCGCCCGCTGACCCCAATGGGACTGGCAGGCTTCCGGCTGATTGCCTCTTCCGTGGCGCGCGCGGCGCAGTTCGACGTCCCGGAGCCACACGACGGGCCCACGCCCTACGTCCAGGCCGGCCAGCGCCTCTTCTTCGACCTGACCCCGGTAGTGCGCAGCGCCGTTGGACGGGCCATCGTGCCGCGGGTGTTCGACGTCATGGAGTCCCGCTCCGCGGCCGTGCTGCGGCGGCTGTTCACGGACCCCCGCTTTTCCGTCACCAGCAGGTCCCCCTGGCGGGTGCTGCGCCACGTCGGCCCTGTGGCGGCCCGCGCAAGGGTTCCGGAGACGCTGCTGCGCGCACTGTTCCGGCCCGAGGCCGCGCTGCGCCGGGCGGAGCGGTTCGGTGAACGGTTCCGGGCCGCCCTGGTGGTCCCGGCCGGGTCCACCCCCGTGCAGCGGTTGGACCACGTGGAGCGCATCCTGGGGCACGAGCTCTTCCCGGTGGTGCCGAACATCCTGCCGCTGCCGGCCCTTGGCTTTGCCTCGCTGGCGGCCGCCGGGAGGCTGCTGGGAGACGACGCCGGGCAGGGGGCCTTGCAACCGGTGCTGCGGGGACTCCCCAACAACGTCACCACCGAGATGGACCTGGCCCTCTGGCAGCTCGCCGCAGCTATCCGGGCCGACGCCGCAGCGGTAGCGGTGTTCGATGACGCTGCGTTCGACGGCGCTGGGGTGCCGGAGCTGGTCCGCCGCTACCGTGCCCGCGAGCTTCCCGCCGTCGTGCAGTCCGGTCTCGCCGGCTTCCTGGGCCGCTACGGGCACCGGGCAGTGGCGGAAATCGACCTTGGCATGCCCCGCTGGGCCGACGACCCGTCCCACATCCTCGGGGTCCTGGCCAACTACCTGCGGCTGGAGGACCCCGGCCAGGCGCCGGACCGGCAGTTCAGCAAGGCGGCTCGGGAGGCCGAGGCGCAGGTGGAACGGCTTGCCGCCGCCGCGGGGGAGCGGAGCAGACTGCACGCGGCGCTGGTGCGGGCGGCGCTGAAACGCACCCGGATGTTTGCCGGCCTGCGCGAACTGCCGAAGTACCACATCGTCGAAGCCCTGGCCGCGGTGCGGAGGCAGCTCCAGGCCATCGGGACGGAACTGGCCTCCGCCGGCCGCATCGGCGAGGCAGACGACGTCTTCTTCCTGGACCTGGCCGAGGTCCGCGAAGGTCTCGCCGGGAGGCCGCTGCAGCACCTTGTGGCGCAGCGCCGCGAGGACTACGAGCAGGAACTGGGCCGGCGGCACATCCCGCGGGTGCTGCTCTCGGACGGGACGGAACCCGAAGCGCTCCAGACCGGCGATGCGGGGGCGAAGGCCGGAACCCCGGGACTCCTGACGGGAACTCCCGCGTCGGCAGGCACCGTTACCGCCACGGCCCGCGTCATCCTGGACCCGCACGGAGCGCGGCTGGAACCCGGCGAGATCCTGGTGGCGCCCTCCACAGATCCGGGCTGGACGCCCTTGTTCCTCACCGCCGGCGCTCTGGTGATGGAAATGGGCGGACCCAACTCGCACGGCGCCGTCGTCGCCCGGGAGTACGGGATTCCCGCCGTGGTCGGAGTCCCCGACGCCACCTCGCTGATCGCCACCGGGCACAGCATCACGGTCGACGGCGCCGCCGGCACCGTGGTGCTGGACGCCGGGGCTTCGGGGCCGCAGCAGCAGCCGGCCCATGAGTGACGTGCCGGGTCCGATGCCGGTGACGGGCGACGGGCCGGCGGCCGAACACCCGGCGGAGCCCCAGTCGGCGGAGACCCAATCGTCGAAGACCCAATCGGCGGAGCCCCAATCGGCAGCGGCCGGCGTCGACGATCCCTGGCTCCCCGCATGGCTGGTCAGCCGTCCGCTCACCACCGGCTGGGCCTGGACGGGGTTCTGGGCCGCCCTGATCGTCGCAGACGATTTCTTCGACTTCGCGGGATGGTCCTGGTACGTGATGGTCGGGATGGCCGCCCTGCCCACCCTGCTGGCCACCATCGCACTGCTGCAGGCCACTCCCCGCCGGCACCTCAAGCCGCGGAAGGACTCCGTGCTGGGCCACTTTTTCGTCCGCTTCCTCGCCCTGACGGCCGCGTTCCTCGTGTGGGGTGTCTCGGTGGTCATGAGCGCCTCGATCTCCACCACCATCCAGTCCCTCGTCGGCGCTTCGGAGCGAGAGGTCACTGCCCTGGGGTTCAACCTCCTGCTGGCTGCGGTTCCCCTCGTGGTGTCCGTGCTTTGGCTGGCCTTCATCATCCGGTGCGCGTGGTTCCTGCGCCGGCTCCGCGGCTGGAAACAGGACCCCGTGCGGGCCCGCTTGCCGAAGAAATTTCTGCGCGGTAGGCCGCGGCTCCGTCGCGTCGTCATCGGGCTCGCCCACCCGGGGCTGCTGCTCGTCGCCGGGCTGGGCACGTCGGTGCTCGCGCTCCTGCTCGGGGCGGTCGAAATGACGCTGAATGTTTTTGCTTAGCCCTCCACCGGGCCGCGTCCCCGGCGGCCCGGATGCCCCTGCTTGCGACGTCCGCCGGAGAGGGTGAAGTCGGCCACTTCCAGGCGTACTGTTGAATCATGAGCTGCAAGGTTGGAGCGCGGTCACAATGACGCGCAAATGGCTGCGTTGGATGCCCGCAGTGGCGGTGCCTGCCGTGATCGCCGCCGGCGTCCTGTCCGGATCCCTTCCCGCGAGCGCCGGAGACCCCCTGCCGGAGAAAACGCCGCAGCAGGTGCTGCTCATGATCGCCCAGCATGACGAGAAATCCCTGTCCGGGACGCTGGAACAAACCTCCGCGATCGGTCTGCCGGAACTTCCGAAATCCGGTCCCGGCGCGGGCTCCCCGGAGACGGCGTGGCTGGAGCTGCTGACCGGACCCCACACCGCGCGGGTCTACCTCGACGGGCCGGAGAAAGCCCGCGTGCAAATCATGGACCGGATGGCGGAGCGCGACGCGATCAAGAACGGCACGGAACTCTGGTTCTATAACTCCAAGGACAACACGGCCGCCCACGCCCAGCTCCCTGCCGATGCGGCCAGCCGCCACAGCGCCCAGCCCGGAACCGTGCCGACCCCGGCGGAACTGGCTGACAAACTGCTCGCCAAAGTCGATGCAAGCACCGACGTGACCGTGGGCCCGGATACCCAAGTTGCCGGACGGGCAGCCTACAACCTCGTGCTCACGCCGCAGTCGGGCGCCACCCTGGTGGGGTCCATCGCCATTGCGGTCGACGGCGGAACCGGACTCCCGCTGGGCGTCGAACTCCGGGCGCGGGGACAGGCGGAGCCGGCGTTCAGCGTCGCCTTCACGAGCCTCAATCTTGACTCTCCGGATTCCTCCGTCTTCACGTTCACCCCGCCGCCAGGGGCCACCGTCAAAGAGATCCCTCTGCCGGACCACAACGCCAGCGCCGCCACTCCGCCGTCGGACCCCGCCCAAGCGAAGGCTGCGAAGCGGCCTGCCGTCACCGGAACCGGCTGGGAATCGGTGCTCGAATTCCCCGCCGGAGCCATCGCTCTTCCGGGCGGGACCCCGCCCCAGGCCGGAGCGCCGGACCCCGCCACCGCCAACCCGCTCCGGCCTGACCCCGCAGCCCCGGAGGGAAGCCGGTCCGGCGCCGCCGCGGTGCTGGAGCAGGCCGCGGTAGCCGTTCCGGGCGGCCGGCTGGTGTCCACATCGCTGGTGAATGTACTGATCCTCGACGACGGGCGTATCCTCGCCGGTTCCGTGCCGTTGGAGCGGCTGCAGGCTGCCGCCACTCAGCGGTGACCGCCCGGTGACCGCCGCGTGACCGCCGTCGGGCCGGCGACGGAACCCTACGGTACGGAACTGAGCATCGAGACCGCCGGCCTCAGCAAGCGCTTTGGCCGCCAGCTGGCCGTCGACGGCGTCGACCTGGCCGTGCCGAAAGGCTCGGTGTTCGGCTTCTTGGGGCCCAACGGCTCCGGCAAGACCACCACCATCCGGCTCATGCTGGGCCTCGCCGCGGCCAGCAGCGGCTCCGTCCGGCTCCTCGGCCAGGAGATGCCGGGGCAACTGCGCGAGGTGCTGCCCCGAGTAGGTGCCCTGGTCGAGGGGCCCGCCTTCTACCCCTTCCTCTCCGGCGCGGCCAACTTGCACCGGTTCGACGCCGCGGACCCGCATGTTCCCGCCGCCACCCGGAAAGCCCGGGTCCAGTCGGCGCTGGAGCGGGTGGGGCTGACGCATGCCGCGGACAAGAAGGTCCGGGCCTATTCGCTGGGCATGAAGCAGAGGCTGGGGATCGCCAACGCCCTGCTGGCGCCCCGGGAACTCCTGGTCCTGGACGAACCCACCAATGGGCTCGATCCGCAGGGTACCAGGGAGGTCCGCAGCCTGGTGCGCTCGCTCGCCGCGGACGGCGCCACCGTGTTCGTCTCCAGCCATCTGCTCGCCGAGGTGGAACAGATCTGCACGCACGCGGCCATCATGAGCGCGGGCCGGCTGGTGGCACAGGGGACCCTCGCCGAGCTGCGCCAGGGCGGGCAGGCCCGGATCCGCGTACTCACGCCGGATACGGGGGCTGCGGCCGACGTGCTGGCCCGGCTGGGCCTGAGCGCGGCCGTGGACGGGCCGGGCGCCGGTGAGACACCGGGCAGGGCCAGCCTCAGTGCGGGCCCGGGCAGGACCGAATCCAACAGTGACGGCGGCGTGCTCTACGCCCCGCTCCCCGGTGCGGCGGGCGATGGCGCAGTGGCACCCGAGGCCGTGGTGGCCGCCCTGGTGGCGGCCGGAGTCCGGGTCCGGGGCTTCGCGACCGAACAGGTCAGCCTGGAAGATCGCTTCGTGGCGCTGACGGGGGAGGGCTTCGACGTTGTCCAGTGAAGATCTTCGTTCCAGTGAAGGAGCCCGCCCCGGCCCGGCCGCGGTGACCACCCGGCGGCGACAACAGGGCAACCGGGGCAGCGGCCTGCTCGCCTCCGAACTCGGGGTCCTCTTCCGCCGGCGCCGTACCTGGGCCATGCTCTGTGCGCTGGCGGCCATTCCGATCCTGATCGCCGTGGCGGTCCGCGTGTCCTCCGCGGTGCCGGCCGGCCGGGGTCCGGCGTTCCTGGACCGGATTTCCCAGAACGGTCTGTTCGTTGGCGTGACCGCGATGCTCGTGTCCGTTCCGCTGTTCCTGCCGCTGACCGTGGGCGTGGTGGCGGGGGACACCGTCGCCGGAGAGGCCGGGCTGGGGACACTGCGGTACCTGCTGGTGGCGCCCGCGGGCCGCGTCCGGCTGCTGCTGGTGAAATACGCCGGGGCAGTGGTCTTCGCCGTCGCGGCGCCGCTCGTGGTGGCCCTGGTCGGTGCCGGAATCGGAGCGGCTCTCTTCCCGGTGGGGCCGGTCACGCTGCTGTCCGGGGATGCCATCGGCGCCGCCGAGGCAATGCGGCGGCTGCTGCTGATCGCCGCCTACCTTGCCGTCTCGCTGATGGGCCTCTCGGCGATCGGTCTCTTTATGTCCACGCTCACGGACGTGCCCGTGGGTGCGATGGCATCCACCGTCGTGCTGTCGGTCGTCTCACAGGTCCTCGACGCGCTGCCGCAGCTGGAATGGCTGCACCCGTGGCTCTTCAGCCACTACTGGCTGGACTTCGCGGACCTGCTCCGCCAGCCCGTCGCCTGGGATTCCTTCCTCACAAACGCGTTGCTGCAGGGCGGCTACGTCGCCGTTTTCGGTGCGCTCGCCTACGGCAGGTTCATCACAAAGGACGTGCTCTCCTAACGTCCGGATCCGGCAGGATCCCGACGGCGGCGGGAAACCTCAGTACCGGGCGGCCACGGGGTGGAGCTGCATCCCGGACATGGAGGCCAGGTCCGTCACGGTAATCCCGGCGTCCTCGTTCAGCGCCTGGACCACCCGCCCGCCGCCGAGGTAGATCGCCACATGGTAGAAACCCGGTGCCGAACCCCAGACCAGCAGGTCGCCCGGCTGGGCCTGGGCGAGCGGAACATGGACGGGGGCCTGGGCGAACTGCTGGGACGCCGTGCGGGGCAGGTACTTTCCGGCCGCGGCGAACGCGTTCTGCACGAGGCCGGAGCAGTCGAACCCGTGGGCGCCGGTTCCGCCGTACTGGTAGAAATAGGGCGCGCCGACCTTGCCGAGAGCCACCGAGATCGCCGTCTGGTTGGAACCGCCCGGCGCCGGSGCCGGCGCCGGCGCCGGCGCCGGCGCCGGGGCCGGCGGAGGCGCGGGTGCAGGCGCGGGTGGCAAAACCGGCGCGGGCGCAGGCAACGCCGGAGCCGGCGGTGCCGGAACGGGTAGGGCCGGCGTGGACGGTGCCGGTGGAACCGGCGCGGGTGCGGCTGGTGCCTGTGAACCCGGGGCGGGTGCGGCCGGTGCCTGCGGACCCGGAAGCACCGGAGCCGGGTTGCCGGAGCCGCTATCGGCACCGGTCCCCTGGCCCTGCCCGGCGGTACCTGTCACTGCGGCCAGCCGGTCCTGCTGGCGCTGCCGTTCCAGGGCATCCACGCGCTCTGATTCCAGTGCAACGGTCGTGTCCCTGAGGTTCGCGAGCTGGTCCACCAGGACGGTCCGCTGTGCGCTGGCCTCGGACACGGCCTGGCGCTGGGCGTCGCTGGCACGTTCGGCGTCGAGCTTGCGGGCCTCCGCCGTCCGGGCCGCCTCGTCGGCGGCACGGTTGGCGTCGGCGGCGGCAGCCGTCAGCGATTCGGCGGCGACGGCCGCGGTTTCCGCCGATTGGAAGGCCCGGGTGCGGCCGGCCGTCACTGCCTCAAGGGTGGCGGCCTGCTGCAGGGCGTTGCCGGTCCCGGTGACAAAGCTGCTCAGAGCCGGATTCAGCCCGCCGCTGCGGTAGAGATCGCCGGCGAGCTGGCCGATCTGCTTGCGCGTCTTCGCCTGCTCCTCGCCGGCTGCCGAGGCCCTGGCGGCGGCAACCGCGGCGGCGTCGCGCCGGAGCTGCAGTTCCACGAGCGCTTCGCCATAGGCGTTATTGGCCTGCAGGGAGGCTTCGAGGCTGGCGTCCTGCGCCGTGGAGGCGTCCGCCAGGAGCCGGTCGATCGTGGCGACCTGTGCCGCCGTCGCACTTTCACTGGCCTTGGCCGCGGCAATCTCATCCGGCGATGGGATCTCCGGCGCAGCCGGAATCTGGACAGCCGGAATCTGGACAGCCGGAATCTGGACAGATGCGGGCGGTGCGGCGTGTGCGGGAATCGCAAGCGTTCCCAGGAGTGCGACGGCGGCGCATAGCGCGGCCGTCTTTCGGCCGGAACCGGTCCAAGTCATGGGCAAACCTCGCTGCAGTGTCGGGCTGGAGCGGGCGAGCGCGGATTCCGGCGCGAGAAACGCCCGGCTGATCCCCCAGCACGGTCGAGGCTACGTGCCAATGGCCACTTTGGCAACACGGGTCACATCAATAACATAAACAACAACTATGTCATTTGGTCACATTTGGGCAGAGCGTGTCGGAGGGTGCCGCCGCCCGGTGCTTTGAATTCCGGACTTAGGCGTGCTGGTGGGATTCGTGCTCCGCGTGGGAGGCCGGTTCCAGCTGGAAGGTGCAGTGCTCGGTGTCGAAGTGCGAGCCCAGGCAGCTGACCAGCTTGTCCAGGACCTGGTCCGCGCCGCGGGCTCCCAGTGCCGCGTCCTCCACCACCACGTGGGCGGAAAACACCGGCACACCGGAGGTGATGGTCCAGATGTGGATGTCGTGCACGGACACCACACCCTCCACGGAGAGGATGTGCTCGCGGATCAGCTGCACGTCCACGCCCTTGGGGGTCGCCTCCAGCAGCACATCCACCACATCGCGGAGCAGGTGCCAGGCCCGCGGCAGAATCATCAACGCAATGACGATCGAGGCGATGGTGTCCGCCGCCTGGTATCCCGTGACCATAATGACCACGGCGGCGGCGATGACGGCGAAGGAGCCCAGCAGGTCGCCCAGGACCTCGAGGTAGGCGCCCCGGACGTTGAGGCTCTCCTTCTGGGCGCCGCGGAGGATCAGCAGGGAGACGAGGTTGGCGACGGCGCCCAGGACGGCCGCGTAAAGCATGACGTCGGTCTGCACCTCGGGGGTGGAGCCGAAGCGGCGAATCGCCTCCGTGAAGATGACCACCGAGATGACGATCAGCACCAGCGCGTTGGCCAGGGCGGCCAGCACCTCGGCGCGCTGGTAGCCGTAGGTACGCTGGTCGCTGGCCGGCCGGCCGGCGATCCAGGCGGCCAGGAGGGCGATGGAGACGCCGGCCGCGTCGGAAAGCATGTGGCCGGCGTCGGCCAGCAGGGCGAGCGAGCCGGAAATCAGCGCGCCGGCGATCTGGATCAGGACGACGGCGAGGGTGATGGCCAGGACGGCGACCAGGCGCTTCCGGTGCTTGGCTGTGCCTGTGCCAGAGGCCCTAATCCCGTGTGTGTGGCTGTGGTCGTGTCCCATGCCTACAAGGCTAGCCCCAGCCGAGCTCGTGCAGGCGCTCGTCGCTGATGCCGAAGTGGTGCGCGATCTCATGGACCACGGTGACCGTCACTTCCTCGATCACGTCCTCACGCGACTCGCAGATCTCGAGGATCGGCTGCCGGTAGATGGTGATGCGGTCCGGCAGGGAACCGGCGTCCCACCAGGAGTCCCGTTCGGTGAGCGGCACACCCTCGTAAAGGCCCAGCAGCACGGTGTCAGGATCCTCGCCCGGCTGCGGGGTGTAGTCGTCCTCGATGAAGATGGCCACGTTGTTCATGGTCTTCGCCAGCTCCGGCGGGATCTGGTCCAGGGCGTCGCTCACGGCGGCTTCGAAGTCGTCTTGGGACATCGGGAACGGGGCGTGATCGTGGTTGGCGCCGTTCCCGCCGTCGTCGGGGTTCTCGGGGTTCTCCGGGCCGTCCGGAACGATTGGCAGGCCGGGCGGCAGGGAAGCGGGCATAGCTGAAACTCTAGCGCCGAATCAGCGGGACCGGCGCCGGGTCAGCCCCACCCCCACGAGGCAGATGACGCCTCCCACCAGGCCCCAGACCGTGGGGATCTCGCCGAGCACCAGCCAGGAGATCAGGATCGTGGTGCCGGGCACGAGGTAGGTGGTGGCCGCGAGCCGGCCGGCGTCGATCAGGGACAACGCATAGGCCCAGGTGGTGAACGCGATTGCGGTGGGGAAGATGCCGAGATAGACCAGCCCCAGCGTCGCCGGCAGCGGGGCCGCCTGCAGTTCGGCGATCAGCTGGCCGCTGAAGGGGAGGCAGCAGACCGCGCCGACCAGGATCCCGAACCAGGTGGCCTGGGCCGCGGGCAACTTCCGGAGGACCGGTTTTTGCACGATCACACTGACCGCGGCGAGAGCCGCCGCCAGCAGGCACAACAGCACCCCGGCGACGTCGGCCGTGGACCGCTGCCCGGACCCCAGCGCTATCACCGCGACGCCGCCGAACGCGACGAGGCTGCCGATGATCAGCCAGCGGGGGAAGCCCTCCTTGAGGATCACCCCGGCCATGATGGCCACCAGGATCGGGTTGACGTTGATCAGCAGCGCGGCCGTGCCGGCGTCGAGGAGGTGTTCGGCGGCGTTCAGGGCGAGGTTGTAGCCGCCGAACCACATCACGCCGTAAGCCAGGATGGGCCACCACTCGCGGCCCCGGGGGAGGTTGGGGTTCTTCAGCAGTTGCGGCAGCACCACCAGGCCCAGGACGACGGCGGCGATCGCCAGCCGGCCGAGGGTCAGGGAGCCGGGGGAGAAGCTGGGTCCCACGGCCCGGATGCCCACGAAAGCGGAGGCCCACAACACCACGGTGACCACGACGGCGGCGATGCCGAGCCTGCTGATCTGGCCCGGCGGGAGGAGCTGCTTCGCGGAGTTTGCGGGGTTTGCGGGGTCCGCCGGGTGGGCGGGCTGGGAGGCGGGCGCGTGCGGCGGCACTTCGTGGGTGCCGTCCGGGCGCGCGCTGTCCGGTTGGGGGGAGCCCGTCTGGGCGGTTGTTGCCATGCTGCCAATCTAGCCGGTGCAGGGGCCCGGTGACTGGCGGAAATCGGTCACGTCTAGGCGAGTTCCTGCCAACAGCGGGGCTGCCGTCTAAGGAGGGTTCACCGCAGCGGGCGGGCGGCCGCCTGGATGGCCGCCGCAACCTCGTCGAGGGCCGCCGAGCCGTGCCGCCACTGCTGCCAGTGGAGCGGCACATCCACGTGCGCGGCGGCGTCCATGGACGCCAAGGTTTGGCGCTTCAGCTCCTCCGAGACCTCGATTTCGGGGAGGAGTCCCCACCCCATGCCCCAGCGGATGGCTTCCCCGAACTCATGGGCGGCCGGGACATAGTGCCGTGGCGGCTGGAGGGTCTTGCGGCTCACGCCGCGCAGGTAGCGGTCCTGCAGGTCGTCCTTGCGGTCGAAGACGATGACGGGCGCGACGGCGAGCGCGTCCGCCGTCGCGCCGACGGGAAACCACCGTGCGGCGAAGTCCGGCGTGCAGACCGGCAGGTAGCGCATGACGCCCAGGCGCCGGGACGAGCAGCCCGGCGCCGCCTTGGCCGTGGTGGTGATGGCAGCGGCTGCAGCGCCGCTGCGGAGGAGTTCCAGCGAATAGTCCTGGTCCTCGCGCAGGATCTCCAACTGGACCTTGTCCGCCACCGAGGCCAGTCCGGGCAGGGCCCAGGTGTGCAGGGAGTCGCTGTTGATCACGAGGGTCAGCCGGATGCTGGCGGGCTGCGTGCCGGGCTGCAACTCTTCGGCCAGATCGGCGGAGAGCATTTCCAGTTGCCGGGCGAAGCGCACCACCGCCTGCCCGGACGGCGTGAGCCCGACGGGCCGGGTCCGTGTCAGCACCGGCCGGCCGACCGCCACCTCAAGGGCGCGGACACGCTGGCTCACCGCCGACGCCGTGACCCGGAGGTGGCTGGCGGCGGCCTCGAAGCTTCCGTGCGCCACGATGGCGGCCAGGGTCCGGGCCTGGTCCGGCTGAATATCAATCATTAGCTCATCTTATGTTGGCCAACATTTGTTAACTGGTTTCATGTTCTGGTCGCCCGTACCGTGGATCCCGTGATCCCTTCCCTCGTCTCCGGTCTGGCCAGCGGGCTGGCCCTCATCGTCGCCATCGGTGCGCAGAACGCCTTTGTGCTCCGCCAGGGCGTCCAGCGCTCGCATGTCCTTCTGGTTGTTGCGGTGTGCGCCGTCTCGGACCTGGTACTGATTGTGCTGGGGGTGGCCGGCGTGGGCGTCCTCATCGAGCGGGCGCCAGAGGTCCTCGAGGTGGTGCGCTGGGCGGGTGCTGCCTTCCTCCTGGCGTACGGGGCAATGGCTGCGGTGCGGGCCATCCGCGGCACGCAGGCATCCCAGCCGGCGGCCGGTCACAAGGGAACGTGGGCAGCCGCCCTGGGAACCTGCCTGGCGCTGACCTGGCTGAACCCGCACGTCTACCTCGACACCGTGCTGCTGCTGGGGTCCCTGGCCGGCGCCCACGGCGCGGACGGGCGGTGGTGGTTTGCCGCCGGAGCCGGGCTGGGCAGCGTGGCGTGGTTCGCCGCCCTGGGC
The DNA here is from genome assembly GCF_056395325.1 of Arthrobacter sp. 10L424. Taxonomy (NCBI): domain Bacteria; kingdom Bacillati; phylum Actinomycetota; class Actinomycetes; order Micrococcales; family Micrococcaceae; genus Arthrobacter; species Arthrobacter sp. 10L424. The sequence continues at coordinate 62,049 of NZ_JBFTJH010000002.1, read as the reverse complement.
ACCGGCGCCCGGTACCTTGCCCCGTTGTTCGCCCGCCCGGGCAGTTGGCGCGTGCTCGACGCCGGCATCGCCTTGGTCATGGTCACCCTGGCTGTCATGCTCGTAGCCTGAGAGGGTCAGCTGCCCCGTTCATCGCGCGATACACACCCGACAAAGGAACCGTCCATGTACATTCCCTCGCATTTCGCCGCTGACCCGGACGCCGTCAGGGACCTGCTCGAGAACCCCGGGGCGGCCAACCTGGTGACGGCGACGGCGCAGGGCCTGCTCGCCACCCTGCTGCCGTTCGTCTATGACCCGGAGGCTGGCGAGCATGGCGCGCTGCTGGGCCACGTTGCCCGCAACAACGATCAGTGGCGGCTGCCGGCGCTGGGTGAATCCCTGGCCATCATCCAGCGCTCCGATGCCTACATCTCCCCGAACTGGTACCCCACCAAGGCCGAACACGGCCGGGTGGTGCCGACGTGGAACTACACCACGGCCCACGCCTACGGCAGGCTGGTCATCCACGACGACCCGGCCTGGGTTGAATACCTGGTCCGGCGGCTGACCACACAGCACGAAGCAGCCTGGGAACGGCCCTGGGCCGTGGACGACGCGCCTGCGCGTTTCATCGCCGGACAGCTCCGGGCGATTGTCGGCGTCGAGCTTGTCATCACGAGGGTCGAGGCGAAACGCAAGCTCAGCCAGAACCGGTCGGCTGCCGACATTGACGGCGTCATCGCGGGTTTGCGGGCCAGGGGAGACCTGGAGTCGGCGGCCGATGTGGAGCGGGCCCGGCAGGACGCCGCCCGGCGGGGCTAGTCGCCGCCAAATGGGCGGCAGCCGCTGATTTTGGATAATCCGGAATCTGCCCTTATAGTTTTATAGTCCAGTTCGGAGGAACCCGAAAGGACAAAAACGGAAGGCCTCGGCCCTTAATTTTTGCCTTTGTTCAACCGGATGGCATCCTGGCCCCCATCGTCTAGCGGCCTAGGACACCGCCCTTTCACGGCGGCGGCACGGGTTCGAATCCCGTTGGGGGTACGCAAGGAACTGGTCAAACCGGGTGTGAAAGTCTGGTAGGCTAAAGGCCTTGAAAAATTGCGGTAGCGATACTGCAGACAAGAAATAAATAGCAAGGCCCTGTAGCGCAGTTGGTTAGCGCGCCGCCCTGTCACGGCGGAGGTCGCGGGTTCAAGTCCCGTCAGGGTCGCTCTGATTGCCAGAAGAAATTCCGGCTCTCATGGTGACATGTCACCTAGGCTCTGTAGCTCAGTTGGTAGAGCGTTCGACTGAAAATCGAAAGGTCACCGGATCGACGCCGGTCGGAGCCACCACTGGGAAGCATCAGTTCTTCGGAACTGGTGCTTTTCTTCTTTTAACCCCATCGGCTGCTCAGTAAGCGCCCTTCAGGGCGGCCAAAAGGGCGGGTACGGAGCAGCCGATGGAAGGTTCGACGGCGGCGGCCGTTTTGGGGGCTGGCCAACCGGCCGGGCTAGACTCACACGCTGGGGAAAGAACGCCAAGACCGCCGGCAGCGTGATCGGGCCGACGGTGCAATCTCAACCGAAAAGTGATTCCAAGAACGTGATTTTGAAGAATGTTGCGCGTCCGCTGACCGTAAGCGCCCTTCTGGCGGCCCTTGCACTCACCGCCTGCTCCGCACCGGAAGCCGGCAGCGCGCCGTCGTCCGCGGCAGCCAGCCCCGCGCCGTCGTCCGCGACCGCGAGTCCCAGCAAATCCTCCGGCCCGTGGGGTGACTTCGCCACGGCTGCGGAGGCCTGCACCACGATTTCCGAACAGGCCACAGGCTCCACCCTGCTTCCGCTCTCGGCGGCGAAGGGATCGGCGGCCGAATTGGAGCAGACCAAGGCCGAGCTGACCCGCACGGCGGAACGCGCCCCGGACAGCATCAAGGCAGACTTCACCACACTCAGCCAGGTGGCCATCGCCGGCATCAAGGACCAGACGGTCTTCTCCAGCGGAAAACTCCAGGACGCCATGGCTCCGGTGCAAACCTGGCTCGCCACCAACTGCGGATAGCGGGCCCGTTCAGCCCGCTTCCCCGGAAGATAGCCTAGGCGGGCCGGGTGCCGGCGCAATTTCCCTGACAGGGCACGGCCTTCCCGGGCCAAGCGGCCACCTTGCCCGGCACAGGTACTAGGGTGGTCACAAAGAGAAGGGGGAGTGCCTCATGGAATACCAGGATCCTCAGCCCGGGGCGGCCCAGGTGCCCGAGCCCGCCACAGCTTTGCCGGTGCCCGGCATTGGCCGCACCGTCATTTCCGAAAACGCCGTCGCGAAGGTTGCGGGCATCGCTGCCCGTTCGGTCCCCGGCGTATATTCCCTGGGATCGGGCCCGTCCCGCGCTCTCGGTGCTTTCCGTGACGCGGTGGGCAGCTCGGACCACGCCGCAGGCGTCCGGGCCGAGGTCGGTGAAACGCAGGTCGCCGTCGACATTGACCTGGTGGCGCTCTACGGGACACCCCTTCACGCCCTGGCAGACCAGATTCGTGCCGCCGTGTATGCGGCTGTCGAGGAGCTCGTCGGCCTCCAGGTCATCGAAGTCAACATTGAGATCAACGATGTCTACGTCCCCGGCCCGGCGAAGGCCGGTACCGCGGCCGAGACCCGGCCCGCGAGGGAGGCAATCCAGTGAACCTGACCGTGGTGGGGATCGCAGTGGGCGCCTTCGTGGCGTTTATGTCGTTCCAGTTCGGCGTCTGGGGATTCCTCGGCGCCCTGCTGTTCATGGGGGTCGGAGCCCTGCTGGGGCGCGCCGCGGAAGGGAAACTGGACCTGCGCAGTGTGCTTGACGCCCTCACGGGCCGGCGTTCGTCCTCATGAGCGGCCCGGCAGGTGCTGCCCACGCCGCCGCGATGGCCGGACACACCCGGGTCAGCACCCAGGCGCTGACCAGCGTGGCGCAGGCGGCCGCGGCAGAAGCCCTCGGTGTTCCGCCGCAGGAGGTCCGGGCAGAATGGTCCGACGACGACGGGCTGCTGGCTTTGTCCCTTGTCGCACCCATCACCGTGCCGCCGCTGACCACGGTCGTGCGGGACGCCGGACGGGTCGCGGGCCTCGGCGGCTCCATCTGGGACCGGGCAGTGGCCGCCAAGGCGGTCATCCTGCGCCGCGTGACCGAGCTGAGCGGTGCCCGGCTGAGCAGGGTGGACATCCGGATTGGCGGCGCCAGCATGAGTGAAGGAGGGCGCGTCCATTGAGCCACAACACCGAGCACGATTCCAGCCCTGGAAGCTACGCCCCGCCAGCTCCCAGTGCCGCGCCTTCGGCCGGCAATGAAGCCCCTGCCGGGGGCGGCGCTGCCGGCATGGAGCAGATCCTCAAACGAGAGACCCACTCTTCACGGGCCGTCGCCTCCATTATCGCCGCCGTACTCGTGGTGGGGCTGTGCGGTTATGCGCTCCTGGAAACCGCGGTCCGGGCCGTCGGACAGCCGCCCTGGCTCGTGGATCCGCAGACCGCGGCAGAGCGTGCGGTGGCGCTCCCGGCCGGGGTGCCGCCGCTCCTTCTCGGCGTCACCGGCGCGGTGGTCGTGATGGCAGGGCTGTTCTTCTTCCTGAACGCGGTGCTGCCCGGACGCCGCGCCCGCCACATTTTGCGGGACCGCCGCGCCGCCGTCGTCGTGGACGACGAAGTGATTGCCTCCGCCCTGGCACGCCGGGCGCGGGTGGCCGCCAACGTAAGCCAGGAACAGGTGATGGTGACGGTGTCCCGGCAGCAGGTGCAGGTCAACGTCCGGCCGACCTCCGGCGTACCGCTGCGCCCGGATGCCGTCCTCGCCGCCGTGCAGGAGGAGCTCCGGGACATGGCCCTATCCCCGTCGCCGGATGTGCGCATCAATGTGGCACCGACCGGGGTGGTCGGGGCATGAACGGCACCCCCAGGATCCTCAACCGGGTACTGATCGGCGTCCTCGGCATCAAGCTCCTCGCCATCGGTGCCATGCTGATCCTGCTTGCCACTGTGCCGGCGGTCGGGGTGTGGTGGCAGGACTGGTCCGCCGGCGTCTGGAGCATCTGGCGTGATCTCTTCGAACGCACGCGCTTCCCCGGGCGGTCGGAGAGCTGGCTCTGGATCGCGGTGGTCCTGGTACTGCTCCTGGTGATTGGCGCCATGGTGGCGTGGGTCGCCCAGCAGGGCAAGGGCCGTGCCAACCTGCTGGTGTCCGAGGAGGACCCGGGCGACGTCCCGGGAAACGTCAGGATCGGAAGCGGCGTGGCCGAGCAGGCCCTCCGGGCCGCCCTTGCGGACCGTCCGGACCTGGCCGGCGCAACGGTGGCGACGTACGAAGTCCGCGGCGAACCGGGCCTGAGAATTCGGATCCAGCCCCGCCAGGGTGTGGCCCCGCACAGGCTCACGGCCGACGTTTCCGCCCTCGTGGAGGCGCTTGATGTTGTGCTCGGCAAGCGCACCCCGGTGCTCATCCACATCGCGTCCGGTGCGCGGTCGAGGTTCGGTCGGGCTGAACGGGTCCGCTGATCCCGGCTGTGAGGTTTCGGCAACAACTTTGGCGCTGCCGCTGCGAGGGCAGCCGGGCGAGCCGATGGGGCCGACATCCGTGAAATGGCGCGGATTGTCCCACCCAACAACGGATCGGAATAGGGTCTCCTTTCCGTAAAGCTTCCATGTAAACGCTTGCATTCCTCACCGGATGTTGATTAGTGTGATGGGCACCACAGCAACGCACCGCCGTTTTTATCCGGTACTCAGCGAGGAGCCCCCAGTATGAAAACACCGAAGTTTCTACTTCCCGTCGCCGCAGCAGGCGTTCTAGCCCTTACCCTCTCGGCCTGTGGCGGCGGGGGCGGCACCACCGCCGGCGCCGACGCCGAGCAGGGCCTGGACAGCCGCGGACCCATTACCTACGTCCAGGGCAAGGACAACAGCAACGTTGTCCGCCCGCTGATCGAGAAGTGGAACGCTGCCCACCCGAACGAGAAGGTCACGTTCAAGGAGCAGACCGACCAGGCCGACCAGCAGCACGATGACCTGGTCCAGAACTTCCAGGCCAAGAACGCCAACTACGACGTCGTCAGCGTCGACGTGGTGTGGACCGCCGAGTTTGCCGCCAAGGGCTGGCTCCAGCCGCTCAAGGACAAGATGGCGCTGGACACCTCCGCGATGCTGAAGCCGACGGTCGAGAGCGCCTCCTACAAGGGCACGCTCTACGCGGCCCCGCAGAACTCCGACGGCGGCATCCTGTACTACCGCAAGGACCTCGTCCCCACGGCGCCCAAGACCTGGGACGAGATGATGAGCATGTGCTCCATCGCCAAGGAGAACAACATCGGTTGCTTCGCGGGCCAGTACGCCAAGTACGAGGGCCTCACGGTGAACACGTCTGAGGCCATCAACTCCGCTGGCGGTTCCGTACTGAATTCGGACGGCAAGCCGAACCTGAACACCCCTGAGGCCAAGGCCGGCCTCGAATCTCTGACCAAGGCATATGCCGATGGAAACATCCCGAAGGAAGCCATCACCTTCCAGGAGGAGCAGGGCCGGCAGGCCTTCCAGGACGGCAAACTCCTGTTCCACCGCAACTGGCCCTACGTCTACAACCTGGCCATGACGGAAGGTTCCTCCAAGGTCAAAGACGTCCTCGGCATGACCGCGCTGGTCGGCGCGAGCGGCCCCGGGGCATCGACGCTCGGCGGGCACAGCGCCGGCATGAGCGTCTACTCGAAGAACAAGGCCACGGCTTTGGACTTCCTGAAGTTCCTTACCTCTGAGGAGACCCAGAAGTTCTACGCCACGCAAGGCTCACTTGCTCCGGTCCTCGGCGCGCTCTATGACGACCAGGAACTTGTCACCAAGCTCCCGTACCTGCCCGTGCTGAAGACCTCGATCGAGAACGCCGTACCGCGCCCTGTCACCCCGTTCTACCCGGCCGTCACCAAGGCCATCCAGGAAAATGCGTACGCTGCCATCAAGGGCGAAAAGACCGTAGACTCGGCCTTGTCCGACATGCAGAAGTCCATCGAGTCCGCTAGCGCGGGACAGTAGCCCAGTCATGGCTACCGAACTAGGCCCGACGCCGGTCAAGGAACCGGCGTCGGGCGGTGCTCCGATCCACCACGGCCCCAAGGGCGTGGGCGAGGACAACGCAATAGCGAGCCAGGGCAAGTGGGCCTCGTGGCTGCTGGCGCCGACCATCGTTGCGCTGGCGATTGTGATCGTTTACCCGATCATCAGTGCCATCGTGATGTCGTTCCAGAAAGATGCCGGCCTGGACCCCGTCACGGGTCTCTTTACCGCCGGCGGCCCGGCTGGTTTCTCCAACTACACCAACTGGCTCTTCCAGCAGTGTGCCGCCCCGGGCGGCGGAACCGTGGCCTGCCCGCCGGGAACTTTGGGCGCGCAGTTCTGGTCCGCGACCGGGACCACCTTCTACTTCACGATTGTCACCGTCACCCTTGAGACGATCCTCGGCTTCTGGATGGCGATCATCATGGCGCGGACCTTCCGCGGCCGCAGCCTGGTCCGCGCGGCCGTGCTGGTGCCGTGGGCCATCCCCACCGCCGTCACCGCGCAGCTGTGGCTGTTCATCTTCGCTTTCGAAGGCATCGGCAACAAACTGTTCAACACGACCATCCTGTGGACGGGCAGCGAAATCCCGGCCCGGTGGGCGGTCATCATCGCCGACACCTGGAAGACGACGCCGTTCATGGCGCTGCTGATCCTGGCCGGCCTGCAGATGATCCCGGCCGAGGTCTACGAAGCGGCCAAGGTCGACGGCGCCTCCGCCTGGCAGCGGTTCCGGATGATCACCCTGCCGCTGGTGAAGCCGGCGCTGATGGTCGCCATCCTCTTCCGGACGCTGGATGCCCTGCGCATGTTCGACCTCCCGTACATCCTGACGGAAGGCTCCAACAACACCACTACGCTGTCCATTTTGGTGGTCAACCAGATCAGGCAAGGCTTCAACTCCGCCGCCGCCTTGTCCACCATCACATTCATCATCATCTTCATTGTGGCCTTCATCTTTGTCCGCTTCCTCGGAGCGAACGTCGTGGAGCAGCAAACCGGCGCAGGTAAGGGGAAGAAATGACCGCCGCGACCGAACTCCGGGCCGAGCAGGACCGAGGCCGCAAGGCGGGCCAGAACCGCGAGAAATGGGCGAGTGTCCGCACGTACGTCAGCGCCGCCGTGATCCTGTTCTGGTGCCTTGCACCGGCGTACTGGATGGTGGTGACGGCGTTCCGCGACGTGGGCTACACCTACGACACCTCGCTCCTGCCCACCCACGTGACACTCGACAACTTCAGGACGGCGTTCGACACGTCCTTCGGCAACCACTTCGCCCAGGCGCTGCTGAACAGTGTGTTCATCGGTGTGACAGTGACCCTGATCTCGCTGGTGCTGGGCGTGTTCGCGGCCTATGCCCTGGCCCGGCTGAACTTCCGGTTCAAGTACCTGGTGCTGGGCTTCATCCTGGGGGCGTCCATGTTCCCCGGCGTCGCCCTCATCACCCCGCTGTTCCAGCTGTTCACGAATATCGGCTGGATCGGCACCTACCAGGCGCTGATCATCCCCAATATCTCCTTCGTCCTCCCGCTGACGGTCTACACCATGACGTCGTTCTTCCGGGAAATGCCGTGGGAGCTTGAGGAAGCGGCCCGCGTGGACGGGTGCACCCAGGGGCAGGCGTTCCGGAGGGTCATCATGCCGCTCGCTGCACCGGCCATCTTCACGACGGCGATCCTGGCGTTCATCTCCTCATGGAATGAGTTCCTGATCGCCAGTCAGCTCTCGAACGACAAAACCCAGCCGGTAACAGTGGCCATTGCCAACTTCGCCGGTGCCCAGCCGCAGCAGATTCCGTACACCGCGATCATGGCCGCCGGAACGATCGTCACAATTCCGCTGGTCATCCTGGTGCTGGTCTTCCAGCGTAAGATCGTCGCTGGCCTCACCGCCGGCGCCGTGAAGTGACGGCCCGGCAATGAACGCCAAGCCGAGCCGTGGTCTGGTGCGGAGCGAACACCGTCGTGTCCGCTCCGGCGAGGACTTCGACATCATCATCGGGCTCCTCGGTTTCTGGGCGCTGGTGCTGTTCGTGGTCACCGTCTGGATGGAGGTGACGGGCCAGCCGGCGCTGGGCTGGGCCCTGGGCCTGCTGGCCATGGTGCTGGCCGTGTACGGACTGATCCGGCTGCGTCGCCGTCTGCCGGAAAGGACGGCAACCAGGCGCAACTGAGGGCCGGAGCTGCGGCTCTGGGTCGCGGGGGCGGGCAAGGAACTCCTGCGTCCGGGCATCAGGCGGCAGCAGACAGTCGACAAGGGGACACGGTGGCAAAGACAACGGACAGGGCGCAACGCGGAGGACACTCGGGCGTCAGCATCGAGGACGTGGCCCTGGCTGCAGGAGTTTCCACCGCCACAGTGTCCCGCGCCGTCCGCGGCCTGCCCAGGGTCTCGCCGGCCACCCGGGAGAAGATCCTGGGTATCGCCGAGGACCTGGGCTACGTCGCCTCCTCCTCGGCTTCCGGGCTGGCAACCGGCCGCACCAAAACCATCGGAGTGCTGGCCCCGTTCGTCAGCCGCTGGTTTTTCTCCAAGGCCATCGAAGGTGCGGACCGGGAACTGCATGCCCGGCAGTACAACCTCTCGCTGTTCAATCTCGGCGGCCACGGCAGCAACCGCGAGCGGCTCTTCAGCAAAACGATGGTCTACAAGCAGATCGATGCGCTGCTGGTCCTGTGTATGGCGCTGACGCATGAAGAGATCGAACACCTCCAGAAGATCGACATCCCGTTGGTCGTCGTCGGCGGCCACGTCGAAGAATGCCCCTACATCGGCATCGACGACTACGCCGCCGCCGCCACGGCGGTGCGGCACCTGATCGGACTGGGGCACACGGAGATCGCACTGCTGCACGGCGACGACGAAACCGACCTCAACTTTGACGTCCCCAGGGTCCGGATCAAAGCCTTCCAGGAGGTGATGGCGGAAGCCGGCCTGAACGTCCGGGAGGAATGGGACGAATGGGGCGATTTCACCGTCCCCAGCGGCCAGAACGCCTTCCGCCGGCTTTGGGACAGGCCCGGGCCGAAGCCCACCGCCATCTTCTGCGCCTCCGATGAGATGGCCATGGGGATCATCTTCGAGGCCACCCGGGCCGGAGTCCGAATCCCCGATGAACTCTCCGTAATCGGGATCGACGACCACGACTTTTCCGAGGCCATGGGCCTCACCACCGTCAGGCAGCGCCCCGACGAGCAAGCCGAACTGGGCACCAAAATGCTGCTGGACGAACTCGATGGAAATGAGGGGGCAGTGCGCTCCACGGTGGCCCCGCACCAGCTGATCGTCCGAAGCACAACAGCGCCGCCCCGCAACGCCGGCGCTGGCGCCGAAGCCGGCAGGGCCGCGCGGGGTGCAGGGACCCGGGAGCAGGGCGGCCGGCAGCCCGCCTAGTCAGTGCGGAACCAGTTCCTCAGGAAGCGCGGGCGAGTTGCCGGATCGGGATCCAGCGGGACGCCAGCCGGCGGTAGGCAGCGGCCGCCCCGGTCATGTCCCCTTCAGCCAGGCACTCGATGCCCAGCCTGACATCCATGGGCGACTCATCCGGGTAGACCTTGTCCGCCACGGCGCCGTAGTCCAGTTCCACCATCGACTCCGCGTGGAAGAGCTCCAGCCATTCGGTGAGCTGGGTCAGGTCCTCGAGCATGTCCAAGTCCGGCGCAGCGAGGGCCAGATGGGCCACCGCATAGCGGACCCGATCGAGGGCTTCGCCGATGGTCGCGCGGATCCGCACGGTGACAATGTGCCCCTCGGATTCCACCACGTCCGTCGGATCCGATTCCTGGAAGAGGCAGAACCAGCTGAACGGGATGCCCCACGTGGATGCCCGGGTGTGCACACGGCCCAGTCCGGCGTGCGCCCGCACATCATCGATGCGCTCCTGGTGCTTGTCGCGCTGCTCCTCCGGAATCAGCAGCTGCGCCAAAGGCCCATGGATCCCCTCCATCAAGGCGTTGGCGGCCAGCCCGGCCCGGAGCACAAGCTGGCTCGGGCAGTACAGCAGGCCGTCCGGATGCCCTGTGCCAGCCGGATGCCCCGCGCCGTGAGTGCCGGCGTCGGGAAGTCCGCCGCCTGCCGTTGGCGATGCTCCGGGAGCGCTGTCCGGGCGCGGTGCGGCAAGGATGCGGACCAGGTCCGTCGCCCCGGTGGGGAACGGGTCTCCGCCCGGGCGGGTGATGCGGCCAAGGGAAGCGAGCAGCTCGGCGTTTTCGACGGCCGCGCGGGAGACGCTCCGGGATCCCGCCTCGCGGAGGGTCTGCTGCTGGCCCTCCGGGAACGCCGCCAGGGGTTCGTAGATCCGCAGCGCCGAGGAGAACGGCAGCCCCGCCTGTCCGTGGTAGAGGTTTCCCGTCATTGGATTCCGTCGCTTCCCTGTGGCCTCATCAGTCACTCAGCTCCACGATTACGGGGGCGTGGTCCGAGGCGCCTTTGCCTTTGCGTTCCTCGCGGTCGATCGCGGCGCCGGTGACGCGGGCGGCCAGCGCGGGGGAGGCGAGGACAAAGTCGATCCGCATCCCTTCCTTTTTCGGGAAGCGCAGCTGTGTGTAGTCCCAGTACGTGTAGACGCCGGGTCCGGGGGTATGCGGGCGGACGACGTCCTGGAAGCCGGCGTTCTCGAAGGCATGGAAGGCTGCCCGCTCCGGCTCGCTGACATGGGTGAGGGCGTTGGCCCGGAAGTAGTCGATGTCCCAGACGTCATCGTCCTGCGGGGCAATGTTCCAGTCGCCCATCAGGGCGATCTGCGCCTCGGGGTCCTCCCGGACCCAGCCCTCGGCATGGGTCCGCAGCGAGTCCAGCCAGCTGAGCTTGTACGGCATGTGCTCATCGTCGAGGGCCCGGCCGTTCGGGACATAGAGGCTCCAGACCCTGACGCCGCCGCAGGTTGCGCCGATCGCACGGGCCTCCTGCACGGCGTCCTTGCCGTTCTTGCCGAAGACCGGCTGGTCAAGGAAGGTGCGTTCGACGTCGTCGAGCCCCACCCGCGAGGCGATCGCCACGCCGTTCCACTGGCTCAGGCCGAAGTGCGCCACCTCGTAGCCCAAGCTCTCGAACAGCTCCCAGGGGAAGTTGTCGTCCTTGCACTTGGTTTCCTGGATGGCCAGGACATCACAGTCGGTGCGCTGAAGCCAGGCTTCAACGCGGTCGGCACGGGCACGGAGCGAGTTCACATTCCAGGTAGCTATCTTCACAGTCCCTAACTTACCGAACTTGGCTGCCGGGCGAAGCTGCCGGCCGGCCACGGCCCCTCTGGAATTTAGTAGGAAGTCCGAGTATATTCAGGAGCAGCAGATGACGTGGGTCACAGGCGGCCCGGCCGCCACTACGTCAAACCACACGGTGCAAAGGAGCATTCCATCATGGTTCGCGAGCTATCCCATTACATTGACGGGCAGCATGTTGAAGGCACCTCGGGGCGCTTCAGCGATGTCTACGATCCGTGCACCGGCGAGGTCCAGGCCCGTGTGCCGCTGGCCAGCACCGAAGAGGTCCGCAACGTGGTCTCCAACGCGGAAAAGGGCCAGCTCGAGTGGGCGGCCATGAACCCGCAGCGCCGCGGCCGGATCCTGCTCAAGTTCGTTGACCTGGTCAACCAGAACATGGACGAGCTCGCCACCCTGCTGTCCTCGGAACACGGCAAGACCTTCCTCGACGCGAAAGGCGACATCCAGCGCGGCATCGAGGTCGTCGAATTCGCCGCCGGCGCCCCGCACCTGCTCAAGGGCGAATTCTCGGACAGCGCCGGAACCGGCATCGATGTCCACTCGCTGCGCCAGCCCCTCGGCGTCGTCGCCGGGATCACCCCCTTCAACTTCCCGGCCATGATCCCGCTCTGGAAGTCCGGCCCGGCCCTCGCCGCGGGCAACTCCTTCATCCTCAAGCCCTCCGAGCGTGACCCCTCCGTGCCGTTGCGCCTCGCCGAGCTCTTCACCGAGGCCGGCCTGCCGGCCGGCGTCTTCAACGTCGTCAACGGCGACAAGGAAGCGGTGGACGCACTGCTGGAGGACCCCCGCGTCCAGGCCATCGGCTTCGTCGGCTCCACTCCGATCGCGCAGTACATCTACGCCACGGCCGCCGCCAACGGCAAGCGCGCCCAGTGCTTCGGCGGCGCCAAGAACCACATGGTGATCATGCCGGACGCAGACCTGGACATGGCCGCGGACGCCCTGATGGGGGCAGGCTTCGGCTCCGCCGGCGAACGCTGCATGGCCATCTCCGTGGCCGTGCCGGTCGGCAAGGCCACCGGCGACGCGCTCGTCGCCAAACTCGAAGAGCGGATCGCGGACCTCAAGGTCGGCCACAGCCTGGCGAAGGATTCCGACTTCGGCCCGGTCGTCGCGGCGTCCGCCAAGGAACGGATCGAAGGCTACATCCAGGCCGGCGTCGACGAGGGCGCCACCCTGCTGGCCGACGGCCGCGGACTCAAGGTGGAGGGCTACGACGGCGGCTTCTGGGTCGGCCCCACGCTCTTCGACAACGTCACCAAGGACATGACGATCTACAAGGAAGAGATCTTCGGCCCGGTCTTGAGCGTCCTCCGCGCCGAGGACTACGACGAGGCCCTGCGCCTGTGCAGCGAGCACGAGTTCGGCAACGGCGTGGCCATCTTCACCCGCGACGGCGACTCCGCCCGTGACTTCGCCAGCCGGGTCCAGGTGGGCATGGTGGGCATCAACGTGCCCATCCCGGTGCCGATCGCCTACTACACCTTCGGCGGCTGGAAGGCCTCCGGCTTCGGCGACCTTAACCAGCACGGCGCGGACGCCTTCCGCTTCTACACCAAGACCAAGACGGTCACCACCCGCTGGCCCTCCGGCATCCGCACCGGCGCCAGCTTCGTGATGCCGGAAGGCAGCTGATGGCGGGCAAGCACGCCGAGGACGCCGCGGCGGCGGAAGTGCTGTTCGAGCGGCGCGGCCGGCTTGGTGTGGTCACGTTGAACCGTCCCCGGGCGGTCAACGCGCTCACCGCGGGCATGGCCTCGGCCATGCTGGAGCAGCTCACCCTCTGGGCGGACGACGACGCCGTCGCGGCCGTCCTGGTCCGCGGCGCCGGTGACCGGGGACTGTGCGCCGGAGGCGACATCGTTGCCATCTACCGGGACATGCTGGACGGCGGCGACGCGACAGCCGACTTCTGGGCCGAGGAATACCGGCTGAACTCCCTCATCTCGGGCTACCCCAAGCCGTATGTGGCATTCATGGACGGGCTGGTCCTCGGCGGCGGGGTGGGGATTTCCGCGCATGGCTCGGTCCGGATCGTCACCGAACGCACCCGGATGGGCATGCCCGAGACCACGATCGGTTTTGTGCCCGACGTCGGCGGAACCCTGCTGCTCTCGCGCTCACCGGGAGAGTCCGGCACCCACGCCGCCCTCACGGGAGCCCACCTGAGCGGCGCCGATGCGCTGTTCCTGGGGCTCGCGGACCATTTCGTGCCGTCCGCAAGCCTGGCGGAACTCGAGGTGGCGCTGGAGAGCGAGCCGGCGGACGCCGCCGTCGCGCGCTTCGCCGGGGAGGCCCCGAACTCTGTCCTCGCAGCGCAGCGGGAATGGATTGACGCCTGCTATTCGGCCGACGACGCCGAAGAGATCCTGCGGAGGCTGCGCGCTTTCCGTGGAGAGAACGCAGCTGAAGCGGCCGATGCCGCGGACACGGTCGAGAGCAAGTCGCCGACCGCCGTGAAGGTGGCACTGGCGTCCCTGCGCCGGGTCCGGGGCCTGAGCCTCGAGGAGGCCCTGGAGCAGGAGTACCGGGTGGGGCTGCGGTTCCTGGCCGGCCCCGACTTCCGCGAGGGCATCCGCGCGCAGGTGGTGGACAAGGACCGCGACCCGCACTGGCAGCCTGCCAGCCTGGCGGAGGTCAGCCGGGACGACGTCGAATCCTATTTTGCGCCGCTGGGCGACCGTGAACTGCAGTTGTCGAAGGAGCGGGACAATGTCTGAAACATCGCCGTCTGAAGCATCACAGGCCGGATCAGGCCGGCCCGGACCCGCAGAGTCCGGCACCATCGCCTTCCTGGGCCTTGGCCACATGGGCGGGCCGATGGCCATCAACCTGGTCAAGGCCGGCTACACGGTGACCGGCTTCGACGTAGTGCCGGCCGCACTGGAAACAGCCCGGGCGCACGGCATAACCACCGCGGAGACCGCGGTCGAGGCGGTGGCGGGCGCCGCCGTCGTGCTGACCATGCTGCCCAGCGGCAAGCATCTCCTGGACGCCTACCGCGGCAGCCCCGGCGGGCCGGGACAGCAGAGCCAGCCGGGCCTGCTGGACGTGGCCCGGCCGGGCACCGTCTTCCTGGACTGCTCCACGATCAACGTAGACGAGGCCCGCGAGGCCGCCGAGCTGGCCCTCGCAGCCGGCCACCGGGCCGTTGACGCCCCGGTCTCCGGCGGCGTCGTCGGGGCCGAGGCCGGCACCCTGACGTTTATGGTGGGGGCACTTCCCGAGGACTTCGAGGCAGTCACGCCGATGCTCGAAGTCATGGGCAAGCGGGTGGTGCACTGCGGGGAACACGGTGCCGGGCAGGCGGCGAAGATCTGCAACAACATGATCCTTGGCGTCTCGATGATCGCGGTCAGTGAGGCCTTTGTGCTCGGCGAGAAGCTGGGCCTGACCCACCAGGCGCTGTTCGATGTCGCCTCCGCGGCCTCGGGCCAGTGCTGGGCGCTGACCACCAACTGCCCCGTTCCGGGGCCGGTCCCCACGAGCCCTGCCAACCGCGACTACCAGCCCGGTTTCGCGGGAGCCCTCATGGCCAAGGACTTGAAACTGGCGCTCAATGCGCTGGAAAGCACCGGCGTCGCCGCCCGGCTGGGACCGCTCGCATCAGAAATCTACGATACCTTTGCCGCGGAGGGCGGGGCGGGCCGGGACTTCTCCGGAATCATCACCGACATCCGGGACAAGTCCGGCCACTGACCGCCGATAGACATTTCGAACAGCTGAGGGGACAGGCATGACGGAGCAGTACACAAACATTCTGGTGGAGCGGCGCGGACGGGTGGGGCTCGTGACGCTCAACCGGCCTGAGGCGCTGAACGCCCTCAACAAGGCCACCATGGACGAACTCGTCGCCGCGGTATCCGCCATGGACGCCGACCCTGCAGTGGGCGCGGTGGTGGTCACCGGCTCCGCCAAGGCCTTCGCCGCGGGCGCCGACATTAAGGAAATGCAGTCCAAGGGCTACATGGACATGTACGCGGCGGACTGGTTCCGGGGCTGGGAGGACCTCACCCGGCTGCGCATCCCCGTGGTCGCGGCGGTGTCCGGGTTTGCCCTCGGCGGCGGCTGCGAGTTGGCGATGATGTGCGATTTCATCATCGCAGGGGACAACGCCAAGTTCGGCCAGCCGGAGATCAACCTGGGCGTGCTGCCCGGGATGGGCGGCTCGCAGCGCCTCACCCGCGCCGTCGGCAAGGCCAAGGCGATGGACATGATCCTGACCGGACGCTTCATGGACGCCGAGGAAGCCGAACGCGCCGGCCTCGTGTCCCGCGTGGTGCCGGCCGCGGACGTGGTGGAGGAGGCCGTGAAGGCCGCCGAGGTGATTGCCTCCAAGTCCAAGCCGGTGGCGATGGTGGCCAAGGAAGCAGTCAACGCCGCCTTCGAGACCGGGCTGGCCCAGGGTGTGCTGTTTGAACGCCGGGTGTTCCACTCACTGTTCGCGACCGAGGACCAAAAGGAAGGCATGGCGGCGTTCACCGAGAAGCGCCAGCCGGACTTCACGCACCGCTGAGGCGCGCTGCGTCGTCAGGTGAAGATGTCGGCGACGTACCTGCCGTGGGTGCGTTCCACCTCATCCATCCAGGCCTCGGCCTCCGCCTTGGAGGCGCCGGTCGCCTCGCGGTAGATCAGCGCGCACGTCTCGCGCACCTGCGGTGCCATGTGTTGGCCGTCGCCGCAAACGTAGACGGTGGCGCCCTGTCGGACCAGCTCGACGACGTCGGCCCGGTCCGCCCACAGCCGGTCCTGGACATACTTCAGGCCGTCTTCGGGCGCGGCGGAAAAGGCCGGCCGGAGGTCGAGGCTGGCTTGGTCTGCCCAGGAGGCAAGTTCTGTGCGGTAGAGGAAATCAGTGTCCGGCGCCCGGCAGCCGAAGAACAGCAGGGCGGGGGCCGGCGTCGTGTCCTCGGCCTCGGCCCGCAGCGCCCGGTCCTGGATGAATCCGCGGAAGGGTGCCAGCCCGGTTCCGGCGCAGACCATGATGAGCGGGACGTCCAAGGACGATGGCGGGTGGAAGGCCGTGTTCGAGGCACGGACAGTAACCGCGACCCTTGACCCGGGCCTGGCCTGGGCGAGGAAGGTGGACGAGGCTCCCTCGAAGACACCGCGTCCCGACCACGCCGGAGCCTGGATGACGGAGAAGGTCAGGGTCGCATGGTCGGGGCTCCAGAGCGGGGACGAGGAAATGGAGTACCGCCGTGGGGTCAGCTGGGTCAGCAGTTGCAGGAACGAAGTGAACGACAGCTGGCTTGACGGGTACATTTCCAGCAGATCCAGGACAGAGACGCGCTTGTCGAGGATCTCGGCCGCATGCCGCTCGCGGTTCTCGGCCAGGGCCGCGAGTTCCCCGCGGTGTGCCGGATCCGTCGCGACTTCAGCCAGGCTCTCCAGTTGCGTGCGTGTGGCGGGGACCGCGAGCTCGACGTAGCTGCTCAGCAGTTCGCCCACAGCCACTGGAGTGCCGGTGGGCAGGAACGTGTCTCCCTGCTCCATGCTCAACTGGACATGCGAGTCGTAGTCGAGGTTGAAGTGGGCCAGGGCGCGCTGGACGAGGGCGCTGGGGTTCAGCGGCAGGACGGCCAGGTAATCCCCGGTCCGGTAGCTCATCCCTTCGGGCAGGGCGATCTCGACGTGCCGCTTGGACCGGGCGCCAGGCTTGGCCAGATCGACCAGTTCGCGGTTTGCGACGACGGTACCGAGGGCCAGCCCGTTCTGGCGCAACAGCGGATCCCGGACGTTGCCGACGAACTGGAGTTCAAGCTGGGGCTGTGCGGCGGGTGTGCTGGTCTTCTGCCCGAGGGCGGCGTCCACGGCGGGCCAGAATCCCGCGTACCACTCTTCAAAATCGCCGAAGAAGTCGCCGCGGGCGTTGGCTTCGCCGCGGTGATAGATCCGTGTGGCGCCGGCCGCCTCGAGCCGCGTGTCGATGGCCTTGGGCACCTCCTGGTACGTTCTCGCCCAGTCTTTGTTGCCGTTGCCGAAGACCGTGTACCGCACTCCGGCGAGGTCGCCCGGCTGGAGGTCCCCGGTCCAGGCCACGAATTTTCGTGCGTTGTCCGGCGGCCGTCCCTCGTAGGAAGAAGCCACGATGGCGACGAGCCCGGCCGTGGGCAGTCCGCCGGCGGCGTCGTCGAGCGGTCCGATGGTGGGGCTGTAGCCGCGCCGTCCGGCGTCGTTGGCGATGCGCTGGGCGAGGTCCTGGGACGTGCCTGCATTGGAACCGTAGAGCACCCGGACCGGGACGCCGTTGGGCTCTGCTGTTGCCGGCGCCTCCGCCTGCCGGGCACGTTCGACGGCGGCCTGGGGACCGGCCGCGATCGTGACGTCCCGCCGTCGCACCTGGATGAAGAGACCTTCGGGCTTCATGGTCAGGGTGTGGTGGATCTGCAGTTCATAGCCCGGGTCCGCCGGCGTGATCTCAAAGCGCTGCAGGAGCTTGGCGAGGAAAAGCAGGGCCTCCTGCAGGGCAAATCCCCGGCCGATGCAGGAGCGCTGGCCGTTGCCGAAGGGCTTCCAGGCGTTGGCAGGGATTTCCGCTGCCCGTTCCGGGGAGAACCGGTCCGGATCGAAGAGCCCGGCGTCCTCGCCCCACGCCGCCTTGTCGCGGTGCAGCAGCGGGAGCAGGACCAGGATTGGCTGGCCCGCCGGGATCTCGTAGCGGCCGCCCAGCGTTGTGTCCTCGAACGGGGCGACGTTGAACCCCGGGGCGGTGGGCCACAGCCGGAGCGTCTCCTTGAGGATCTGGTCCAGGTACCCCAGCCGCGGCAGGTGCTCGAACCGGGCGCTCTCGGCGCCGAGGACCTCGTCCACCTGGGCGCGCGCCTTGGCCAGGACGCCGGGGTGGCGCAGCAGTTCGTAGAGCGCAAAGGACAGCAGGCCGCTGGTGGTCTCATGCCCGGCCACCAGGAAGGTGACCATCTGATAGCGGATGTTGTCCTCGGACAGCCGCTCGCCGGTCACCGGGTCCGACGCGTTGAGCATGGTGTCAAGGATGTCTTCGCTGCCTGCCGGGCTGGGATTGCGCCGGCGGTCGCTGATCATCTGGTCGGCGACCTCGAACATCAGGGCGTTGTCTTCCTCGAGCTGGTGGCGTCGGCGCAGCATGATCTTGTTCTGGACGGGGAGCCTTCGCGCCCGCTGCCCGGATTCGACCAGGGCGCGGACCATCGCCCCCACGAAGGGATGCAGCTCCTCCCGGTAGAGGCTGTTGAAACGGTAGCTGAAGGAGCACAGGGCGATCGTGTCCAAGGTCAGCCGGGTGGTGTTGTCCGGAACGTCGATCCGGGCATCGGGGCCGAGCCTCTCCCATTTGAGGAGCAGCTGCTCGGCGATGTCGTCCATACCGCTGAACATCCGCTTCAGCGCCGCTGGCCCGAAGGCCGGCATCAGGATCCGGTGCGCCTTTTGCCAGTTGGGTTCCTGGGTTTCCGCGGTGAACAAGCCGTCGCCGATGAACTCGCGAACTTGCCGGAGCGATACGCCCAGCACTTTGCCGAAACGGGACTCATCGCACACTTCGTTGACGAGCTGCTGGGAGGAGATGGCGATGACGCTGCGGTTGAAGAACTGGATTCGCACAATAGGGCCATACCGCTCGGCAACCTCGGCCACTCCCAGGAGGCCCTTGCTGGAGTCGATATCGGGCAGGTTGCCGACCACCGGCTTCGGGGGAGGCTGCGGTATTGGGACGCTGGGCGAAGTCATAGCCCCTCCTGGGCGCTGGCCGATCGACGCTCTGTGCGCACGGATTGCCGCCTGACCGGACGGCACCGTCCGAATTCGAACCACGATACTCCGGTCAGGTTCGGGGCAAAATAGGCTCCCACAGCTCTCTGCGATGCGGGAGCATTCCATGACGCGCAAAAGCCCTGCCGCTACGGGAAAACCGCAGCGGCAGGGCTTTGCGCGTCGCGCGGCAAATTTCCGCCGCGTGGACCTGTCAGGCCGCGCTGATGCCGAACAGCCCGATGATGAGGGCCATGACCGCCAGGGTCACCAGTTCGTGGGCGCAGTTCAGCGCGGTCAGCCCGGCGGGCCGGCCTTCGAACGCGTCATGGGTGATGAACCGGGCCGCCGTGAAGCCGGCCCACAGAATCACCGCAGTGACCAGAGTGTTGACCAGGAAATTTCCGCCGTAGAAGTGCTGGGAGATGGCGGCGGAGCCGGCCAGGACCAGGGCGCTGACGAAGCTGACCACCAGGGTGATCAGGATGGGCTTGACGGCGTCCTTGGCGTCACCGCTGGGGGTGACCTTGGCGACGCGCATCCAGTAGTTGCCGAATACCTTCGGTGTGTACCAGACGGACCCGACCACCATGCTGGACAGCGTGGCCAGCAGTACTGCCCAGATGTTGATCTCCGGAATCATTGCGCTCCTCATGTTCAGGGTTGGTTTCTTTCCGAAGTCTAGGGGACCTCCGGGGCTGCCCTGCGGATTGCCAACTACCTCTTTTAGGAGGTAATTGGATATCCGCGCATTTCGGTACGGTGATCCAAGTCGGCGGGAAAGGCGTTCGACTGCATGAGTCGTCTCCTGGGGCCGCGGAGCCCATCGCTGCATTGTGACGGGCGGTCGTTGGTGGGGCATTGCAGCCCTGTGGATCACTCGCTGAAGTCGCCGGCGTTGCGGCGGAAGGTGCCCAGGATCCGGATCAGCTGGTCGACATCCTGCTCCGCGAAGCCGGACTGGGCGAACACCTCTGAGTTGAGTGCCGCCGTCGCCCGTTTGGCCAGCGTGCGCCCCTCCTGGGTGAGTTCAATCAGGGTGGTTCGCCCGTCCGTGGGGTGTGGCGACCGGATCACCAGCCCCGCCTGCTGCAGCCGGTCGACGGCGTTCGTCACCGAGGTGGGGTGGACCTGCAGCAACGCGCTTGCCTTGTTCATGGGCAGCGCGCCGCTGCGGGCGAAGCTCAGCAGGGCGAGCAGTTCGTAGCGGGCGAACGTCAGCCCGAACGGCTTCAGGACCCCCTCGATCCGGGCCAGCAGCAGCTGCTGGGTCCGCATGATGGCGGTGATGGCAGCCATCGGCGCGGCGACGTCGGACCAGCCGTGCCGTTCCCAGTTCAGCCGGGCGTCGGCGATCGGATCACGCGGCAGCGGCGTTGCCACGGCACCCCCAGCTTCTCGTCCTCAGTCTCATGGGGTTCAGCCTAGCTTTTCGGCCGGGCTTTTCAGGCCGGGGAAGTCGGCTTCGGAGTACTCCGTGCCGAGACCCGCCGGGACCGTGCCCCCGCCGTGGCGCAGTTCTTCGCTGTGCCGCAGTTCCACGCGCCGGATCTTGCCCGAGATGGTCTTGGGCAGCTCGGCGAATTCCAGCCGGCGGATCCGCTTGAACGGTGCCAGGTGGTCGCGGCAATAGCGCAGGATCTCCTCGGCGAGCTCCGGGCCGGCCTCGTGCCCGGCCGCCAGAACCACAAACGCCTTGGGCACGGAGAGCTTGAGTGCGTCCGGGGAGGGGACGACGGCGGCCTCGGCCACTGCCGGGTGCTCGATCAGGACGCTTTCCAGCTCGAACGGGGACAGCCGGTAGTCGGAGGATTTGAAGACGTCGTCGCCGCGTCCCACGTACGTGATGATGCCGCGTTCGTCCCGGCTGGCCATGTCACCTGTGTGGTAATAGCCGTCGCGGAACGCTTCCGCCGTCTTGTCGGGGTCGCCGTAGTACGCCTTCATCAGCCCGACGGGCCGCGGGTCGAGGCGCAGGCAGAGCTCGCCGTCGTCGCCCTCCGCGCCCGTGGCGGGGTCCACCAGGACGACGTCGTAGCCCGGCAGGGGTTTGCCCATGGCGCCGATCTTGATCGGCTGGCCGGGGGTGTTGGCGATCTGCACGGTGGATTCGGTCTGGCCGAAGCCGTCGCGGATGGTCTGCCCCCAAGCACGCTGGACCTGATCGATGACCTCGGCGTTGAGCGGTTCGCCGGCGGACACCACCTTGGTGGGCGGGTTCTTGAGCAGGGTCAGGTCGGCCTGGATGAGCATGCGCCAGACCGTGGGAGGGGCGCAGAAGCTGGTGACGGATTCGCGGTCCATCTGCTCCATCAGCGCCTTGGCGTCGAAGCGTTCGTAGTTGTAGATGAAGACGCAGGCCTCGGCGATCCACGGTGTGAAGACGTTGGACCAGGCGTGCTTGGCCCAGCCGGGTGAGGCCACGTTCAGGTGCACGTCGCCGGGTTCCATCCCGATCCAGAACATGGTGGACAGATGGCCCACCGGGTAGGAGGTGTGCGTGTGCTCCACCAGCTTGGCCTTGGAGGTGGTGCCCGAAGTGAAGTAGAGCAGCAAGGTCTCGTCGGCCAGCGTCGGCGCGTCAGGCGTGAAGTCCTCGCCCGTGCCGGCGGACTCCGAATATTGCAGGGCGGACTTGCCTGTCTCTGCGATGCCGCCGCCGATCTCGATCAGCGTGTAGTCGCCCGGAACCTCATCGAACTTCTCGATATTGGCGCTCCCGACGGCGGCCCAGTTCGCGCCGCCGCGCTCTACGCGGTCCTTCAGGTCCGCCGGCCCCATCAGGGTGGTGGTGGGGATCATAACGATGCCCAGTTTGATCCCGGCGAGCATCAGTTCCCAGAGTTCCACCTGGTTGCCGAGCATGATGATCATGCGGTCGCCGCGCCGCACACCCTGGCTGCGCAGCCAGTTGGCAACCTGGCCGGAGCGCCGGGACAGGTCCGCGAAGCTGCGCCGGGTGGCGGAGCCGTCCTGCTCGACGATGACCAGGGCCGAGTTGTCCGCCTTAGCCGGGTCCGCCGCGATCTGGTCGAACCAGTCCAGGGCGAAGTTGAAGTGCTCAAAGCGGGGCCACTGGAATTCGCTGCGCGCCGCGTCATAGTCCATGCGGAGGTCAAGCATGCGGTCGCGTGCTGCGCGGAAATCCTCAGTGACTGTCATGGTGCACCTTTCGAAGTCTGGTGGCGCAGCCGTTTCAGGCCCGGCGCCGTTGCCCGGCGACCACCCGTTGCCTAGTGATCCCCATCACTGTGCAATATACTAGGACATCCAAGGGTTTGGAAGAGCCGGCCCGGTTCATGACCGGATCACTACGAAGGGATACATGCCCGTGCAGCCACGAGGACGTGCCAGCGGACAGGGCCTCGAAGAGGTTAAGACTCAGGGCAACAGAGCAGGGGAGGGTGCAGCCGGCGTGGCGGCGCCGCCGTTCCCGGACGCCGACCTGATGTACATCGTCGACCTGCTGTCCCCGGCGGAACAGTCCCGCTACCAGGAGATCCGTGATTTCCTGCAGTCCCGGATCCGGGCGGCCTCGATCGACTACTGGAACCGCGAGGAATTCCCCTTCGGGCTGCTGGCCGAACTCGGCAAGTACGGCCTCGGCTGCCTGCAGACCGACGGCACCTCCAAACTGTTCAAGGGCCTCATGTACGTCGAGGTGGCCCGCGCCGACGTGTCCCTCTCGGCCCTCGTCGGGATCCACAACGAGCTGATCGTCGGCATGATCGACCAGCTCGGCTCCGAGGCGCAGAAGGCCCGCTGGCTGCCGGGACTCACCGCCTTCACGCAGATCGGCGCCTTCGCCCTCACCGAGCCGGACCACGGCTCGGACATCGCCGGAGGGCTGGCCACGACGGCCCGGCTCGAGGGCGGCGAGTGGGTGATCAGCGGTGCCAAGCGCTGGATCGGCGCCGGTACGATCGCGGACTTCGCCCTGGTCTGGGCGCGGGACGTCGCGGACCAGCAGATCAAGGGCTTCATCGTAGAGACGGACCGCCCCGGCTACACCGCCACGAAGATCGCGAACAAGATCGGGCTGCGGATCATGCAGAACGCGGATATCGTGCTCGACGAGGTCCGCATCCCGGAGTCCAACCTCCTGCCCGGGGCCACAGACTTCTCCAAAGCCAACGAGCTGCTCCGCGATTCGCGCGCCTGGGTGGGCTGGCAGGCCGCCGGCATCCAGCTGGCCGCGTTCGACGTCGCGCGTTCCTACTCGCTGGAGCGGAAACAGTTCGGCAAGGAGCTGGCCCGCTTCCAGCTGATCCAGCAGCAGCTGGCCGAGATCCTGGGCAACGCGTCCGCGTCGCTGTCGCTGATGGCGCAACTGGCCAGGATCCAGGAGGACGGCAAGCTCGAGATGGTCCAGTCCGCGATGGCCAAGTCCACCACCACCCGGCTGGCCAGGGCCTCGGTGGCCATGGGGCGCTCGCTGATGGGCGGCAACGGGATCAGCAGCGACTACGAGATGGGCAAGCTCTTCGGCGACGCCGAAATCCTCTACACCTACGAGGGCAGCTACGAGATCAACTCGCTGATTGTGGCCAGGGCCGTGACCGGGAAGTCCGCGTTCGTTTAGGCGTGCCGCGGGGAGAGCGGATCCGTCAGGGCAGGAAGCGGTAACCGATTCCCGCCTCCGTGATCAGGTGCCGCGGACTGGCGGACTCCGGTTCCAGCTTGCGCCGGAGCTGGGCCATGTACACACGGAGATAGTTGGTCTCCTTGGCATACGCCGGGCCCCAGACCTCGGACAGGAGCTGCTGCTGGGTGACGAGTTTCTCCGGGCTCCGGACCAGCACCTCCAGCATCTTCCATTCGGTTGGAGTAAGCCGGATGTCCTGGCCGTCGCGGAGGACGCGGCGTTTGCCCAGATCCACGGTGAACGCTTCGGTGGCGATGACCGCAGGCTGTTCCGGCTCTGCGCTGCGGCGCAGCAGCGCACGCAGGCGCGCCAGAAGCTCGTCCAGCCCGAAAGGCTTGGTGATGTAATCGTCGGCGCCGGCGTCGAGTGCTTCCACCTTGTCCTCTGACCCGTGCCGGGCGGACAGGATCAGGACCGGCACCGCGCTCCAGCCGCGAAGCTTCCGGATCACGGCGGAACCGTCCATGTCCGGGAGCCCCAGGTCCAGGATCACGAGGGCCGGCGGCTGCTGCTGCGCAGCGAGCAACGCCGAGCGCCCGTCGGCGGCCGTCACCACGTTGTAGCCATGGGCCTGCAGCGTGATCCGCAGGGCCCGGAGCAAGTACGCGTCGTCGTCGACTACCAGCACGGAGGTCATACCGGGTCCGTCCCGGACGCGAGGAGCGGCGGTGCGTGGAGGCGGCCGATGACCTCCGATTGGGGCTGCAGCGGCGCCTGGCCCGGCTCGGCGCGGAACGGAATGCCGGAGGACAGCGGAAGGCTGATCACCATGGTCAGGCCGCCGCCCGGCGTCGCTTCGGCGGTCAGCCTGCCGCCCATCGCCTCGGCGAATCCCTTCGCTACCGCGAGGCCGAGCCCCACTCCGGTGGCCTGCGTGGCATCGTCGAGGCGCTGGAAGGGACGGAACATATCCACGACGCGGTCGGCCGGGATGCCGCTTCCGTGGTCGATGACGCGCAGTTCACCGGCCGGGCGGCCACTCACGGTCGCCGGCCCCAACCCTCCCGCGGAACCGGCCAGGACAATATCGGACCCGGGGGCGTACTTGACGGCGTTCTCCACGATGTTGGCAATGACACGCTCGAGCATGCCCTCGTCCGCCTCGACCTCGGGCATGTTGGCCGGCAGCTCGACGCGCACCCGGTCCGGGGTGATCCCGTGCAGCCCGCCGGGAATGACCTCGTACCACCGCACCGGCCGCAACAGCGGCTTGATCGAGTCGGACGTGAGCCGGGACATGTCCAGCAGGTTTCCCACCAGCACTTCCAGCCGGTCCGAACAATCCTCGATGGTTGCCAGTAACTCGCGCTCCTCTTCCGGGGTATAGCGGACGCCTTCCTGCCGGAGGCCCCCCACCGCGAGCTTGATGCCGGCCAGCGGAGTGCGGAGATCGTGCGAGACGGCGCGAAGGATCGACGTTCGCATGGTGTTGCTTTCAGCGAGCTTCAGGACTTCGGACCGGCTGGCCAGCAGTTGCCGCCGTTCCAGCTGGGCCAGCAGATGGACACCAAAAGCGCCCAGGAGCCGCCTGTCACTGGCGGCCAGCACCCGGCCGGACAGGACGAGGCACGTGGTGGCGTCAATTTGCTCCACGTTGTCTCCGTGGAGGCTTCCATTGCCCGGAATCTCCCCGGGCCCGGGACCGAAGCCGGGAACTTCGCCGGCACTGGCGACCAGCCGCCAGCCCTCACCCTGGCCCGCAGCGGCGCCGGTTTTGGCCCCGGCGCCGGCCCGGGAGGCGCCGTCGTCCGGGCGGCTGAGCAGGGCCGCGCCCCGGACCTGGAAGACGTCCAGTGCCTGCTGCAGGAGTCCCGCAATCGTGTCCTCCGAACCGGCCGCCCCGCGCGAGAGGTCCGCGAGCGTGGCGGCCTCCGCCCTCGCGAGGGCCGCTTCCTTGGAACGCCGGGCGGAGACGTCAACCACGGTGGCCACTGCGGCGGACACGCCGACAAAAACCAGGAGCGTCAAGACATTCCGCGAGTCGCTAATGTGCAGGGTGCCTAACGGCGGGGTGGAGAAGTAGTTCACCAGCAGGCTGCTCCAGAGCGCCGCGAGGATCGCGGGCCACAGGCCGCCGACCAGCGCCACGGCGACGGAGCCGGTGAGCTGGATCAGGACAGCGGTCGCCACGTTCTTGTCCGGGCTGACGGCCAGCAGGAACTGCAGCAGGACGGGAAGCAGGACGGCCATGAGAAAACCCAGCGTGACGCGGGCACGGCCCAGGTCCCGCCGCCGCGGCACCCCCGGGCGGCCGCCCTCAGACTGCTGGGACACGATGTGAACGTCGATGGCGCCGGCGCCGCGGACCACTCTGGCGCCGGTGTGGCCGCCACGAAGTCCTGCCAGCAGTCCGGCCAGGCCGCCGCTGCGGGGGATTCCGACGACGATCTGGGTGGCGTTGACGCTGCGGGCGAAGTCCAGCAATGCGGCGGCCGGGTCTTCCCCTGCCACGAGGTGGTAGCTGCCGCCAAGGTCCTGGACCAGCCGGCGTTGGGACTCCAGCTCCTGCGGCGATTCCGCGGCCGCGGTGTCCGCTGCGCGCACGTGCACCGCCAGGAGGTCACCGCCGTTGACCCGGTTGAGGATGCGGGCACCGCGGCGGATCAGGATCTCACCCTCGGGGCCGCCGGGCAGCCCGACGACGATCCGTTCCCGGGCCGGCCAGCTGGCTTCGATTCCGTTTCCCGTCCGATACCTTGCGAGCCCCTCGTCCACCCGGTCCGCCAGCCACAGCAAAGCCAGCTCACGCAGGGCCGCCAGGTTGCCCGGGCGGTAATAGTTGGCGAGCGCAGCGTCCACCCTGTCAGCCGCGACGATCCTGCCGTCCGCGAGGCGCTGCCGCAGGAGTTCGGGGGAGATGTCCACCAGCTGGATCTGCCCGGCCCGCCGGGCGATCTCATCAGGCACACTCTCCACGGGCCGGACGTCGGTGATGGCGCTGACGACGTCGCTGAGGGACGCGAGATGCTGGATGTCCAGGGTGGTCAGGACGTTGATGCCGGCGTCGAGCAGTTCGTCGACATCCTCCCAGCGGTGGGCGTTCGGGCTGTCCGGGGGATTGGCATGGGCGTAGTCGTCGACGATTGCCGTGGCGGGCCCGCGGCGGATCACCGCGTCCAGGTCCAGCTCTTCGAGGTGGAGTCCTTGATAGGGAACCCGTTTGGCCGGGATCAGCTCGAGTCCTGCCAGCAGGGCGCGGGTGTCGCTGCGTCCCCGGTCCCGGGCGAACGCGACGACGACGTCCTCGCCGCCATCGCGCAGCCGGTGCCCTTCCCGGAGCATCGCGTAGGTCTTGCCGACGCCAGGTGCTGACCCCAGAAAGATGCGCAGCGTTCCACGTGCCATGGAGCCATTCTTCCATTTCAGCCGGCCTCGGGCGGGGCGGCCCGGCGTCAAGGATTCGTCAAGATCCCCGTCTCGACACCTGCGCCGCGGGCGGCCGCTGCTAGCTTCGCAATTGAGAGCTGTGCGGCGCACTGCCATCTGGGTATGCGCCGTGAGGGAAGGAAAAACATGACCACGCTGAGCAGGCCGCCGGCAGACCCGTCGGCGCCGCGGCCGCGAACCATTTCCGGTCTGAAGAACTGGCTGCTGTTCGGGCTGCAGGACAGCAAGGGCTCCCATCAGGGCCCGGGCGGAGTGCCCACTGCCCATGAGAAAAAGCACTCGTGGTGGCAGGTGATGTGCCTGACCGGCGTCGACTATTTCTCCACCCTGGGCTACCAGCCGGCGATCGCCGCGCTCGCCGCGGGCGCGATTTCGCCGCTCGCGACCCTCGTCCTCGTCGCCATCACGTTGCTGGGCGCCTTGCCCGTCTACCGGCGCGTCGCGGGCGAGAGCCACCGGGGCGAGGGCTCCATCGCGATGCTCGAGCGGCTTATGCCGCGGTGGGGCGGAAAGCTGTTCGTCCTGGTGCTGCTCGGTTTCGCCGCAACGGACTTCATGATCACCATGACGCTGTCGGCGGCAGACGCCACGGCGCACCTGATCCAGAACCCGATAGCCCCCGCCTGGCTGCAGGGACAGAACGTGCCGGTCACGCTGTTCCTGCTGGCGCTGCTGGGTGCGGTCTTCCTGCGCGGATTCAAGGAGGCCATCGGCGTCGCCGTCGTGATCGTCGCCGTGTACCTGAGCCTGAACGTCGTCGTGCTGGCAGTTTCGGTCGTTGAGGTGTTCACGCACCCCGTGGCCGTGGACAACTGGTGGCAGGCGATCTCGACGTCGCACGGAAACCCCCTGCTGGCTGTCGGTTTTGCCTTGCTCGTCTTCCCCAAACTCGCGCTTGGTCTTTCCGGGTTCGAGACGGGCGTAGCCGTCATGCCGCAGATCCGGGGACACGCGAACGATACCGAGGACAATCCAGCCGGCCGCATCGCGGGCACCCGCAAACTGCTGACGACGGCGGCGGTCATCATGAGCAGCTTCCTGATCGTCAGCAGTTTCATCACCGTCGTGCTCATCCCGGAGCCGGAATTCCAGCCCGGCGGGCAGGCGAACGGGCGCGCCCTGGCGTTCTTGGCCCACGAATACCTGGGGGTGGGGTTCGGTACCGTCTATGACATCAGCACCATCGCGATTCTCTGGTTCGCCGGGGCCTCCGCGCTGGCCGGGCTGCTGAACCTGGTGCCCCGTTACCTGCCCCGCTACGGGATGGCCCCCGGGTGGGCCCGGGCCGTCCGGCCGCTGGTGCTCGTGTTTACCCTGGTCGCGTTCCTGGTCACCTGGCTGTTCGACGCCGACGTCGATGCTCAGGGCGGCGCCTACGCGACCGGCGTCCTGGTTCTCATGACCTCGGCCGCGGTGGCCGTGACGCTTTCGGCCCGGCGTAAGCAACAGCGCAAACGCACTGTCGGGTTCGGCGTCGTCGCCGTCGTGTTCATCTACACCACGGTCGCCAACATCATCGAACGTCCGGAAGGCATCCGGATCGCTTCGGTGTTCATCCTGGGAATTATCGTCATTTCGCTGCTGTCGCGGGTCCGACGCTCGTTCGAGTTGCACGCCACCCACGTCCACCTGGACCGTGAGGCCCTCGAATTCATGTCCGACGAGCTGGACGGGCCGCTGCGGATCATCGCCCATGAACCGCTCCGAATGACCGCGGAGGCCTACCGGCAGAAACTGGAGTCAGCCACGGAGGTCAGCCACTTGCCGCTGGACTACCGCGCACTGTTCCTCGAGGTGGTGGTGGACGACTCCTCCGACTTCGAAACGGAGCTTATGGTCCGGGGCGTGACGCGGCACGGCTACCGGGTCCTGGAAGTCCACGGGCCCGTGGTCCCGAACACGATCGCCTCCGTCCTCCTCCACATCCGCGATGTGACGGGCCTGATGCCGCACGTCTACTTCCGCTGGACCGAAGGCAACCCGGTCACCAACCTGCTCCGCTTCCTGGCGTTCGGCGAAGGGGAAATCGCGCCCGTAACCCGTGAAGTGCTGCGGGAAGCGGAACCGGACGTGACCAAGCGCCCGTGGGTCCACGTCGGCTGACCGGACCATCCCTAACGACAAACGCCCCTCCCGAGAAATCCTCGAGCGGGGCGTTTGTGGTGTTGGGGAAAGCATGGCGGCCGGCTGGCCGGTGCTGCGATCCGGAGTACTTAGAGCGGGCGGATGTTCTCAGCCTGCGGGCCCTTCGGGCCCTGGGTGACGTCGAACTCGACCTTCTGGTTCTCGTCCAGGGAGCGGTAGCCGCTGCTGGCGATTGCCGAATAGTGGGCGAAAACGTCGGCTGACCCGTCATCCGGGGCAATGAAGCCAAAACCCTTTTCGGCGTTGAACCATTTAACTGTGCCTGTAGCCATGCCATATCCTTCTGAAATGCTGCTGATCTCCGGCGGCCCGGAGGCCAACGGCTGCGGAGACATTCGTCCGCTGTTGCCCAACCTACGGGTCCGGGGGCCATGGTGCAAGAGGCCAACGGGCGCATTTCGTCTTGTCCCGGGGCCATAGTCGGGGCACCATGGCAACAATCCCGGTGGTTATTGCGACCCGGAACGACGCCGACATGCTCGCGCACCCCCGCTAGGCGGAGCCGTAGAGCGCGATCAGATCGCGGCTCATTTGGTGCGGCGAGGTCTCGCTTGGACTGTGTCCGCCACGGTAGACCGCGATGCGCGCGCCGACGGATTGCGCGAAGCGGCGGTGCAGCGCCAGCGGCCAGAGGTCGTGTTCCCCGACGGCGACGAACTTCGGCAGCGACGCCGCGGCCAGTTCATCCCTCAGATCCGGCGCGTGCTGCATCAGCCCGATGATGTCCCGCACGGAGCTCCGTCGGGTGAACCGAAACCGGTAATTCACGAACCGTATCCGGTTGGGCGGGACGTGCACGACGTTAACGCGGATGCCCAGGATCATCAGCGCGGCGCCGACCCGGGGCCTGATCCAGCCGCTGAAACGTCCGACGCGCTGGACACCACGGAAGCTCTGGCCCGGTTCGGGAGGGCAGCTGAGCAGGGTGAGGCTGCG
The DNA here is from genome assembly GCF_056395325.1 of Arthrobacter sp. 10L424. NCBI lineage: Bacteria > Bacillati > Actinomycetota > Actinomycetes > Micrococcales > Micrococcaceae > Arthrobacter > Arthrobacter sp. 10L424. Next base: position 31,956 of record NZ_JBFTJH010000002.1, on the reverse strand, counting down.
GAATTTTTCCGGCCGCCGGGAGAAGGCCAGCTGGGCGAAGATCGCGGCGAAGGAATACCCGACCACGTGCGCGGGGCCGTCCTCGGCGTCGAGCATGGCGATCAGGTCATCGGTGAACAGCTCGTAGTCGTAGTGGGCGCGGGGAGGTGTGAGGTTCTCGGGGCCCGCCGCGGCCGATTCGTACTGCCCGGCAATGTCGCAGGTCAGGACGTAATACCCGGCGGCGGCCAGCTCCGGCAGCATCAGCACAAAGTCTTCCTTGGACCCGGTGGCCCCGGGGATCAAGAGCACCCGCGTGTTTCCCGGGGTGCCTATGGCAAGCGTGGCAAGTTTTCCGCTGGGGGCTTCGAAGGTGCCGCGCACGGCGCCGTCGGGCAGGACGGTCCAGTCAACATCGCCCAGGGCGGCGTCCCGCCGGGCCGCTTCATCGACCAGCGCGGATCCGAACCCCTCGGGTTCCGGATCGTTCAGTGCGTTGCTGTCGGCAGACACCATGGTCTTAACATAGCCCGGTGCGGCAGCGGGCGGGACGGCTAGGACGCCGCTCAGGCCACTTTATGCACGAAGGTGTGAAGCCGGCGGTACACTTCCTGCGATTCCGGGTAGCGGAAGTCCTGCTGCCAGGTGTGTTCGGTGTTGGAGCTGTCCCAGCCGTAGATGAGGCTGTCCACGTGGACGCCATGTTCGCGAAGCCGGGCAATGAAGTTCATGTTGGCGGCGAAGAAGAAGTCCCGCTCCGAGGTGGTCACAAAGACGGGCGGGAAGCGGGAATCCAGCCATTCGATCGGCGAGAGGAAATCCGCGCCCTCGCGGAGGGCCTCCAGGTGCCCGGAGTCGGTGCCCGTGCGGCCGAACCCGCCGAAGGCGCGGCGCAGGCCGCCGCGGATGCCGCCGGTGCGGCCGCCGGGATGGAGGCCGGGCAACAGCATGCGGACGAAGTTCAGGCTCAGCACGAAGCCTTTTTCGAAGAACACGGAGAAGTCCACCACGCTGCAGTGCTGGACCAGGCCTTTGAAATCGGCGGCGGGGACGGCCGGTGTCAGGCCGTGGTGCCGCGCCAGTTCCGGCTGGAAGCTGGCTGCTGTCAGCAGTGCCGCAATCTGCCCGCCTGCGGAGTCACCGCCCAGCACGATCCGCGATGCGTCGCCGCCGTAGCCGGCGATGTTCTGCCGGACCCAGGTCAGCGCTGCATTGGCATCCGCCAGGACGTGGGACATCTGGAAGCGCGGAGCCTTCCGGTAATTGACGTTGACCACCACCATCCCGCCCTCGGCCTGGCTCGCGCAGTACTTGGTCAGCGAGGCCTTGTCTCCGGACGTCCAGCCGCCGCCGTGGAAGTACACGTAGACGGGCAGCGCTCCTGGTGAACTGTCGGAACCGACGTCGGGAGTCCCGGCGCCGCCGTTGGGGGAGGGGGTGGATTGGGAGGGGGTGACGGGGGAGGGGACGATGACGTCCAGGCGGTGGGCCCGGATGCGGTCGCCGACGAAATCGATGTCATGGAAGTATTCGACGCCGGTAATCGGGTCGACGTTGAAGCGGGAGTTCTCGCTGGCCTTAACCGAATGCATCAGCACCCGCCAGGTCCACACCGGAACCCGTTGCAGGAGGTTCCTCGCCTTGCGGGCCGGCGCGAAAGTGCCGGCTGGTTGTTGCGCTGACCGGTGCGGCCAGCGGGGAATCGACCGCTCGTGGTGCGTTGGCCGATGGGCCGGTGTGGTCATGATTCGATTCTATCTGGCACGGTTGTGCTACAGCTGTGGGGTCTGATCTCGGCTCACCGCAGGGATCGCGACGGGATCGTTGCCCGCTTCTGCCGGATCAAGGCTTCTCATTGATGGTGCCGGCGGCTCCGTCAACGGTGACCGTCTGGCCGGTGTGCAGCCGCGTGGTGGCGTCCGGGACGCCCACGACCGCCGGGATGCCGTACTCGCGGGCCACAACGGCCCCGTGGGAAATGATCCCGCCCATCTCCATGACAAGTGCACCGGCCGTCATGAACAGCGGTGTCCAGCCCGGGTCAGTGGAGGGGGCCACCAGGATTTCGCCGGGTTCCAGGTGGGCGCCCACCGGGTCCAGGATCACCCTGACCCGGCCGGTGGCGGTGCCGGCAGAGGCCGGTGTTCCGGTCACGGCACCGGATGCGGGCGAGTCCGCCATCAAGGCGGCCTCGACGTCGGTGCCGTCGGAGAGCAGCAGCCGGGGGATGCGCCGGCGTCGTAGCTCCGTGTCGTACAGCCGGCGGCGGTCCGTGACGATGCCGTGCAGGTCCGCGCCGCGCAGGCCGACGCGGATCTCGTCGAAGTCCAGGAAGAAGACGTCGTCCGCGGCCGCGACCGTGCCGGCGGAGGCCAGGTCGGCGCCGACGCGGAGGAGCTGCCGGTGCATCTCGCCGAGTATCAGCACGATGTAGAACTTGGGCAGTTCGCGTAACCCGGCTAGCTGCCGCACACGGCGCAGGCTCAGCTCCAGGGCCCGTGCGCGCCACGGACTCCGGGCACGCGCCTGTTCCACGAGGCCGCGGATCCGGTCCTCCGCATGCTCGGCGGCCCGGGCGAACTGCCGGTCCGGGGCCTGCTCCGGGTCCTCGACGCGGAGGTAGTTGGAGATCATGCCGAGGATGTGGTCGGGCTTCGCGGACCAGCGCGGCATGCCGAGGTCTATTTCCGCCACGGCGCGGTGGCCGTAGCGGGCGAGGAAGCCGCGCACTCCTGACTGGGCCCGGGGCGGCAGCCGGCCGGCGAGATAGTCGGCGGCCAACTCCTCGGGCCGTTTCGCCAGGAACTCCCCGCGCGACACCGGGTCGTCGCCGATGAAGGCGGCGAGCTGCCACAGTTCCAGGTCCATTTCGGTGGTGATGTTGTGGGGGAGCCCGCGCAGCACGGCCTCCAGCTCACGGGGCGCCGCGATGCCGCGCAGCAACCGGCGGGCCACGGCCAGCATGAGGTAACCAACGGACGGGCCCGGCAGCGTGGCCTGAATCAGCCCGTTAATCGTCCGACCAAGGATCTGCTCGGTGTAGTCCAGCCGCTGGGCGGAACTGACGGGTTCGGCCAATTCCAGCTCGGATTCTATCTTCTTCCCGTAGCTCATCGCCCGGCGCAGCTCAGCTGCGGGTCGGAAGGCGGCCCGGACCATGGCCGGAACGAGGCCTGCCATGAGGGCGAGGCTGGCCGTCTGCTTGCTGCTGCCCGGGCGTTGGGGCGGTTGCGGGCCGGTGCGCCGTCGCCCGGCCCTGCGGATGGATTGCCCAAACGAGTGCTCGATGACGCCGAACCGTGGATCCTCGAGCAGCGCGGGAAGCACGGCCCCGGATCGGCCGTCCGCCAGCGGGAGGATCCGGAGCAGATAAACCCGCCCCGATTTGCTGCGGGCCACCGCCGTGAGGTCCACGTACATCCGCAGCCCGGGGTTGGCGTACCGCCAGGGGCCCTTGCTGTTGCGCATCATCTCGAGGGCGGACAGCCCGAGCGGGGTGATCGGCCGGGTCAGCCCCTGGAACAGGGTGCCGCACAGGTACACCCGGATGGGGGCGGAAGCCCCGGCTGCGGCGTCTTCGGGTGCGGGTTCGGGCAGCGGATACAGCGTGGTGATCGGGCGTGACTGGGTGAGCCAGATCTTGCCGCCCCTTTCAATGGCCCACTCGATGTCCTGCGGCGCGCCAAAGAGGCGCTGGACGCCGTCGCCCAGCGCGGTGAGCTCCTGGAGCCGGGGGCCGCTCAGGCTCGGACCCCGCCCGGATTCCGGTCCTCCCGGGGTGCTCCGGATGACGGAGGCGGACGCCGTCTCCAGCACGAACTGGTCCGGGTTGACCGACCCCGAGACCACGGCCTGGCCTGAGCCCGGGCTCGCGTTGATCACCGTTTCCGTCCGGGTCCCGGTGACCGGATTTGCGGTGAACAGGACCCCCGCCGTCGCGGCGTCGACCATGACCTGGATGACGACGGCGAGCCCGACGTCGCGGTTGCTGATCCCGTTGGCGGAGCGGTACGCCACGGCCCGCTCGCTCCAGAGCGACGCCCAGCAGCGGCGGACTGCCTCGACCACCGCGTCGGCGCCGGTGACATCGAGGAAGGAGTCCTGTTGCCCGGCGAAACTAGCGAAGGGCAGGTCCTCTGCCGTGGCCGAGGACCGGACCGCCACGGGCACGCTTCCGCCCATTCCCTCGTAGGTTTTCCGGACCGCGGCATCCACCTCGGGCGGGATCGGGGACTCCTCGATCAGCCTCCTGGCCCGCGCCGCAACCGGGCTGAGTTCACCCGGGACTGGCCGGGTGGGGCCCGACGCCCGGGCCGCTCCGGACCCGATCGCGTCGAGTTCGGCCGCGAGGGCGCCGAGCCCGGGCGGTGCCGCCAGATCATACGCAAGCGTTGTCAGGCAAAACCCGCTCGGCACGGGCAGCCCGGCCGCCACAAGCTTCCCGAGGTTCAGGGCTTTGCCGCCCACCAGCCGCAGGGGCGCAGCGCCGGCCCCGCGGAGGTCCAGCACAAGGGGCTCTGCGGCACTGTGCTCAGTGTCCATGCTTGCGCCTACGGGTTATCGTCGGCGGAGCCGTCGTCTTCCCACATCACGTCCAGATTGCGGAACACCGGCGGCCCGTCGCAAAGGGCGGCCATCCTGGCGGCGAAGTCGGAGGTCTCCGGCCGGCCGGAGTTCTCCATGGCCGATTCGTAGGAGTCGAATTCGACGATGGTGAGATACGTTCCGGGGTTGTCGCGGTCCGCGGTGGCCAGGATCCGGCGGAAAGTGGGAGCAGTGCTCCCGTCGGTCCTGGACGGCCGGCCCAGGGCTTCAATTTCCTCAATGCGGGCGGTCTGGAATTCGATGATCTGCACGAACCTGGCCATGACGGCTCCTCGACGGCGGCGGATGCTGATGCGCTTCACGGTAGCCCTCCCGCTTTAGCAGAACAAGAGCCAGCACAAGGGCCCGTGCACGAGGCAGCGCACGGGACCGACCCGGAGCCCGCGCAACATTGCCGCGCCGCCGTCGGAAATGGTCAGGGGGTCAGCAGGACCTTAATGGCGCGGCGTTCGTCCATGGCGCGGTAGGCCTCCGGTGCTTCCTCCAGCGGCATCACAACATCGAAGACGCGGCCCGGATTGATGGTGCCGTCGAGGACGTCCGCCAGCAGTTCCGGGATGTAGGTCCGGGCGGGGGCCATGCCGCCGCCGATGGAGATGTTCGTGTCGAAGAGGTAGCGCAGCGGGATCTCGCTGCCGCCGGTGGGGACGCCAACAAAGCCCAGCGCGCCGCCCGGGCGGGTGCTGTGCAGTGCCTGTTCCATGGATTCTTTGGTCCCGACGCATTCGAGGACGGAATCGGCCAGCACTCCGCCGAGGAGTTCGCGGACCTTGGCGACACCCTCTTCCCCGCGCTCCTCCACGATGTCGGTGGCCCCGAACTCGCGGGCGATCGCCTGGCGGTCGGCGTGGCGGGACATCGCGATGATCCGTTCCGCCCCGAGCCGCTTGGCGGCCAGCACTCCGCACAGCCCGACGGCGCCGTCGCCCACCACCACGACGGTCCGGCCCGGTCCGGCCTTCGCGGCGAGGGCTGCGTGGTGGCCGGTCGCCATCACATCGGACAGCGTGAGCAGGCTCTTCCGGAGGGCGTCATCCGGCTCCGTGATGCCGGGAACCTTGACGAGGGTGGAATCGGCCAGCGGGACGCGAACCGCCTGGCCCTGGCCGCCGTCGATCGCGTGCCCGGCGTCGTCCTTGCCGCCCCAGCCGGCCAGGTGGTCGCAGGCCACGGTGACACCGTTGAGGCACTGGGGGCAGGCCCCGCAGCTGACCACAAACGGTGCGATCACCAGGTCTCCGACGGCCAGGGTGGTGATCCCGGAGCCGAGGCTCTCCACCGTGCCGATGAACTCGTGGCCGATCGCTGTGGGCCGGCGGGTGGGCTTCACACCCCGGTAGGGCCACAGATCCGAGCCGCAGACGCAGGACGCGGTGACTTTCACGACGGCGTCGGTGGGCAACTGGACGGTGGGGTAGTCGCGGTCTTCGACCCGGATGTCACCGGGTGCGTGGATGATCGTGGCGCGCATGGAGGCTCCTCAGATTGCGGCGGGGGATTCACTCGAGTCTAGGTGATCTCCGCGAGCCGGAGCCGGAGAATTTCCGTGAGGACCTCGTCAGGGAGGGGGTGGTCCGGTCCGAAGCGGATGGTTCCCTTGGACACGGAGAAGCCATCAAGCCGGGACGCGACGGCCGCCACCACCTCGGAGGAGAACGGGAAGACGGACAGATGCTTGGCGCTTGCCGTCACGCCAATGAGGGGCTTGCCGTGTACCTTCAGCGCGGGCATGCCGTAGCTGACACCATCGACGGCGTCTGGGGCCTCTGCGCGCGCGAGGTCGATGACCCGCTGCAGGGCATCGCGGGCCGATGCAGGCATGGCGGCCAGTGCGTCATCGACGGATCCCATGCCCGGAGTCTACTCCCGGGCAGAACCGGCGGTCCGTGGCCAGTGGCGGGACGGGCCCGGTTTTGGCGGGTGCAGCCTCCTGCAGGCGCGGCCGCACCCGTGGCCCGGGCGGAAAACCGGGCTGTTTGAGTGGATCCCTCTAGTGCAAGGTCAGCCCCGGCGCCGCCGGGCAGGCGCCGCAAAGTAGGCTCTGGTCTATGGGGAGGCTCAGGACGCAACCCGGACTTGGAGCATCGGGCGGTGCGCGGCGGAGGCTGGCAAGGGCGACAGCCGTGTGCCTGGCCGGTGTGCTGGCAGTAGCGCTCGCCGGCTGCGCCGGGGCGACTGAGGAATCGCGGCGGGAGACGCCTCCGCCGCCGGCCCAGGCATCGGAGTCGGCTGCGTCGCCCCCGGCTGCAACAGGGACAGCCGCCGCCCCGCCGGCTGTGACCCCTTCAGCTGTGACCCCTCCAGTTGTGACCCCTCCAGTTGTGACCCCGCCGGCGCTGGCTCCGGCAGCGCAGGCCGAGCTTGACCAGCAACTGGTCCGGGCGGCCAAGGCGAACGATGTTGCCGCGGTGACGCGGCTGATCCAGGCCGGAGGCAACGTCAACGCGAAGGATGCCATCCAGGACTCGGCCTTCCTCTACGCGGGAGCCGAGGGATTCAACGAGGTCCTGCAGCTGACCCTCGCGAACGGGGCCGACGTCGCCAGCACCAACCGCTTCGGCGGCACGGCCCTGATCCCCGCGAGTGAACACGGGCACGTGGACACCGTACGGATCCTCCTTGCCGCCGGCGTTCCCGTCAACCACGTCAACAAGCTGGGCTGGACAGCCCTGCAGGAAGCCATCCTGCTCAACGATGGGGGTCCAAGGCAGCAGGAGGTGGTCCGGCAGCTGCTGGCGGCCGGTGCCGACCCCGATATTCGGGACCCGCAGGGGAGAACCGCACTGGAGAATGCCGAACGGCTGGGCTTCGGCGCCATCGCGAAGCTGATCCGCGAACGCTAGTATCGCCGCGGTGACGGTGCGGAACCTCCCCACCTATGCGCCCCCGGGCAGCGCTGCAGGCCGGAACACGCCGGTGGAGTGCGCAAAAGGTGGGGAGGAACCGCGGCTCTGTGCCCCTAAACGGCTTCGAGCACGCTGACGTAATTGGCGATGCCGACGCCGCCCATGTTCTGTACCGCGGCGCGCCTGGCGGCGGGCAGCTGCATGTCGCCGGCGGTGCCGGTGAGCTGCATCGCGGCGATGACGTGCTGCGAGACGCCGGTGGCGCCCACGGGGTGGCCCTTGGCCTTGAGCCCGCCCGAGACGTTGATGGGAAGCTTGCCGTCCTTGAAGACCCAACCTTCCTCAATGGCACGCGATCCCTGGCCCGGTTCGGTCAGGCCCATCGCCTCGTACATCAGCAACTCGGCGATGGTGAAGCAGTCGTGCACCTCGGCGAAGTCCAGCTCCTCGAGGCCGACGCCGGCCATCCCCAGTGCGCGCTGCCAGGAGGCCCTGGTGGCGGCGAACGCGGTGGGATCCCGGCGGTCGGTCGGGAAGAAGTCGTTCGCCTGGCCGAAGCCGGCGAGCCGGACCGGGGCGGTGGCCCCGCCGGTGGGGGCCAGGGACAGCACGACGGCGGCGGCGCCGTCGGACACCGGCGAGCAGTCGGTGCGGCGCAGCGGGTCGGCGACCATCGGGTTCTTGTCCGAGACGGTCCGGCAGAACTCCTCGCCAAGATCCTTGCGGAGCTGGGCGTAGGGGTTGTCGACGCCGTTGCGATGGTTCTTGGCCGCGATGGTGCCCAGGACGTCCGAAACCGGCCCATAGCGCTTCTCGTAGTGCTTGGCCACCTCGGCAAAGAGGCCCGTGAACCCGGTGCTGGAGGCCTTGCCGGCCATGTCGTAGTCCGCGCCGAGCAGGGCCGCGCCCACGACGTCGGCGCCGGCGTGCGTCATCTTTTCGGCGCCGATCACGAGGACTGTCTTCGCGGTGCCGGCCAGCAGCGACTTGGTGCCCTGCTGGAAAGCGGCCGACCCGGACGCGCAGGCGTTCTCGACCCGGGTGGCCGGGACGTTGGCCAGCTGCTCGGAGACCTGCAGGGCCAGCGAGGAGGGGAAGGCCAGCGGCATCATGCCGGAGTTGAACTGGCCGAGGTAGATTTCGTCGATCTGGCCCGGCTCGATCCCGGCGTTGCCGATCGCCTCGGTAGCAACCTGCACGATGAGGGACTCGAGGGTCTCGTCCGTGAGTTTGCCGAAGCGGCTGTGGCCCCAGCCGGTCAGCAGGACATCCTTGCCGAACTGGTCGCGCAGGCTCATGCTGTGGCGCCTTCGAAGGTGGCGCTTTCGTCGAGGGAGGGAGCGACGTCGAACGTCGCCTCGGTCTTTTCGCGGATCTCCTCCACGGTGACGCCCGGGGCGAGCCTGGTCAGCGTGAGCCGCCGGACGCCGCCTGTTTCCTGTTCAGGCTTTTCCAGGTCGAAGACCGCCAGGTCGCTGATAATCCGGTCGACGCAGCTCAGGCCGGTGAGCGGCAGGGTGCATTCCTTGACGATCTTGGCGGTGCCGTCCTTGGCGTTGTGTTCGGTGAGGACCACTACGCGCGGGGTGCCGGCGACGAGGTCCATGGCGCCGCCCATGCCCTTGACCATCTTGCCGGGGATGGTCCAGTTGGCGAGGTCGCCGGCGCCGGAGACCTGCATGGCGCCGAGGATCGCGACCTTGACGTGGCCGCCGCGGATCATGCCGAAGGACGTGGCGGAGTCGAAGATGCTGCCGCCGGGCAGGACCGTGACGGTCTGCTTGCCCGCGTTGATCAGGTCCGCGTCCTCGTCGCCCTCGTAGGGGAACGGGCCCATGCCGAGGAGGCCGTTCTCGCTCTGCAGGACGACGCGGACGCCGTCGCGCAGGTTGTTGGCGACCAGCGTGGGGATGCCGATGCCGAGGTTGACGTAGTCGCCGTCGTTGAGTTCTTCGGCCGCGATGGCAGCCATTTCATTCCGGGTCCAAGCCATGGTGATTCTCCTGAAGAAAGTAGGGGCGGCGCTTAGGCCTGATTAGACGCCGACGGCGGCCGCGGCGTCGGCGGCTTCGCTGCGGGGACGGACGGTCCGCTGTTCGATGTCCTTGACCCGGCCGCTGGCCTGGACGAGGCGCTGGACGAAGACGCCGGGGGTGACGATGTGGTTGGGGTCGAGCTGGCCCGGTTCCACGATCACCTCGGCCTCCGCGACGGTGACGGCGCCGGCAGTGGCGACGACGGGGTTGAAGTTCTGCGCGGTGTAGCGGTAAATCAGGTTGCCGTCGGTGTCGGCGGTGTGGGCGTGCACCAGGGCGACGTCTGCCTTGATGGCGCGTTCCTGGACATACGTTTCGCCGTCGAACTCCGCGAGGGGCTTGCCTTCGGCGACGAGGGTGCCGACGCCCGTCTTGGTGTAGAACGCCGGGATGCCGGCGCCGCCGGCGCGGAGGCGCTCGGCCAGGGTGCCCTGCGGCGTGAACTCGACCTCCAGATTGCCGGCGAGATACTGCTCGGCGAAGAGCTTGTTCTCGCCCACGTAGGAGGCGATGACCTTGCGGACCTGGCCGGCTTCAATCAGCACGCCGAGGCCCTTTCCGTCCACGCCCATGTTGTTGGACACCACGGTGAGGTCCTTGACGCCGGAATCCCGCACGGCCTCGATCAGGTCAGCGGGGATGCCGCTCAGGCCAAAGCCTCCGACGGCGAGCGTCATGCCGTCCCGCAGTACGTCCTGCAGCGCGGCGGCCGCTCCGGATTTCACCTTTGACATCGCATCTCCTCATTGAGCTCTTGAAGCATTCCACTTTGTGGACTGTTGTTCTGCTGTTGGAGCCTACGGGGCCGAAAAGCAGGCTGTCAACGGCTGGTTTTAGCTTTTGGAGTGCGGTTTTTACAGTGTGGACGGTAGACTTCCGACTGTCCACAATATGGATACTTTGAGCAGTTCAAGGCCAACTCCCGAGGTAACAAGATGAATCCTTCACCTGTCCAGGGCGCTCAGGTCGTCAGCCGCGTCGCGTCCCTGCTGCGCATTGTTGGACGGAAACCGGAAGGCTCCCCGCTGGTGGAACTCGTCCGGGAATCCGGACTCACGCGCCCCACAGTGCACCGGCTGCTCACCTCGCTGGCAGCCGAGGGGCTGCTGGACCAGGATCCCCAGAACGGCAACTGGGTGCTGGGGCCGGAGATCCTCCTGATGGGTTCCGTGGCCTCGGCGCGTTTCCCGTTGGAGGATATCGCCCGGCCGAGCCTCCGCCGGCTCGCCGAGGAGACCGGCGAAAGCGCGTTCTTCTCCATCCGGCGCGGCGCCGAGACCGTGTGCCTGCTTCGGGAGGAGGGGAGCTTCCCGGTGCGGTCCTTCGTGCTGCACGAGGGAGTCCGCTTCCCGCTCGGGGTGGCGTCCGCCGGCACCGCCATCATGGCGTTCCTGCCCGCCGCGGAGCAGGAGGAACTGCTGGCCGGCTGGGCCGCGCACGCCGGCGATTTCGCGGCGGCGCACACGGAGGACCTGGTCCGTGCGAATCTCGAAGCGACGCGGCAGGCCGGCTATTCGGTGAATCCCGGGCTTGTGCTGGAGGGCAGCTGGGGGATGGGCGCAGCAGTCTTCGACCAGCGCGGCCGCCCCGCCTGGGCGCTGTCCCTGACCGGGATCGAGCCGCGCTTCAAGGGCGAACGGCAGGAGATGCTGGGCCGCCTGCTGATGGATGAGGCACACCGGATCTCCACGCTGCTGCAGGGCCGCTAGACGGGTCCCGGGCGGGTACCCGTGTCGGGGCGGGAGCTGCCGGCGAGGTGAGGCCCGGCGTCGGGCTTCACCGTGGGCCGTCCGGGGGACATTGACACGGAAGCGCCGGGCGATGGCCGCTAAACAGTCCCGCGGGGGCTCGAAGTGCCCCCGGAGCGCGGGGTGCCGGCTACTACCACCAGCTGGAGTACCCAGTTAGTCCCCGCCGGTGCGGGCGGCGAGGTGAGTCCCGGCGTCGGGCTTCACCCCGGCTGCGGTCCGGGGGCACATTGACACGGACGCGCCGGGCGATGGCCGCTAAACAGTCCCGCGGGGGCTCGAAGTGTCCCCGGAGCGTAGGTTGCTGCCTACTTCCACCAGGTATCAAAGATGGTGACCGGGACCGTGCGCTTGTGGCGGGTGCGGAGGTATTTTTGCTCGATGGATTCGGCCACGGAGCCCGGGACCTCGCGGCCCTCGAGGTAGTCGTCGATCTGGTCGTATGTCAGGCCCAGCTCGTCCTCGTCCGTGCGGCCGGGCTGGCCGTCGAGCAGGTCCGCCGTCGGAACCTTCTCCCAGATACGGGCCGGGGCGCCGAGCTCCGCGAGCAGGGCCCGGTTCTGGCGCTTGTTGAGCCCGAACAGCGGCAGGATATCCGCGCCGCCGTCGCCGTACTTGGTGAAGAAGCCGGTGACCGACTCCGCCCCGTGGTCCGTTCCGATGACGAGGTAGTTGTGCTCGCCGGCGAGGGCGTACTGCGCGATCATGCGGGTGCGGGCCTTGGTGTTGCCCTTGTGGAAGTCGGAGATCCCGTTGCCCACGGTCTTCTCGAATTCGTCCTCGAAGCCATCCACTGCGGCGGAGATGTTGAACGTCCACTCGGTCTTGGCCTGGATGAAGTCCAGGGCTGCCTGGGCATCGTCCTCATCATGCTGTACGCCGTAGGGCAAGCGGACGGCGACGAAGTTTGCCTCCACACCTTCGACCGTGAGCTCCTCGACGGCCAGCTGGGCAAGCCGGCCCGCCAGCGAGGAATCCAGGCCGCCGGAGATGCCCAGGACGAAGCCCTTGGTGTGCGTGGCCTTCAGGTATTCCTTCAGGAAGGTGACGCGCTTGCGCACCTCCCCGGCGGGGTCGATCCGGGGCTGGACGCCCATTTCTTCAATGATCCTGGCCTGGAGTTCGCGCATGTGATCCAGCCTAGTCAGCGCTGTCAACCACGCTCAACTGTTGCGGCCGGGCCGCCTGGCGGACGTGCGGCCCGGGCGCGGGAATGGCGCTACGGCTGAGGACCGTCGCTACGCTTTCGGACCCTCGCTACGCGGATATCCGTCGCGCCGGGCCGGATGCGTAGCCCACGCCGGGAAACGCCGCGAAAACCGGTCCAGCTGGGGACGCGCGATTTTCGGCGTCGTTCCTGTGCTGCGTTTCCGGGTGGCCGCTACGTTATCGGACAGGCGCTGCCCGGATCCGCGGTGCCTGGGTCCGAAAACGGCGCAGGTGTCCGGAACCGCCGCGAAAACCGGGCCAGCTGGGGACGCTGGGCCCAACCCGGCCCCTCCGACACCCGCCCCAACCATCCGCGCCGGGCGCCCGCCCCACCGGCGCGCCAGGAACCGCCCCGGCCCAATCCGGCCGGGTGGGCATGCGGCCTAGCGGTCCTGCCGCGCCGGGCCGGTGGAGCCCCGGACGGTGAGATGGGTGGGCATCACGGACCGGCTGCGGGTGCCGCCGCCGGCGAGAGGGTTCAGCTGGGCCAGCAGCATGGAAACCGCCACGCGGCCGGCCTGCTCGATCGGGGAGGCCATCGTGGACAGCGGCGGATTGCAGAAGTCGGCGCCGAAGATGTCGTCGCAGCCCACAATGCTCATGTCCTCGGGAACCCGGATGCCTCGTTCCCGCATGCGCTGAAGCATGCCGATGGCGATGAGGTCGTTGAATGCGATGCAGGCTGTCACCCCGCTGTGCACGGCGGCGTCCGCGGCTGCGGCGCCGGACTGGGTTTTTGGCGCGAACGGCCCCAGCCTGCGCACTTCCACGCCGCGCTCCTCGGCTGCCGCGGACAATGCAGTCCACCGCCGTTCGCTGGACTGGGACGTCAGGGGCCCGGCCATGTAGGCGATCCGGGTGTGGCCCAGCGAGACGAGGTGGTCCAGGGCCTGGCTGGTGGCGGAGGGGGTGTCGATGATTACGGCGGGGACGCCGGGTACGTCGCGGTTGATGGTGACCAGCGGCATCTTGGCCGCCGCGGCCAGTAGGGAGTCGTCGCTGAGCCGGGACGCGGCCACGATGATGCCGTCGGCACTCTTTCGCAGCTGGTCCAGGGTGCTGGCTTCCACCTCGTCGGATTCCTCGGTGTCCACCAGCAACTGCGTGTAGCCGGCTGCCTTGAGCTGGAGCTGGGTTCCCCGGATGAGGTCGAAGTAGAACGGGTTGGTGATGTCCGGCACCAGGACCCCCACTGCGCCTGTGCGGCCGGAACTCAGCGCCTTGGCCTGGCTGTTGGGGATGTAGTGCAGCTGGGCGGCGGCCGCCTCGATCCGCTGGCGCGTGCGGATATTGACGCGGTCCGGCGTCGAGAGCGCCCGGGAAACAGTGGAGGCCGCCACGCCGCACAGTGCTGCGATGTCATGGATGGTGGCCGGTCGGTCAACTGCTGGTGGTTGCGTCGTAGCCACGGCGCTCCTCTCTGAACGTGGTGGCGGGGCCATGGCGGCCGGGTCGGATGGGCCGGTCTGTGACTGCCGCCACAGGCCCGCTCCGCCAAGAATGCCACATCTTGTCAAAGTTTGGCAATCGGTTGTCATGACGCGACGACTGTCGCTAAACTGGCGGCGACACCGTTTGTGAACTGCGTCACCGCGCTGCAGCCAAAACCGGGCTGCCCGGCCCGGCGGCCGCGAAACCCAGGAGATCCGCGTGAGCAAAACACCAACCGCAGTCTGGCCACTCTCAGGCTTCGGCGACGAGATAGACCCGGATCCCGCGGTGCAGGCCGCGGTCCTGCTGGCCCTGGGCGCCAGCCACATCGAGGTCCGCAGCGCCTGGGGCACGAATGTCTCCGAACTCGAACCGGTGCAGGTTGCCCGACTCAAGGAAATCCTCGATGAGAAGGGCCTCAAAGTTTCGGCCGTGGCCAGTCCCATCGGCAAGGTGGACGTGAGCCTGCCGGTGGAACACGAGCTGGAACGCCTCCGCCAGATCATCTCCGTGGCAAAGGGGCTGGAGACAAGATACATCCGCATCTTCTCGTTCTACCGGGCGGACAACCAGGGCGCCGACGACATCCGCGGGGACGTCATGGCCCGGATGGGCGCACTGGCGGCGCTCGCCGCCGAAGCCGGCGTCGTGCTCCTGCACGAAAACGAAAAGGGCATCTTCGGCGACACCCCCGAGCGCGTCCTGGACATCATGGAGACCGTGGATTCCCCGGCCCTGCGCATCGCCTGGGACAACGCCAACTTCGTCCAGGTGGGCGTCAAGCCCTACACCGACGGCTATGCCATGCTGCGCCCCTACCTTGAGTACTTCCAGGTCAAGGACGCCGTGGCCGCCACGGGCGAGGTGGTTCCCGCCGGCGAGGGCGACGGCGAACTCGACGCCACCATCGCCGCCCTCACGGCAGACGGCTTCACCGGCTTCGCCTCCCTGGAGCCGCACCTGGCCAGCGCCCACGAACTCGGCGGGTTCTCGGGTCCCGTCGCCTTCGGCAGCGCGGCCCGCGCCTTCGCCGCGCTCGCCGCGAAAAACGGAGTTGAACTCTCGTGAGCACGACGACGGCGGCGGTCATCGGCTGCGGCGATGTTTCCGCCGTGCACTTCGAGGCGGTGGCGAAGCTCGACGGCGCCACCCTGGTGGCGGTCTGCGATTCGGATCCGCAGCGGCTGGCTGCCGCGGCAGCCGCCCATGGCGTCCCCGGCTTTTCCGACCACCTGAGCCTCATCGAGGCGGTCCGGCCGGACGTGGTGCATATCTGCACCCCGCACGACCAGCACGCCTCCGTGGCCGCCGACTGCCTGGAACGGGGCATCAACGTCATCGTGGAGAAGCCGCTCGCCCACACCCTGGCGGAGGGCCGCCGGCTCGTTGAAGCCGCCTCGGCGGGCACTGCGAAAATCGCCGTGTGCTTCCAGAACCGGTACAACGCGACCTCCCAGGCCCTGGCCGCACTGCTGTCCTCCGGCGAACTGGGGGCCGTGGCGGGGGCGTCGGCAACGGTCATGTGGCAGCGCTCCGCCGAGTACTACCAGGACCGGCCGTGGCGGGGGACCTGGGCCGGCGGCGGGGGCGGGCTGATGATGAACCAGGCCATCCACACCGTGGACCTGCTCCAATGGCTGGTGGGCGACGTCGTCGCGGTCAGTGGCAACGCCTCCACGCGTTTCCTGGGCAGCACCATCGAGGTGGAAGACACCACCGAATTCGTCGCCGAACATGCCAACGGCGCCAGGAGCGCGTTCTATGCCACCCTGGCCAACGCCACCAACGCGCCGGTAACACTCGAGGTTGTCACCGAAAAGGCCGTGCTGAGCCTGCGCGGCGACCTGACCATCGCCCATCAAGACGGGCGCGTGGATATCATTCCAGAGCGCAGTAGCGGCTCCGGCGGCCGGTCCTACTGGGGTGTCTCGCATGAACTGCTGATCGCTGACTTCTACGGCCGGCTGCACGATGCGGAGCCGTTCTGGATCAGCCCGGCGGAGGCCGAAAAGTCGCTGCGCATCGTCAAGGAAATCTACCGGCAGAGCTACCCCGGGTCTCTCGACGCCGTCAGCTGAGGCCCGTCGGGTCGTCCCCGCGGGACGTCTTCCGGATAGGCATTCCGGGGCACCCTCCGGCGTGCGCTTCGGGCAGGCCCCATTGTGTGCGTTCAAACAAGCGATTGCCGCGATCTGGGGCCGAAGCTCTCCCTGCTTTCCAGCTGTACTTTTCGGGCGTAAAGACATTTTCGAGAATTTATGACAATCGGTTGCCAAGAAAGGCAACTCTGCGTACTGTGATTCTCACGAGAGCAGTGTGGCCCACGCCACACGGCTTGAACGGGGAAACCCGCCCACAGTTTCACGACTCATAGGAGCCAACAATGAAGTTAGGTCCCAAAGCAGCAGCAGCTGCCCTCATCCTCAGCGCATCCCTGGCGCTGACTGCCTGCGGCGGTGGCGCGTCAGGCGCCGCCTCCGGGAACAACCCGGCCGGTCCGAAGACAACCACGCTGACCCTGGGTGCTGTTCAGGAAATCCGCTCGTGGGATCCTGCCCAGGCGCACGTCGGCCACTTCCTGCAGCCGTACCAGGCGGCCTACGATTCCCTGCTCCTGCGGGAACCGGACGGCAAGCTCAGCCCCATGCTGGCCACCGCGTGGAAGTACAACGCGACGAACACCGTGCTCACCGTTGATCTCCGCAAGGGCGTGACCTTCAGCGACGGCGCCACGTTCGACGCCGAAGCGGCCAAAGCGAACCTGGATCACTTCAAGAAGGCCAACGGCCCGCAGATGGCCCAGCTCACCGCGGTTTCCGACGTTAAGGTGGTGGATGCCGACACCATTGAGCTCAACCTGACGGCACCGGATCCCTCATTGGAGTTCTACCTCAGCCAGGCCGCCGGCCTCATGGGCAGCCCGAAGGCCCTGGGCACCGAAGGCATCAAGACCGAGCCCGTGGGCAGCGGCCCGTACGTCATGGACAAAGCCGCCACGGTCAAAGACTCACAGTCCGTTTTCACGGCCCGCAAGGACTACTGGAACAAAGACAACCAGAAGTTCGAGAAAGTCACCTTCAAGATCCTCGTTGACGCGACCGCCAGGACCAATGCCCTGGTCTCGGGACAGGTGGACGCCACGCTGCTGGACCCGAAGACCGGCAAGCAGGCCGAGGGCGCCAAGATGAAGCTCGTCACCAATGAGGTGGACTGGCAGGGGCTGCTGCTGCTGGACCGCGACGGCGCCAAGAACACCCCGCTGGGGAACGTCAAGGTCCGCCAGGCCATCAACTACGCCTTTGACCGCAAGACCATCCTGGACCAGGTCATGCTGGGCCAGGGCACGCCGACGTCGCAGCCGTTCGGCAAGGCCAGCGGGGCCTGGACCGAAGAGCTGGAGAACCACTACACGTACGATCCGGCCAAGGCCAAGCAGTTGCTGAAGGAAGCCGGCTACGAGAGCGGCGTCACCCTGGCCGTCCCGGCCGTCCCCGGCTTCGAAACCCAGCTCGCGGTGGTCAAGCAGCAGCTCGCTGACATCGGGATCACCCTCGAGGTCGGCGCCGCGATCACGAACACCTTCACCAGCGAAGTGGCCGCCCAGAAGTTCACCACCATGTACTTCAGCCTCTTCCAGGGCGAACCGTGGGTGGCCATCAACCAGATCGTCTCCACCAAGGCCCTGTACAACCCGTTCAAGAACACCACGCCCGAACTCCAGGCCAAGATCGACGCCGTGCAGAACGGCGGCAAGGATGCCGGCAAGCTGGCGCAGGAAGTCAACAAGTACGTGGTGGAGCAGGCATGGTTTGCCCCGCTGTTCCGTGTGAACCAGATGTACTACTACAACTCGAAGATCACCGTGACGCCGCAGGTCCAGCAGGCCGTTCCGTCCCTCTACAACTACGCGCCCGCCAAGTAACACCGGCGCACGTCGCCACACAACAAACCGGCGCCGGTCCGGCAGACCGTCACCACTGGCGGGCTGCCGGACCAGGCAGTCAATCCATGCCAGTTCAATGGAGCCAGCAATGATCACATTCATCCTCAAACGCCTCGGCAGCGGACTCGTCGTCCTGTTCGCCGTCTCGATCCTCGTCTTTTCCCTTCTTTACGTATCGAGCGGCAGCATTGCACGGAACATCCTGGGCGACCAGGCCACGCCGGAGCAGCTGGCCGTGAAGGAAGCAGAGCTGGGCCTCGACCAGCCCATCATCACGCGCTACCTGAGCTGGCTCACGGGCGCCCTGCAGGGTGACCTTGGAGCATCCTGGTTCACGTCCGAACCCGTGGCCGGCGCGCTCGCCACGCGCATTCCCGTCACCATGACCATGGTGGCCGCCGCCATGATCCTGATCGCCATCATCGCGACACTCCTGGGCGTCGCCGCAGCAGTGAAGCGCGGCTGGGTCGACAGGGTGGTCCAGATCGGCGCCATCATCGGCGACTCCGTCCCCGGATTCGTGATCGGCATCATCCTGGTCACCGTCCTGGCCATCCAGATGGGGCTCTTCCCCGCCACCAGCACCATTTCCCCGGGCGAACCCGCCTCTGCCTGGGTGCTTTCCCTGACGCTTCCGGTGATCGCTTTGCTCATCAACGGAGTCACCGGCGGCGCGCAGCAGATCCGCAGTGCCGTCATCAAGCAGCTCGAACGCGACTACGTCCGCACCCTCCGCAGCCGCGGCATCAAGGAGCGCGAAGTCCTGTTCCGGCATGTCCTGCGCAGCGCCGCTCCGGCGGGGCTCACCGTGCTCAGCCTGCAGCTCATCGGCATGCTCGGCGGCGTGGTCATCATCGAGCAAATCTTTGCCCTGCCCGGCATGGGGCCGCTGGCTGTCGCCGCCACCAGCCAGAGCGACCAGCCGGTGGTCATGGGCGTTGTTATGTACACCGTCGCCGTTGTCATTTTGGTCAACCTGATTGTTGACCTGCTCAACGGCTGGCTCAACCCGAAGGTGCGTGCCTCGTGACCGAGTCCGTCGAAACCTCAGCCCTGACGCCACTGCCCGGAACGACGGGCCAGACCGGAACCGTGGTCCGCTCCACGGTCCTCAAAAGGCTTTTCAAGAACCCGCTCGGGATCGTTGCCATGGCGATCCTGCTGGTGCTGGCACTCATGGCCGTGTTCGCCGATGTGCTGGCACCGTTCGACGAGAACTTCGCCAATATCTCCAAGACCCTCGCCGGCCCGGATTCGGTGAACATCCTGGGCACGGACAGTTCCGGGCGCGACGTCTGGAGCCGGCTGCTGTACGGGGCGCAGCTGACACTCCTGTCCGCGCTGCTGTGCGCCGCCGTCGCGATCGCGATCGGCCTGCCCGCGGGCCTGGTGGCCGGTTATTACGCCGGCAAGTTCGAGGCGGTGTCCAACTGGATCGTCAGCATCCTGATGAGCCTCCCGGGCCTGATCGTGCTGCTGACCATCCGCGCTGCCTTCGGCCCGTCGGTGTGGATCGCCATGATCGCCTTCGGCGTCCTGATCAGCCCCTCCTACTTCCGCCTCACGCGCTCGGCGGTGCAATCGGTCCGCAACGAGCTCTACGTGGATGCCGCCCGCGTGTCCGGGCTTTCGGACCTGAGGATCATCACGCGGCACATCTTCTCCGTGGTCCGCGCCCCCATCATCATCCAGACCGCCGCGATCGCCGGCGTGGCCATCGCGATCCAGTCCGGGCTCGAATTCCTGGGCCTGGGCGACCCCGCGAAGGCAACCTGGGGGGTGATGCTCAGCGAAGGATTCAAGAACGTCTACCTCACGCCGACGCTGCTCTTCTGGCCCGCCTTTGCCATGGCCCTCACCATCGGCGCCCTCGTCCTGCTGGGCAACGCCATCCGTGATGCCCTGGAAGACGGCGAAAAGATCAAGCACCGCAAGAAGCGCGCGACCGCTGGCGCCAACAAAAGCACGACGGGCACGACGCCGGCCCCCGCCGCCGCGCGCCCGGCGCGCAAGACCGTGGCCGCCGTCGACGCCGGCACCGAACACCACCTAGTGAAGGTGACTAATCTCGGCGTCGGCTACCCGCAGGCGGACGGGTCCATCAAAAAGGTCGTGGACGACGTGTCCTTCCACGTGGACCGTGGCGAGATCCTGGGCATCGTGGGTGAATCCGGCTCGGGCAAGTCCCAGACCGCGTTCTCCATCCTGGGCCTGCTCCCGGACAACGCCCGGATTGTGGCCGGCGCCATCCAGTTCGACGGCGGCTACACGGTTGCCCCGGGCGAGGACCGCGTCAGCCAGGAGCGCCTGACCAAACTGCGCGGCAAACGGATTTCCTACATTCCGCAGGAGCCCATGAGCAACCTGGATCCCGCCTTCACCATCGGCTACCAGCTGGTGACGCCCATGGTTCGCGTCCTTCGAATCTCCAAAGCCGAGGCCCGGAAGCGGGCGCTGAAGCTGCTCACGGACGTCGGCATCGTCAACCCGGAACGGACCTTCAACGCCTACCCGCACGAAGTTTCCGGCGGCATGGCCCAGCGCGTGCTGATCGCCGGTGCCATCAGCTGCGAACCGGACCTGGTGATCGCCGACGAACCCACCACCGCTCTGGACGTCACGGTGCAGGCCGACGTGCTGGACCTGCTCCGCGAACTCCAGCAGCGCCTGAACATCGGCGTCATCCTGGTGACCCACAACTTCGGTGTGGTGGCGGACCTCTGCGACCGGGTGGCCGTCATGCAGAACGGCCGGCTCGTGGAGGAAGGACCCGTCCGCGAGATCCTCCGCAACCCGCGCGAACCCTACACACAGACCCTGCTGGCGTCGATGCTGGAAGGCAAGGAACCCATGTCCCCGCTCGTTTCCACCCCGCAGAAGGAGCCCGTCGCATGAGCGCCACCGAAAACGCGCCGCTGCTCACCGTGGACCAGCTGGTGGTCGAGTACCCCGGCAAAGGCTTCAGGGCCAAACCCTTCCGCGCGCTGACGGACATCAACATCACCATCGGCCGCGGCGAGACCCTCGGCCTGGTGGGGGAGTCCGGGTCCGGCAAAACCACCCTGGGCCGTGCCGTGCTGGGCCTCGCGCCGGTCACCGCTGGCCGGATCATGTTCGACGGCAAGGACATCAGCCACGCCAGCCGGAAGGACCGCCGGACCCTGAGCCGGGACCTGCAGGTGGTCTTCCAGGACCCGTACACCTCGCTGAACCCGGCACTGGAAATCGGCGACATCCTCGCCGAGCCCCTCGGCGTGCAGGGCCTGGATCCCGCGGCGGCCAAAAAGAGGGTGAAGGAACTGCTGGACCAGGTGGGCCTTCCGTCCGACGCGATCCACCGGCTGCCGCGCGAATTCAGCGGCGGGCAGCGCCAGCGGGTGGCGATCGCCCGTGCGCTGGCGCTGGCACCGAAACTGATCGTCTGCGACGAGCCCGTGAGCGCACTGGACCTGTCCACCCAGGCCCGGGTGCTGGACCTGTTCCTGCAGATCCAGAAGGACACCGGGGTGTCCTACCTATTTGTCTCCCACGACCTCGACGTCGTCCGGCACATCAGCCACCGCGTGGCCGTGATGTACCACAGCGAAATCGTCGAACAGGGCCCGGCCGGCGTCGTCACCCGGGACCCCGAACACCCATACACTCAGCGGCTGCTGCTGGCCTCCCCGGTGCCGGACCCGGACCGCCAGGAACAGCGCCGGGCCGACAGGCACCGGCTGCTGGAACTCCAGCGGCAGCAGCACGAGCAGGCGGGAGCCCTCGTCTGAGGGTCCCGCCAGCAACCAGCAACCAACAGATGCGACACGCCGGCTTCCTTGCGGAGCCGGCCGAACGGAGGAACCGGAATGGCCAAAATTGGTGTGCAAGCCATGATGCTGCGGGACAGCTTCAAGGACCTCGGGGCGTTTGAGACGCTCCGGAAGGTCAACGCGATCGGCTACAACGCCGTCGAGGTTTCCCAGATCCCCATGACCGCGGCGAATGTGGCGGAGCTGGACCGTTCCCGCAGTGAGCTGGGCATGGACATCGCGGCGTTGTCCGTCGCGATGGAGACCCCCAAGGGCATGCCCGGCGACTCGCTCAAGGACCACTTCGACAAGATCGTCGACGACGCGAAGCGCCTGGACGCGAAGCTCCTGCGGATCGGCATGCTGCCCTTCCCGGCCATGAAGTCGATCAACGCGGTGGTCGATTTCGCCAAGCAGGCCAACGATTATGCCGAGCGCCTGCAGGAGCAGGGCCTCGGCCTGTACTACCACAACCACCACATTGAGTTCGCGAAGTTCGACGGCACCTACATGCTGGACATCATCGCGGCGAACTCCCCGGCCATGGGCATGGAAATCGACGTCCACTGGGTCCAGCGCGGCGGCCTGGACCCGGTCCGCACCCTGGAAAAGTACGCCGGCCGCACCGCCATGGTCCACCTGAAGGACTACCGGATCGGCGAATTGCCGGAGTCCGCCCTGAGCCTCCTGGAAACCGGGGACTTCATGGGCTTCATGGCCGAGTTCAAAAACGTGGTCCAGTTCGCCGAAGTAGGCGAGGGCAACCTGGACTTCCCCGCCATCATCCCGGCCGCCCAGGCGGCCGGTGCCCAGTACCTGCTCGTGGAGCAGGACGAGCTCTACGGCCGGACCGTCTGGGACGCCCTGCAGACCTCGTACGACAACCTCGTGGCCATGGGCCACTCGAACCTTTTCTAGACCACCCCAATAACCACGGAGAATCACCACATGAGCAAGAAAGTACGCCTCGGCATCATCGGTCTGGGCCAGCAGGGCGGCGCCTACGCCAAGTTCATCCAGGACGGAATGGTCCCCAACATGGAGATCGGGGCCATCTGCGACGTCGATCCTGCCAAGAAGGAACTGGCGGCGTCCCAGTACCCCGACGCGCCCTTCTACGACGACTACATCACCATGCTCGAAAGCGGCGACGTCGACGCGGTCGTCACGTGCGTGCCGCACTTCCTGCACCCGGAGATGGGCATCGAAACCCTCAAGCGCAACATCCACGCCCTCGTCGAGAAGCCGGCCGGCGTGTACACCAAGCAGGTCAAGGAACTCAACGAGTTTGCCGCCTCCAAGCCGGAGCTCTCCTTCGCCATTATGTTCAACCAGCGCAACAACCCGCTGTACCAGCGGCTGAAGGAGATCGTGGATGCGGGGGAGATCGGCAGCATCCGCCGCACCAACTGGATCATCACCACCTGGTGGCGGCCGCAGGGGTACTACAACTCCAGCGAATGGCGCGCCACGTGGGGCGGCGAAGGCGGCGGTGTCCTGGTCAACCAGGCCCCGCACCAGCTGGATCTGTGGCAGTGGATCTGCGGTGTTCCCAAGTCGGTGTACGCGAAGGTGGCCTACGGCTTCCGCCGCGACATCGCCGTCGAAGACGAGGTCACGGCGGTGGTGGACTACGGCGACGGCGCCACAGGCGTGTTCGTCACGGCCACCCACGATCTGACGGGCACGGACCGCTTCGAGATCCTGGGCGACCAGGGCAAGATCGTCGTCGAAAATTCCAAGACCGCCACCGTGACCCGCCTGCAGAAGCCCGAGCGGGAACTCAGCGACGGCATGGGCATGGACGATGTCCGGAAGCTCTTTATGGGCGAACTGAACCCGGAGGAGTACTACAGCACCGAGGTCATCGAGTTCGAATCCGTCTGGGGCGGCCAGCACGCCGGCGTCCTGGAGAACTTCGCCGCCAACATCCTGGACGGCACCCCGCTGCTCGCACCGGGATCGGACGGAATCAACGGTGTCCGCCTCGCCAACGCCATCCACCTCTCCAGCTGGACCGGCAAGGAAGTGGGCCTGGACTTCGACGAGGACGTGTTCCTGGCCGAGCTCAACAAGCGGATCGCGGACGAGGGCAAATTCCCCGAACGCTCGTAGCGCAACGCTCCCGAACATTTCGGCGGCGTGAGGCGAACGGTCTCTCACTTTCCTGAGGAGAGTGAGGGACCGTTGGCGTAAAAGGGGCGGAATGTGAGAGATGGTTTGGCAACCGTCCCGCTGTTTGTTGCCGTGCCGCACTACGATGGACCCGTGACTGAACCCAAGACGCCGGACGCCGACGCCACCAAGGCTCCGGCCAAGAAGCACGCCCGCGACGGTAAGTCCAACGCCACCATCTACGACATCGCCAAGGTCGCCGGCGTCAATCCGTCCACGGTGTCCCGGGCGCTCAGCAAGCCGGGCCGGGTCAGCGCCAAGACGCAGAAACTCATCGAGGATGCCGCGGCCGAGCTGAACTACCACGTCAATCCGTTCGCGCGGGCACTGCCCACCGGCCGGACCAACACCTTCGGCCTGATCGTCGCGGACATCACCAACCCCACGTTCTTCGACATCATCCGCGGGGCGGAAACCACGGCCACGGCCCGGGACTACACCCTGGTGCTCGCCGAATCCGCGGAATCCGCGGCCACCGAACTGACCGCCGCCCGGCGGATGATGGCCACCGTGGACGGCCTCATCCTGGCCAGCCCGCGCATGGACGACGACAACATCCGGGCCCTCGCCCGCGACAAACCCGTGGTGGTCATCAACCGCGAGGTCGACGGCGTGCCGTGCGTGGTCCCCGACGTGAACAAGGGCATCAGCGAGGCGGTCCGCAGCCTGGCCGCCAACGGGCACCAGAAGGTTGCCTTCGTGGCCGGGCCTCTGCAGTCCTGGATGTCCGCCCGCCGCTGGGAGGGCGTGCAGGCCGCCTGCGAATGGTCCCGGCTGGACGCCGTGCGGCTGGAATCCAGCAAACCCACGGTCGACGGCGGCCGGCAGGTGGCGCGCGACGTCCGGGCCAGCGGGGCCACGGCCGTGCTGACCTACAACGACCTCCTGGCCATCGGGCTCATGCAGGAACTCCAGGCCGCCGGCATGGTGGTCCCGGACCAGATCAGCATTGTGGGCTTCGACGACATCTTCGGGGCCGACTTCACCACACCCCCGCTGACCACGGTGCGCTCCCCGCTCGGGGAGTGCGGCTCGGGCGCCACCACGCTGCTGCTCGATCTCCTGCACCGAGATCCCCTGCACGGCGATCTCCTGCACGGCGCGGGGGAGCCCGCCGCCACCCTGCGCGTCGAAACGGAACTGGTGCTGCGGGGCTCGAGCGGACGGCTCCTGCCCGCCGGCAAGTAAGCCTGCCGCGTCGAAATCCGCGGCACATTCCGCTTTCTGCTGCATCCCGGGACATCCGCTACCGGGATCCGGTAGCGGATGTCCCGTTCCGGCGCGAAAATCCGTCCGGGGCGCGAAAAACGCACCGACAAATATGTTGGCAATTTATGGCAACCGGTTGACAAGGTGCTGTTGCAGGCCGGACCATTGAGCTATGTCACAGTCGATTGCCGCCAACCCAGACCGGCTCCTGCCCGCGGATCCCGGAACGCGCAGCATTGCGCGCGAGCTCCTGGGCCGGGTCGAGGACCTCCCCATCATTTCCCCGCACGGGCACGTTGACGCCGCCGTCATCGAGCACAACACCCCCTTCCCGGACCCGGCAGCGCTGCTGGTCAGCCCGGACCACTACGTCACCCGGCTGATCCACGCCAGCGGCGTTCCACTGGACCGGCTGCGTGGCTCCAAGACAGCCGAACCCGACTCCCGCACCGTCTGGCAGGAGTTCTGCAATGCCTGGCCGTTGCTGGACGGCACCGCCTCCGGCTACTGGCTCCGCACCCAGTTTGAGAGCGTCTTCGGGCTCCGGGACGAGATCAGCGCCGAGACGGCCGATGCCAGCTACGACGCGATTTCGGCCCGCCTGCTCGAGCCCGGGTTCCGTCCCCGCCAGCTCTTCAAGGACTTCAACATCGAAGTCCTCGCCACCACGGACGACCCCCTGGACAGCCTGGCCAGCCACAAGGCGATCGCCCAGGACCCCACCTTCCACGGCCGTGTCCTGCCGACCTTCCGCCCGGACGCGTACCTGAACATCGCGCACCCCGGCTGGTCCGCGAATGTCGACCGGCTGATCGCGGCTGCGGCCGACGGCGCCACCGGCTATGCCGGCTACCTCACCGCGCTGGAGAACCGGCGTCGTTATTTTGTGGACCACGGCGCGGTCTCCGCCGACCACGGCGTCCGCACACCGGCAACCCTCAAGCTCGACGCCGGAGACGCGGCGAAACTGTTTGACCGCGCCCGCGCCGGCCGCGCCACCGCGCAGGACCGCGACGACTTCGAAGCCCACATGATGTACCAGATGGCCCGGATGTCCGTGGAGGACGGCCTGGTTATGACCATCCACCCGGGGTCCTACCGCAACCACCACGAACCGACGTTCGCCCAGTTCGGCGCGGACACGGGCCACGACATCCCGTTCGCGATCAACTACACCGAGGCCATCCGCCCGGTGCTGCAGGACTTCGGTACCGCGAAGGACTTCCACCTGGTGCTGTTCACCCTGGACGAGACCGTGTTCTCCCGCGAACTCGCACCGCTGGCCGGGTTCTACCCGTCCGTCTACCTCGGTGCGCCGTGGTGGTTCCTCGACGCCCCCGACGCCATGCTGCGCTTCCGCTCCGCCGTCACCGAGACCGCCGGCTTCTCGCGCTCCTCGGGCTTCATCGACGACACCCGCGCGTTCTGCTCCATTCCGGCCCGGCACGATGCGTCCCGCCGGATCGAGGCCTCCTTCCTGGCCCGCCTCGTCGCCGAACACCGGGTCAGCGAGGACCGAGCCCACGAAATCATCGTCGACCTCGTCGACGGCTCCCCCCGAAGGGTCTTCAAACTGTGAGCATCGAACTGCAGGCAAAAGCGGAATCCGCCGTGGAACTTCCCCGGCTCAACCGCGCCCTCCGCCCCTCCGCGAAGGCCCCGGTGCGGATCGTCCACCTGGGCCTGGGCGCCTTCCACCGCTCGCACCAGGCCTGGTACACCCACCAGGCGGGCGACGCCGCGGACTGGGGCATCGCCGCCTTCACCGGACGCCGCCCGGACGCCGCTCTGGCCCTCGCCGAGCAGGACGGCCTGTACACCGTGGTGGAGCGGGGCGACGCGGGGGACTCGTTCGCGACCGTCAGCAGCATTGTGGAGGCCGTGGACGGGGCCGACGTCGGACGGCTCACCGCTCTGGTCGCCGCCCCGGCTACCGCAGTGATCACCCTGACCATCACCGAGGCCGCCTACCGCCTCCGCGCCGACGGCAGCCTGGACACGGGTGCCGCCGACGTCGCCGCCGACCTTGCTCTGCTGGCGTCCGGCAGCGGATACCCGACGACGCCGCTGGGCCGGCTGGTGCTGGCACTCGCCGCCCGCCGGGCCGCCGGGACGGGGCCACTCGCCGTCGTCTGCTGCGACAACCTGTCCAACAACGGCACCGTCGCCCACAACGCCGTCGTGGGCATGGCCGGGGCCTGGGACGCCGGGCTCGCGTCCTGGATCGAGGCGAACGCCAGCTTCGTCAGCACCTCCGTGGACCGGATCACCCCGCGCACCACCGGGGCGGACGTCGAAGCCGTCCAGGCTGCCTGCGGCTACCGCGACAGCTCCCCGGTAGTGGCCGAACCGTTCTCCAACTGGGTCCTCAGCGGCGATTTCCCCGCCGGACGGCCCCGTTGGGAAGACGCCGGGGCCGTCTTCGTCGCGGACATCGAACCGTACGAAAACCGCAAGCTCTGGCTCCTCAACGGCGCCCACTCCCTCCTGGCCTACGCCGGGCAGCTCCGCGGCCACACCACCGTGGCCGAGGCCCTGGCGGATCCGCTGTGCCGGGACGCCGTCGAACGCTTCTGGGACGAGGCCGAAGCCAACCTCCCGGCCGGCGAACTCGGAATCCCCGCCTACCGCGCCGCCCTGCTGGACCGCTTCTCCAACGCCCGGATCGCCCACCACCTGGCCCAGATCGCCATGGATGGCAGCACCAAACTCCGCATGCGTGCCGTGCCGGTGCTGCGGGCCGAACGCGCCCAGGGCAGGACCGGGGCCGCCGCGGCCCGCATGATCGCCGCCTGGATGGACCACACCACCACCGCGGACGAGCTCTCCGACCCGCTGGCCGGCGACGTGGCCGCAGCCAACCGGCTCACCGGCGCCGAGCGGATCCGCGCCTTGCTGGCCCTCGTGGATCCGTCCCTTGCCGCGGACGGACCGGTCGTGGAACTGATTGAAGGCCTGTGCGGAACGTTCGGGGAGCGGGCTGTCTCCCCGTAACGCCCTCCGTGCAAGCGCCGCTGCCCGGCTCCCGATCCCGGGGAGCCGGGCAGCAGCGTTTCACGGATCTTTTCAACAAAATTATGGCAACCGCTTGCCATGTGATTGCCAAGTGATTAGGATTACAACAGGAGCAAAAAACCCGGCCACGCCGCCGGCCCCCCAAAACCTCCCCGGCACTGCCCGCAAAGACGCGATAGGACCTCCCAAATGCTCAAGCCACAGGCCAACGAAACCCGCGAAATTATCAACCTCGATGGCCTGTACCGGTTCAAGGTGGACTTCGAACGGGCCGGCCACCGGGATGAATGGTTCAAGGCGCCGCTCGAATCAACACTGGAAATGGGAGTTCCCGCCAGCTACAACGACGTCTTCCCGGACAAGGCCATCCGTGACCACGTCGGCTACGTCTGGTACCAGCGCGACGTGCGCGTTCCCCGCGGCTGGGCAGGGGAGCGGATCCACGTCCGCCTCGACTCCGCCACGCACGAGGGGATGGTGTGGGTGGACGATGTCCTCGTCGCCCAGCACACCGGCGGCTACATGCCGTTCAGCGCCGACATCACCGACCACGTGGCCCCCGGCCAGGCGTTCCGCCTCACCGTCGCCGTGAACAACGAGCTCACCCAGGCCACCATCCCCCCGGGCAGCATCACCGTCACCGAGGACGGCCGCCGCCAGCAGAGCTACCTGCACGATTTCTACAACTACGCCGGACTGCACCGCAGCCTCTGGCTCTTCAGCACCCCCGCGGTGACCGTGGATGACATCACCGTCGTGACCGGCTTCGACGGGACCACCGGGAGCGTCGACTACACCATCGTCACCGCGGGCGGCACGGGCAGCGAAACGGTGACCGTCTCGCTCAGCGATGCCGACGGCGTCGAAGTCGCCCGCGCGGACGGCGCCAACGGCGCGCTGGTGATCGACGACGTCGTGCTCTGGAAGCCCGGCGCCGCCTACCTGTACAGCCTGACCGCCGAAATCCACGACGGCGGCACGCTGCTGGACACGTACACGCTGCCCGTCGGCGTCCGTACCGTAGAAATCAGCGGCAAGGAATTCCTCATCAACGGGGAGCCGTTCTACTTCACCGGCTTCGGTATGCACGAGGACCACGTCACGGTCGGCAAGGGCCACAGCAACGCCCAGATGGTCAACGATTTCCAGCTCCTGGACTGGGTGGGCGCAAACTCCTTCCGGACCTCGCACTACCCGTACGCCGAGGAGGTCATGGAGTTCGCGGACCGCCACGGGATCGTGGTGATCGACGAAACCGCCGCCGTGGGGCTGCACCTGGGCTTCGGTGCCGTCTTCGGCGGCATCGCCAAGAAGACCTACGTCGACGGCGGAGTGGACGCGAACACCGCCGCCAACCACCGGCAGGCCATCTCCGAGCTCGTGGCCCGGGACAAGAACCACCCGTCCGTGGTGATCTGGTCCATCGCCAACGAACCCAACGGTTCCGAGGAAGGTGCCCGCGAGTACTTCCAGCCGCTGGTGGAACTCACCCGCGAGCTGGACGCCACCCGCCCCGTGGGCTACGTCAACGTCATGTTCGACACCCCGAACAAGGAACTGCTGGGCGACCTCTTCGACGTCATCATGCTCAACCGTTACTACGGTTGGTACCTGAACAACGGGGACCTCGAAACGGCGGAGGCCGTCCTGGAGAAGGAACTCCGGGAATGGGAAGCCAAGTACGGCAAGCCCATGATCATGACCGAGTACGGCCCGGACACCATGCCCGGGTTCCACTCCATCTACGAACAGCCCTGGAGCGAGGAATACCAGGCCGCCTTCCTGGCCATGTACCACCGCGTCTTTGACCGCGTGGACGCCATGGTGGGCGAGCAGGTCTGGAACTTCGCCGACTTCCAGACGTCCAACGGCATCATGCGCGTGGACGGCAACAAGAAGGGCGTCTTCACCCGCGACCGTCGGCCCAAGCCCGCCGCGTTCGCCCTGCGCCAGCGCTGGACCGCGCTCGCCGGCACCAAGAACGGCAGCACGAAGAGCGTCACCCCCTAAGCGTTTTCACCATTTTGCCGGCCCCAGGGGCGGCCCCGGGTAAAGGAGCCCACATATGAAAAAGCTCAGCAAGTTAAGCATCGTCGGCTATGGCGCCGGCGACGCTGCCAACAACCTCGCCTTCACCACCGCCACCATGTTCCTGCTCGTGTACTACACGGACGTGGCCGGGATCTCCGCCGCCGCCGCCGGCACCCTGCTGCTCACGGTCAGGATCTTCGACGCCTTCGCCGACGTCTTCGCCGGCCGGGTGGTGGACCGAACGTTCAGCAAGCGCTTTGGCAAGTTCCGGCCGTTCATCATGTTCGGGTCCATCCCGCTGCTCCTGCTCAGCGTGGCAACCTTCTCCATCCCGGAGCTCGGCGAGTCCGGCACCCTCCTCTACGCCTACGTCACGTACGCCGCCCTCGGCCTGGCCTACAGCCTCGTCAACATCCCCTACGGATCCCTGGCCGGCGCCATGACGCAGGATCCGGGCGAGCGGGCAAAGCTGGGCTCCGCCCGCATGATCGGCGCGCTGCTGGTGGGTTCCGCCCTCGGCATCTTCGTGGCACCGCTCATCAAGCCCGGCGCCGACCTTCAGGCAACCTTCACCACCATCACCCTGGCCTTCGTGGTGATCGGTGCTGCCCTCTACTTCTTCACCGTCCTGACTGCCAAGGAGCGTGTGCACCGGGCCGTCCCGAACGTCACGTTCAAACAAAGCATGGACACGCTCAAAGGCAACAAACCCCTCCTGATGCTCTGCCTGAGCTCCTTCTTCTTCCTCTCGGGCTACCTCGCCCTGACCTCGGTCCAGCTGTTCTACCTGCGCGACGTCCTGGGCCGCCTGGACCTGTACCCGGTCCTGTCCATCACGCAGCTGGTCCTCACCTTCGTGCTGGCCGGGTTCATGCCCCGGCTGGTCCGGAGCCTCGGTAAGAAGCGCGTGTACATCTACTCCTCCCTGGTGACGGTGGTCGGCGGAATCATCGTTTTCCTCGCCCCGGCCAGCCAGGTCTGGATCGGATTCACCGGCCTCGTCGTGAGCCTCGTCGGTGTCCTGGCCGTGAACATCGTGGTGTGGGCGCTGGAAGCCGACACCGTGGAATACGGCGAATGGAAAACCGGTGTGCGCACAGAGGGCATCACGTACGCACTCTTCTCCTTCACCCGCAAAACCGGCCAGGCCGTGGGCGGAGCACTCGCCGCGTACGCACTGGCCCTGGGCGGCTACAAGTCCGGCGCCGTGCAGACCGCGGAAGCCGTGTTCGGAATCCAGGTCGCAGCCGGCGCCATTCCGGCCGTGCTGACCATCGTGGCCGTAGCCGTGATGTCCAAGTACAGGCTCACGGATGACAGGCACGCGGAGATCCTCGCGGACATCCGGTCCCGCCGCGAAAGCGGCACCGAGACCGCCGACGGCGCGTCCGACGGCGCGTCCGACGGCGCGTCCGACGGCGCGTCAGACGGCGCCGCCGGCGGAACATCCGACGTCGAACCGGCCGCCAAACCGCTGACGACCACCACCAACTAACCCCCACCAGCTACGACTGAAAGAGCCATTCAGACCATGAAAATCATTGCTGCTGAAGTCTTTGTGACCAGCCCTTCCCGGAACTTTGTGACCTTGCGGATCACCACGGAGGATGGTGTGACGGGGATCGGGGATGCGACGCTGAACGGGCGTGAGCTCGCGGTCGCGGCGTATTTGAAGGAGCATGTTGCGCAGTTGCTGGTCGGTAAGGATCCGCACCGGATCGAGGACACGTGGCAGTTCCTGTACCGGTCCTCGTACTGGCGCCGGGGTCCGGTGACGATGGCCGCGATCGCGGCGGTGGACATGGCGTTGTGGGACATCAAGGGCAAGGTCGCCGGGATGCCGGTGTACCAGTTGTTGGGCGGGGCGTCGCGGAACGGGCTGCGCGCGTACGGGCATGCCTCGGGCGCGGACCTGCCCTCGCTCTTCGATTCGGTCCGGGA